>JAHJCM010000199.1 GCA_018812945.1 Gammaproteobacteria bacterium | reverse complement strand
AGAATTCACAGCCACAATCAGGCTTTGCCCTTCTTGCGCGGCTTGGTCCAGATAAGTGACGTGTCCACGGTGCAACAAATCAAAAACCCCGTTGGTAAACACCACGGGGCCTTTTAGTTGCTGTGCGCGCTCGGCAAGCTCGCTGGGGTGGCACACCTTTTTTTCAAAGCGAGCCGGTTTTCCGGTTGTTGTCATGGTGCAATCAAATCAGGCAGCGTGGCCAACGGGCGGTTCAGTTGCGCCCAAACGCGCCATCACTTCCTTGCGGTAGCGGTTCAGGTCTTGTACCGATTCAAAAGTGCGTTCAAACAACAAGCTCATGTTGTGCAAAATGCGGTCAACCACTTTCTTTTCCCAGTCGGCGTCAAAGCGAATTTGACCATCCAGCCAGTTTTCCAACCAGTCGGGGTCTGGCAGGCGGCTTTGTACTGTGTCGTTGGGGAACAGGTCTTTGTTCACATGCAAATTGGTGGGGTGCAAAGGTTTCTGGGTGCGGCGGGCCGAAGCCATGAGCACGCCAATTTTGCTGAATGCAGCACGTGCACCATCGCCCACTTCGACCAAGGCTTTTTTCATGTAGCGCAGGTAAGCACCACCGTGACGTGCCTCGTCATGTGAAATGATTTTGTAAATTTGCTTGATCACTGGCTCTGTATGTCAATCTGAGGCGCAGCGGTACCAATGGTTCAATCGAATCTCGCCGCAGAAGTGCAGCATCAGTGTTTCAAGGGGTGGTGCCGGGTCAAATTCAAAGCGCACAGCGTGCAGCTCTTCTTCTGTGGGCAGCAAGTCGGGGCGGAAACGGCGCAAATATTCCATCAACACCAGTGAGTGCTTTTGCTCCTCAAAGAACCAGATGGACATGAAGGCAGAGAAGTCGCTGTCGTGTTTGTTATCACGCAAAAACATTTCGGTAGCGGGCAAAGCCGACCACTCGGTAATGGCGTTCATTTTGATGGTTTGGGCCTGTTCTTCAGACAACTTGGAGGCATCAAACTGATCCCAGTTGATGTCCTTTTCCATGTTCCAACGAACGGACTCCAACGACCTGAATAACTCTGGATACAACATGTTGCTCCACCTTCACTGAATAGATTTAACTTTGTGATTTTAACAAGACATGTCATGAAGCGCATGAAGATTTGGTGACACAAGGCATTTATGTGCACATGTGTACGCCGAATCCTTCCTGATTCAGGCTCTTTTAGCCGGCCTGCTTTTTCAACCAGCGCATCAGTCCCCCCAGCACCGGGATCTTCTCGTACAGCTCTTCAGCCGTGTCCCAATAGTCCCTGTGTGACTGAACAAGGCCGTTTTGGTTCAATTGCAGGTGAGATGAGCCTTTGATGCACTGCACTTGCCCCACCTTGAAACGCTTCATCTCGAACAGGAAGTCCCAAGCCATGAACACTTGTTGACCGGATTGAAATGCAGTGTGCACCACAAAGCGCGGGTTGTTAACCTGATGGAACATCTCGCCAAAAATTCGCGCGATGTCCTCCACCCGGTTTACCTCATTGAATGGGTCTTTGAAGTAAGCGTTGTCTGCATAAAACCTGGGCATGTCGGCTACGGTGTGCTCGGTCAGGTGCTCAAAAAAATCGATTAGTCTGCGCAAAGGTTCAGACAATTGCTGGCGATCCAGCGGTGCCAGGCCGCCTGTTTTGCCGGTGCTGTTACTTGCTTTGTTCATGGCCCAGTTCCGCTTTGTTTTTGTTCGCAGTAATTTTGCGCACAGCAGCAAAGTACAGTGAATACGGCAGTATGCGCAAGGTGCGCAAGGTGCGGGTGAATGCCTTGGGGAAATGGATTTCAAACTCTCCTTTCTCAAGGCCTGTAATAATTTCCTGCGCCGCTTTTTCTGCGGTGATTAAAAACGGCATTGGAAAAGTGTTTTTGCGGGTCAGCGGCGTGTCTACAAAGCCCGGGTTCACCACGCTTACACCCACATGGTGGGGCTGTAACTCCACATGCAAAGCCTCGGCCAGGTTGATCAAGGCCGCCTTGGTGGGGCCATAGGCCAGCGAATTTGGCAAACCCCGATAACCTGCCACGCTCGAAACAATTGCCAGGTGCCCCGACTTTTGCTCGAGTAGTTTGGGCAGTGCATTGGCCAGCACATACATGGTGCCGTTCAGGTTCACATCGATTTGTTGTTTTACTTTTTCAATGTCGAATTCTGCAACCGACATTTCCGAGTAAGTGCCTGCCATCAGCACGATCAAATCCACGCCACCCCAAGCGGCGATTACATTGTTGAAAGCCGTTTGCACAGCAGTTTGTTGGGTGATGTCCAGGGGCAGGGCGGTGGCATGTTGTAACTCACCAGCCAGTGTGGTCAGTTTGTCTGCACTGCGCGCTGACAACATTTGTTTACAGCCTAGTTGGTCTAGCTGACGGGCCAAGGCTTCACCAATGCCGGTGGAAGCGCCCACCAGCCACACCCGTTTGTTTTGCCACTGGGTTAGTTTCGGGTTAAAGCTCATGCGGGTTCCTTCTTAATCTCGTTTGCGAAAGCTCAAAAGTACCTCGCCCAATTCAATGCCAAATTTACTCATGGTGGCACGGTTGAGCATCACCTTGTCATCCATCTGGTACATCCAGTCATCGAACTGCACTTCATAGGTGGTGCCGTCGACTGGCAGCAGCATGGTGTATTTCCACTGAAATGCATTGCCTGAAGTTTCGCCATTGGCTTGCCCCAGCACATCGCCGGCGGTGCCAGTGTACTTGTTGCCGTCTTTTTTCAATGTCCACACCCTTTTTTGGGTGGTGCCATCGGAGTAAATAAAGTCTTCATCCAGCACGCCGGTGTTGCCATTCCAAGTGCACTTCATTACCACGGTGAAGCGCTTCACCACTTTACCCGAGCGGTCTTGAAACACACCCCATGCATCAATGGTGCCATTGAAATATTCTTTCAAGTCCAACACCGGTTTTTCCTGTGCATAGTCTGCAGGTTGCGGGCTTGCGCAGGCGCTTAAAACCAGCGCGCCCGCAAGTGCAAGGAATGCCAGTTGCAGTTTGCGTGCCCATTGTTTTGCCCATTGCTTTGCGATAGTCATGCAGTACTCCCAATTGCTGTGTTATTCGGTGTTCGGTTCAGGCTGGCCAGGCCACTACGGCCCAATAGCACAATGGCCAGCAACTTCAAGGCGCAAGGCACCAAGGCATAAACCCACAGCAGTGGGTCATTGGCCAGTTGTTGCAGCAAGCCCATGCTTTGGTAAGACTCGGCTTTTGCCATGTCGGCTGAATAGCTGAACCACTGCAAGGTACCCAGTGCAAAGCTGGGTGCCAAGGCCAGGTTGAATTTGTTGATCCAGTTCCAAAGCCCAAAGTAAGTCCCTTCGGTTTTGCCTCGCTCACCGTTTTCTTCAATCAGCCGGGCCACAAGGGCCGCGGGTAGCGACAAATCGGCGCCCAACGCAAAGCCGGTGACTATGCATACCAACAGGTAGCCTGCCAAGTCGCCTTCACCCAGCACAACTACAATGATGAAGGCGGGTATGGACAACACCATGCCCAATAACCATGAGCGCGCCAGGCCAATTTTACTGGCCAGCCATACCCAGAATACTGTGGATGCAGCACCCACTAAAAAGTACACAGCCAGCACCCATTGATCAGAATCGCCCAATCCAAGGCGATCGCGCATGTAAAAAGGCACCAGCGTGGCAGGCA
Organism: Gammaproteobacteria bacterium; assembly: GCA_018812945.1. Classification (GTDB taxonomy): domain Bacteria; phylum Pseudomonadota; class Gammaproteobacteria; order Burkholderiales; family Burkholderiaceae_B; genus Limnobacter. The sequence goes on along the minus strand of JAHJCM010000199.1, from coordinate 21,651 downwards.
GTGCGGCGGCCAGACCGTTGCACAGAAATACACCCATTAACTTGCGAAAGTTTTGCCTACGCAATGGTTGCACAATGTCGGTAAAGCCTTTGCGAAGCGCTGCAGCCGCGCTGGCCTGCGCGTTGTTGAAAGTTTCAGCAAACGGGCTCGCGGCTTGTTGTGCTGTTCGATCGGGTTGGGGTGAAAACTTAAGCAACAAAAACATGCCCAGTATCAGCATGATCGCGAACACTGTGAATATCAACCCAGCATGGGTCTCTAGTGCCAGCGATACTGCGAACACAACGCCCAGAATGCCCACGCCCTCGCGCACCGCGACATAGGTTGAGCGTTCTTTGTCGGTATGGCCAAGCTCTGCTCCCCATGCTTGGTAGGCGATGCTGGCAAAGCTGTAGCCAAGGTGCACCACGATCAAGCTCACCATCAGGCTGGCTGCATATTCCGTGGGTGTATTGCCCACCGGGAAAAACACACCTGCCATGCCCAGCAACAACAAAGGCACAGCCAAGAGCAAGGGCAGGGCGTAGCGGCTTCCCTGGCCGCTGCGTCGGTCAACCCACAAGCCGATGGCGGGGTCAAGCACTGCATCGAGCAGGCGCGACAACAGCAAGATGATACCCACCCAAGCGGAAGGTACTTCGTAAATGCGGGAGTAAAGGTAGGGTACCTGAATGTAAATGGGCACGGCCACCGCGCCCAGAGCCCAGCCCAGAAGGCCGTAGTTCAGCAGGTCTTTGGCGCTGGTGCGGGGCAGTTGGTTCATGTCGGCGAGGCCGTATTAGCGCTTCAAACCAATCAATTCGCGGCGCATTTCAGGCGCAGAAGTTTTTGGGTCCAGCCAAATACCCATGAAAGCCTCGGCAAGTTCCGGGTCGTCCACTTTGGCCAGTGGCAAACCGTTGCGGAAAAATTGAACTCCCTTGCCCGGTGTAAAAAGGGCACTCAAGGTGTGGCCTTTTTTTACGTCCGGAAAAATCTCGTTCAGTTTCACCAGCCAACCTTGCCGTTGCACCTCAGTGCCGGCGCCAATTTCTTCCATTTCATCAATGCTGCGCTCGGCAATGTCGCTGCCTTCAAAATCGCGGGCGTATTTCAGTTCAAGCCAGGAGGGGTCACGTTTGTAGTTAAATCCTTCGGGGTCAGCGTTCGACCACAATTGCCCGTCATACACCCGCAAACCAAACCAGCGCAGTGTACCGTAACCCATCAGCTTTGCATTCTCAATGGTTTGCGTGACCTGTTTGGGCGGGGCATTCAAGTCGCTGTTGGCCAGCGCCAAGGGTGCAGTGCCCAGCAAGACCAGGCACAGCAATGTGCGTTGAACGAACTGAACCGAAAACAACTTCATTGATTCTCCACTTTCTCGAGATAGAACTGAATGACATCGGTGCTTTCATATTCAAAGCCGGCTTCACAGTAAGCCAGGTAAAACTCCCAGGTGCGAATGAACGGATCATCAAAGCCCTGATGTTTCACCTGTTCCAGTGTTTTCATGAATTGCACTCGCCACCGGCGCAATGTTTCAGCATAGTCTTTTCCAAAGGCTTTTTCCGACACCACGCGCAAACCGTGCTTTTCTGCCATGGCTCTGAACTTGGCGGGCGAAGGCAACATGCCCCCCGGAAAAATATACTGCTGAATAAAATCGGTGCCTTTGCGGTAACGGTCAAACAATTCGTCTTGAATCACGATGGTTTGAATGGCCGCTTTGCCGCCCGTCTTCAGAAGGCGATTCACCGACTGAAAATACGCTGGCCAGTATTCTTCGCCCACAGCTTCAAACATTTCAATCGATGCAATGTGGTCAAATTGGCCACGGCAATCCCGGTAATCTTGCAGGCGGAAGTCGGCTTGTTCTGCAAAACCCAGTTTGGCCAAGCGAGCTTTTGCGTAAGCCAGTTGCTCTGTTGACAAGGTCAGGCCCACCAGGTTTGCGCCTGCAGCACATGCTTTCTCGGCAAAACCACCCCATCCGCATCCAATTTCCAGAACCTGCTCACCAGCCTTCGGGCTCATGTAGTTGAGCATGGCTTGGTATTTGGCGTGTTGGGCTTGTTCCAAACTCAAGCTGGTGTCACCGTCAAACAATGCACTGGAGTAGGTCATTGTGGGGTCTAGCCACAACTGGTAAAACGGATTGCCCAAATCGTAATGGGCATGAATGTTTTTCTTGGCCTGTGCTTTGGTATTGCGGTTTAGCAGGTGTTTGATTTTGTAGGCAATGCCACCCAGAAAACTGCCATAAATAACGGTTTCTACTGCTTTGCGGTTTTCCAGAAACACACCAAGAACAGAGGCAATATCGTGTGTTTCCCATTCGCCTGCAATGTAAGCTTCAGCAAAACCAATATCGCCTGCCTTCAAAGCCCGCTGGCACACAGCCCACGAGTTCAGCTTGATTTTCGCGCTGGGTTGGTCATCTTCGCCACCAAACAACAGGTGTACGCCTTCGGGAGTCACAATCTCCAGGCGGCCTTTTTTCAGTTTGGTCAGCAATTTCAGGGTCCACTGGGCCGACGAGGGTGCGTGGCTGGGCAGTTGGAACTGGGAAAAAGTAATGGCTTGAGTCATGCTTCGAGTTCAGTCTGCGTAATAGTTTGACGGGGTGGTGCGGGCTTGCCGTGAAACTTTGCGCCTTTGAGCAGAAGTTTCACCGCTTGCCAATGAATTTTTGCGATCACGGCCAATGTAAACCAGCCATATTTCAATAAGGTTTTACCCCAAAGCAGGGTGCTTGGATGCATCAGTTCTCCGCTCACGCTGGTGCTGAGCTGTTGAACTTGTCCTTCAAAATAGTTAATGCGCGCCAGTGAGTGGTCTGCACTGCTGACAAACCGGAACTCATAACGACCCGATACCGGGAAAAAAGGCGACACATGAAATTCTTTCCGGGCATGCAGCAGCATGCCTTTGTTCAATGGGGCCTTGCTTTCCGGGGCTGTTAGCAAATAGAAGTGCCGTTCACCAAAGGTATTGTTCACCTCGCACATCACGGCACGGCACTGTTGCGCGTCATTGTGGAAATACCAAAAACTGACTGGGTTGAATACGTAGCCCAGCACCTTGGGGAAGGTGTGCAAATGCACAGGGCCTTGAAGTACCAAGCCTGTTTCCGATTCAATCTTGCGCACCAAATTGCAAACAAACTCGGGAAACTTCAGCGTGTGCGCCTCGAACCCGTAATTGTGTGCCGACACCGACACCAAACCCTTGCCGTCAATTACCGGGTAAGCATGTGTGGGTTTTGGATCGGATTGAGTCGAAAAAACAAGGCGAACAAAGCAGGCGCCGGTGGTAAAACCATTTGCTTTGGGATGTGCACGGTGATGTTTCACCATGCCCCAAGCCAGTTTCACTTCATTGAGTTGAAAACGCCCTTGCGCCATCAAGCCGCCTTTTGTGTGGTTTTCGCCAACTTGTCGATCACCGCGCGCGCGGCATTCAAGCCAGAGGTATGTCCGTCTTCGTGAAACCCATATTTCATCCACGCACCTGCCAGATAGACATTGTTCAAGCCCTGAAGTTCGGCCAATGCTTGCTGGGCCTGAACCGCTGGCACATCAAAAACGGGGTGCGAATAATGAATTTCCCGAAACACCTGCTTTGGATCGGGCTGAATAATCGGGTTCAGTGTCACGAAAATTGGCGTTTTCACGGGCAGTGGTTGAAGCAGATTGCTCCAGTAGGTAACCGACACACTGGGTTGAGGATTCAGCACATCACTCAAATAATTCCAGGATGACCATGTGCTGCGGGTTTTGGGCATCAGTTTTACATCGGTGTGCAAGTACGCCACGTTGGCTTGGTACTTGATGTGTTGTAACTGGTGTTTCTGGGCCTCGTTGCCTTTGAGCATGCCCAGTGTTTCATCGCTGTGGCAGGCTAAAATCACATAATCAAATTCCTGCTCGCCCAATTTCGTTTTTACAGTCGGTTTTGTACCTGTGGAATTTAGTTCCAGTACGGGGGTGCTCTGGTGTACCTCGTCGACAAAAGGCAATATTTTTTGCACGTAATTGCGCGCGCCGTTCTTAACAGTGAACCACTTGGGCCTGTCGTTCACCTGCAACAAACCGTGGTTGTGGCAAAACTGAATGAATGTGGCCAAAGGGAAGGCAAGCATTTGTTCGCTGGGGCAAGACCAAATTGCAGCGGCCATCGGGATCAAATACCAGTCTCGGAATTCAGCGCTGTATTTTTCCTCGATCAGGTAGTCGCCCAAATGCATTTTCGCCTTGCTTTGGAACAGGGCTGCACGCCCCGCATCGGCCACCATGGCGGTGGCCTCTTTGTTAAATCGCAAAATATCCAGCAGCATGCGAATAAAACGGGGGCGTAACAAATTGCGGCGTTGCGCAAACACCGTGTTCAGGTTTGTGCCTGCCCATTCAATATTCAATTCAGGCAAGCACACTGAAAAGGACATATCCGATTCCACGGTTTCAACCGAAAGTTCGTCGAACAGGCGAATCAGGTTGGGGTAGGTGCGTTCGTTGTACACCAGAAAGCCGGTGTCCACCGCCACTTGCTTGCCTTCCACTTCGATGTCCACCGTGTTGGTATGGCCCCCAATGTAATCGTTGGCTTCGAACAGTGTGGTGTGCGCGTGGTCGCGCAGAGCATGGGCAGCGGTCAGGCCGGAAATTCCGCCACCCACAATGGCAACTTTGGGCAGTAATTCTTTTGAATTCTTGATCATGTGTACTCAAAATAGAAAAAAGCGAGGGTATACCAGCATCCTAACCTTTTATTTACTGCAGTAAGTGAAATTGGTCCTGGCTTTTCCAGCCAGAACCAGCTCGTTTATTAATTTTGTTTGCGTTTGTCTTCTTCAATCCAGGCTACGGCAGAGTGGTTGTGGATCGATTCAAAGTTTTCGCTTTCAATGCGGTATGCCAAAACTTTCTTGCTGGCCCTCAGGCGAATGGCGACATCACGCACCAGGTCTTCAACAAATTTGGGGTTGTCATAAGCGCGCTCTGTCACATATTTTTCGTCAGGGCGCTTCAGCAAGCCCCACAGTTCGCAAGAAGCCGATTCTTCCGCCATGCGGATCAGTTCTTCCACGGCAATACCGTCGGCCACCAGTGCTCGAATCGTGATGTGGCTGCGTTGGTTGTGGGCGCCATACTCAGAAATTTTCTTGGAGCAGGGGCACAGGCTGGTCACGGGCACCACCACCGTCATGAACACGTCTGTGTTTGCGCCATTGTTGTCGGCTTCCAAAGTCACTTCATAGTCCAGCAGGCTGGCTACACCCGATACGGGTGCAACCTTGCGCACGAAATAAGGAAATTTCATCGTGATGGTGCCGGCGTTTGAATCCAGACGTTGAAGCATGTCCCTCATCATCTGTTTCATGCCAACGGGCGTCAGTGCACTTTCCTGGGTTTGAAGAATTTCAAGGAAACGCGACATGTGCGTTCCTTTCACGTCGCCGGGCAGGAACACCGACATATCAATCGTGGCCACCGAAGGTTGTGGGCCTTCCAGTGTTTCCACAATGATCGGATGCTTGATCGCGCGCACCCCCACTCGTTGAATGGCGATGTTGCGTTTGTCTGCACGTGATTGTTCGTCAGGTAAAAAAAGTCCGTCCGGTGCATTCATAATGAAGCGCTCCAATAATAGTTACTGCTTTGTGATTGGATGTGCATCGAGTGCACGGCGAATTGCCTGGGTAATCTGAGGGCTTGTGGGTGAGACACCGCTTTTGAAGGTGCCGACCACTTCGCCCTGGCGATTGATCAGGTATTTATGAAAATTCCAGCCGGGTTGTTCTCCGCTGGCATTGGCCAATTGTTTGTACAAAGGGTTGGCCTCATCCCCTTTCACCACGGTTTTTGCAAACATCGGAAACTTTACTCCGAATGTGTTGTTGCAAAAAGCCGCAATTTCCTTGTTCGATTTGTATTCTTGATTGCCGAAGTCGCTTGATGGAAAACCCACCACACTAAAACCTTCGGATTTGTATTGGCTGTGCACTTTTTCGAGTTCTTCATACTGGCTGGTAAAACCGCAGAAGCTCGCAGTATTCACCACCAACAAGACTTGTCCCTTGAAGTTGCAAAGTGAAATCGACTTCTCGTCTTGAAGTCTGGGAAATTCATGGTTCAGCAGGGCAGGGCATTGCAGGCCGGGCTTGGCTTGGGCAGAGTTCCACAGCAGTAAGCCAAACACCGCAATCATGCCAGCCATAACCCGCTGCCCAAGGTTTACCCGGACTGGACTAGACAGATGCTTGTCTTTACAATGCATATTATTCACTTGAATGTCTCTATATGTGTGGTTAAATCTCAGCCAATGTGCTAATTTGATTGGCAATCATGCTTTGAGTTCCATTATTATTCGTTCAGTGTGGCAAGTCAATTTGTCTAGGACAAAACAAAGATGTTGAAGTTTCACCGTGGTCAGGTTCAGGTATGAATGAGCGTGCAGATTTAAGCCAACCCTCATTTTCAATTGCAGCAGTCGAGCGGGACACGGGCTTGCCCAAAGACACGCTGCGCGTCTGGGAAAAACGCTACAACTTTCCACAACCTGGTCGGGATTCTTTCGGTGAGCGTATTTACTCCATCGATCAAGTCGAGAAATTGCGAGTCATCAAAAGGCTTCTCGACGGCGGTCACCGCCCCGGAAAAATCATTGGTTTGAGTATCGACGAACTCGTCAAGTTGGCAGAGGTCAGTAGCGCGGGTTCGAGAATGAACGTGGCGCCAGACAGCCTGGACGAATTGAATGGCTACATGGAGCTCATCAAGCGACATGATGCAGAAGAATTCCGCCAGGCGATGTCTCGCCTGGCCTTGACTATGGGTCTGCGCCGTTTTGTGGTTGAAATCGTGGCGCCCATGAATGCAATGGTGGGCGATGCTTGGGCTCGTGGGTACTTTGAAATTTTTGAAGAACACATTTACACCGAGACCATTCAGGTGGTGCTGCGCAATGCATTGAACACCATTCCCTCCACCCGAAAGGGTCCACGCGTACTGCTCACCACACTTCCCAACGAGTTGCATGGTTTGGGTTTGCTGATGGCCGAATGCATTTTTTCAATGGAAGGTGCTCAGTGCGTATCACTGGGTACCCAAACGCCCATCTACGACATTGTATTGGCTGCCCGCGCGCAGAACATCAATATTGTGGCCTTGTCGTTCTCAGTGATACAAAGTTCGCCCGCAGTGCTTGAAGCGGTTGCCGAGTTGCGCGAGAAGTTGCCTCCCATGGTTGAAATCTGGTGTGGTGGTTCCTCCACGGCCCTGCGCAAAAAGCCTTCTGAAGATTTCGTGCTGCTCTCCAGCCTTGAGTCGATCAGCGAGTCGATTGCAGACTGGCGACTGCGCAACAAATTCAATCAGCAGTAACTCCAGTGTCCGGCAAGCAGCAAGCTTTCAAAGGCAACAAGTCGTATTTGCCCAGCAAGCCGTGTACCGTTTGCGGCAAAGACATGACCTGGCGCAAAAGTTGGGCCAAGAACTGGGATGATGTGAAGTACTGCTCAGACGCTTGCCGCAAGGCTGCGCCACGAACGAGCGGCGAATAAACTGGCAGCAAACAACATGGGCAGTGACACAAAAGCAGTGGTGGTGTTGGGCGACCAACTCGATATGAACAACCCCGCGCTGCGACTCAATCCCCCGGAAAACACCCACATCATCATGGTGGAGTCCGCCATGGAATCAACTGTGGTTTGGGTTCATAAGGTACGCATTGCTTTGTTTCTCAGTGCCATGCGACATTTCGCCGATGAGTTGCGCCATGCAGGTTACACGGTGCACTACCGCACTTTGGCAGACACGGGTCGACGCAGTCTTGTGCAGGAAGTCGCTGCACTGTGCAAGCAACACGGATATACCAGCATCGACATGGCCGAGCCCGGAGAATGGCGCTTGGAGCAAGACTTCATAACGCTTGCCAAATCAGACAATCTCAAGTTGCGTCTTCTCGAAGACTCGCATTATTTGTGCAGCCGCGCTGAATTCGCAAAGTGGGCCAGTGGCTACAAACAGATGCGCATGGAGTATTTTTATCGCGAAATGCGCAAGCGCACGGGCGTATTGATGGAGGGTGCTGAACCGGCGGGTGGCAAATGGAATTTTGACGCGGACAATCGCAGTGCCTTTCCCAAGGCAGGTCCAGGCGACATTACGCCCCCTGCATTTTTCGAACCCGATGAAATCACTCAGGCAGTATTTGCAGAGGTTGAAGCGAGTTTTCCTGATCACCCAGGCACATTGAAAAATTTTGCGTGGCCAGTGACACGTGAACAGGCTCTGCGGGCGCTCGATGCCTTCATTGAGAACCGTTTTGTCAACTTCGGCACCTATCAGGATGCGATGTGGACTGACACGCCGTTCGGTTGGCACTCACTGGTGTCCAGTTCAATCAACTTGCACTTGCTACATCCCCTAGAAGTCATTCAAAAAGCAGAGGCGGCTTACCGCGCGGGCAAGGCGGATGTCGCCAGTGCAGAAGGGTTTGTTCGGCAAATTCTGGGCTGGCGTGAATTCATGCGCGGGGTGTATTGGCTCGACATGCCGAAAATGCGTGACGACAACCATTTGCAAGCCGAACTTGATTTGCCCAAATGGTTTTGGACTGGCAATACCCAGATGAACTGCCTGAAAGACTCCATCGGCCAAACGCTCGATTACGGCTATGCACATCATATTCAACGTTTGATGGTGATTGGCAATTTTGCCTTGTTGGCTGGGCTGGTGCCACAGCAGGTGGAAGACTGGTTTTTGGCGGTGTACGTAGATGCGGTTGAATGGGTTGAGCTGCCCAATGTGGCCGGCATGGCTCTATTTGCCAATGGCGGGCGTTTCACCAGCAAGCCCTACATTGCCTCGGGTGCTTACATCAAACGCATGAGCAACTATTGCGGCGGTTGCAAATACGACCCAGCTGAGAAAACTGGTGACAAGGCCTGCCCATTCACGACGCTGTACTGGGGGTTTCTTGACCGGCATGAAAAAATGCTGTCCGCCAACCCGCGAACCGGCCTGATGGCCAAAAACATTGCGCGACTGGATGAGGGCCAGCGCCATGCTCTTCGGCAAAAAGTAGCCGATACCTTCAAGATTATTGAACAACTGTAAGCCTCCGTTTTGTTAAGGTGAGGTTTTGTTGTTGCAGTTCAAGGAGTAATCGCATGGGTTTGTTGGTCGATGGTCAGTGGCAAGACAAGTGGTACGACACCAGTTCAAGCGGTGGCAAATTTCAGCGAGAAAGCGCCAAGCTTCGCAACTGGGTGACTGCCGATGGCAACGCCGGGCCCAGCGGTGTGGGTGGATTCAAGGCAGAAAGTGGCCGCTACCATTTGTATGTGTCGCTTGCCTGCCCGTGGGCACACCGTACCCTTGTTTTTCGCAAGTTGAAGAATCTGGAGCAGCACATCGATGTGTCGGTCGTTAGTCCGGACATGCTGAGCAATGGCTGGACCTTCAACACAGATGCGGGCAGCACTGGTGACCGATTGTTCAACAGCGAATTCATGCACCAAATTTACACGCGCAACAAAAGCGACTACTCCGGGCGGGTCACTGTGCCGGTGCTGTGGTGTAAAAAAACCAATCAGATTGTCAGCAATGAATCGTCTGAAATCATTCGCATGTTCAATTCAGAGTTCAATGAAATCACTGGCAATCACGATGATTACTACCCTGAAAACCTGCGTGCCATGATCGATCGGGTCAATGGCCTAGTTTACGACAACATTAACAACGGTGTATACCGGGCTGGCTTTGCCACTGCGCAGGGCGCTTACGAAGAAGCCTACAACGCCGTATTCATGGCGCTTGATTCTGTCGAAAAAATCCTGGAGAACAACCGCTATTTGGTGGGGCCAAGAATGACAGAAGCGGATTGGCGCTTGTTCACCACCTTGATTCGGTTTGATGCGGTGTACCACGGCCATTTCAAGTGCAATCGCCAAAGGCTTGAAGACTTTCCAAACATATCCAACTATGTGCGCGAGTTGTATCAGTGGCCTGGCGTGGCAGAAACCGTCGATTTTCATCACATCAAACGTCATTATTACTACAGCCACGACATGATCAACCCCACACGGGTTGTGCCCGCAGGCCCAGCCATCGACTTCACCCGTGAGCACAACCGCACGCGTTTGCCTGCAAGCCACGCTGCATAATTCGGTGGTAATCTTGGGCAACATTCATTCTCGTGTTGCCCATGGCCCGCCACCCTGAACTGCAAGGTTTTCAAGTCGATTCCGCCATTGAACGATTGCCCGCCCGTGCCAAGGTGTATGTGGTGGGCGGTGCAGTTCGCGATGCGCTGATGGGTCGCACCAGCAGCGATAGGGACTGGGTGGTGGTCGGTGCGACCGTGGACAATATGCTGGCTGCTGGCTTTACTCCGGTGGGTTCAGACTTCCCTGTGTTTTTGCACCCGCGTACCCACGAAGAATACGCCCTGGCCCGTACCGAGCGCAAAAGCGGGCACGGCTACAAAGGCTTTACTTTTCACGCAGACCCCTCGGTTACCCTCGAAGAAGACTTGGCTCGCCGTGATTTCACCGTGAATGCCATGGCCATGAATGCGAAAGGTGATTTAATCGACCCATTTCAGGGGTTCACCGACCTCCAAAACAAATGCATGCGCCATGTTAGCCCTGCTTTTTCTGAAGACCCGCTGCGTGTGCTTCGCCTGGCGCGCTTTCTCGCCCGTTTTGTCGATTTTTCAGTGGCCGAGGAAACCATGGCCTTGTGCCGGGAATTGCGGGAAAGCGGCGAGTTAAAACACCTTGTGGCCGAGCGTATATACGCCGAGTTGAACAAAGGCATGGGCGAGGTGAAGCCTTCCCGCATGATCAAATTGATCAGCAAGCTCGATGCCTGGGGTGAGTTGGCACCGAGCTGCCCTGTGCCGTTTTCTGGTTTCGACAAGCCAGAATACGATCGTCTGAACGGTCTTTCCGCCACTGAAGCGCGCTGGGTTTATTGCCTTGGATTTTTCCTGGATGTTGCACAGATCCGGGCTTTGGCCAAGGCATGGCGTTTGCCGCGCAACACCGAAGATTTGGCGATCGTCACTCGTCAGTGCCTTGATTTTCTGGCGCAGTGCACGACCGATTCCAACAGCTTTGGCAGGTTTTTCAATCAGGTCGATTTGTATAGAAAGCCAGCCCGTTTGCGGCAGATTAACCAGCTTGTGGCCCAGCTCAGTGGTACGGGGCCGGTACACGAATTTGTCGAGAAGGCTGTGGCGGAATTGGAACAAGGGCATTACAAAACTTTTGTTGGTGATAAAATTGCTAATGCCCTGCCAAGTGAACAGGTGGCCCAAGTGGCCTCGGAAGCGCGACAGGCTTGGGTCAGTGAATTACATTCCAGATACTTTTGATTCTTGAAGTGAGGACGACCTCACCGCTCAACCTTCGATCGGGGACGGCCCCATTTGCTTGATGGGAGTTGTCATGTCCTGGTTAATTCTGTTTGTCGCGGGTCTCTTTGAAATCGTTTGGGCCATCGGCCTGAAATACACCGATGGTTTCACCCGTCTGCTCCCCTCTGCGGTCACCTTGATTGCCGCTGCAATCAGTTTTGGGCTGTTGGGCCTGGCCATGAAAACCCTGCCTGTGGGCACCGCGTATAGCGTTTGGGTCGGTATCGGCGCGGCTGGTACGGTGTTGATGGGTATTGTCTTGTTCAATGAGCCTGTCAATGCACTGCGCATTGGCAGCGTGGTGCTGATTGTGTTGGGTGTATTGGGCTTGAAGCTGTCATGAAAAATATTTGTGTGTACTGTGGCTCCAGTGCGGGCAACCGGGTTGAATACACCGAAGGTGCCAAGGCTTTGGCACGTGCGTTGGTCGACAACAATTTCGGCCTGGTGTACGGCGGGTCTAATTTGGGCTTGATGGGTGTGGTGGCCGAAGAGGTGTTGGCTTTGGGTGGCAATGTCACTGGCATCATTCCCGAATCGCTGGTGACCAAAGAGCTTGCGCACCCTGCCGTGACCGAGTTGATCGTGACCCGCAACATGCACGAGCGCAAAGCCATGATGGCCGAGCGTTCTGACGGCTTTGTCGCTTTGCCCGGTGGTTTGGGAACTTTCGAAGAACTCTTTGAAATCCTGACCTGGGCACAACTCAGTTTTCATCACAAGCCTGTGGGTGTGTTGAATGTGAGTGGCTATTACGACGGTCTGCTCGCCTTTCTGGATCATGCTCACCAGGAGGCATTCATTCGGCCCCAGCACCGCAATATGTTGATGGCGAATACCTGTGCATTCTCGCTGCTCGAGGCTTTCAAAACGTACAGCGCGCCCACGGTTGTAAAGTGGATTTAATCGGCCATGCAACACGCCACACGTCCAGCTTTTCAGATTCGGAATGCCTGCCTGGCCGACATGCCCGCCGTGCAGGCTTTGTATGCGCATTACGTGCTTCATGAGCTGGCCACATTTGAGCTGGTTCCGCCGACACTGGAAGAAATGTGTGCCCGACGGCAAGCCATACTCGAGTCCGGTCTGCCTTATCTGGTTGCACAAATCGATCAGGAGGTTGTTGGTTACGCCTATGCAGCCAGTTACAGGCCCAGGCCCGCTTACCGCTACACCGTTGAAGATTCAGTGTATTTGTCACCAAACCACAAAGGTATGGGCCTGGGGGCGGCTTTGCTTGGAGAGGTCATTCGCCGGTGCGAGCAAGGCCCGTGGCGGCAAATGGTGGCGGTAATTACCCAGGGAGGCACAGCAGGTTCGGCCGAGTTGCATCAAAAACTGGGCTTTCTGGAAGTTGGGCGCATGCCGAATGTTGGTTACAAATTCAATCGTTGGGTGGGCACGCTCATCATGCAACGTGCTTTGGGAGAGGGTGGTAATTCTTCACCCGATCCTCTTTAAGGAAATGGCTCTGGAAATTAACGACTACACCTTCATCGTTGGCTTGGCATTTTTGGTGGCAGGTTTCGTCAAAGGCGTCACCGGCATGGGTTTGCCCCCAATCGCAATTGGTTTAATGGCGGTCGCGGTGGCGCCAGTGCAGGCGGCCGCGCTTATCGTTGTGCCCTCCATGGTCAGCAATGTGTGGCAAATGCTGATTGGCCCAGGTTTTTTGATTGCCTTGCGCCGCTTTGCCGGTTTACTCGTCATGGTGTGTATCGGCGCTGCCTTCGGGGTTGGCGTTTTGACCGGTAGCACGCCTTCGTATGCCACCCTGGCTTTGGGTCTGGTGTTGTTTGTGTATGCCGTGTTGGGTCTGTTCAAGTTCAACATGCATGTGAATGCCAGCCAGGAAAGCTGGGCTTCGCCCCTGGTGGGTGGGCTTACCGGGTTTCTGGCGGGTGCAACCGGCGTTTCATCGGTGCCTTCCGCACCGTATATGAATTCTTTGGGTATGGACAAAGACGAGTTGTTGCAGGCTTTGGGTTTGGTATTCACCGTGGGCACTTTTGCGCTCGCCGTGGGCCTGTACCTCAAGGGGCGGTTTGAATTGGCTGCAGCCTGGGAATCTACTTTGTGCCTGATACCCACCATGGCTGGGGTGCTGGCGGGGCAAAAATGCCGAGCCCTGTTGAGCGCAGAGACTTTCAAAACCGTGTTTTTCCTAGGCTTGCTGCTATTGGGCAGCTACATGATTGCCCGTGTGCTTTGGCTGTAGGCTGATATACACTGAGAAGTCAAACACCCTGGGAGAAAAGCATGCGTAGCATGTGGGTAGCAGTGTGCATCATGGCGGGCGCTGCTGGTTTGTTCAACACCGGTCAACTTCATGCCGCACCTATCACGGTCGAGAAAGCACTGGCCCGTTTGAATCAGGAAGTGCAGGTTCAAATGAAAGTCCGTTCCAGCAAGTTGCGCACCGAACGCGATGAAGTCGATTTGAATTCACACACCAGTTTTCGGGATCCAGCCAATCTCTCTGTGGTCATTGATGGTCGCGTGGCGGCTTGGTATTCGTATCAAGGTATTCACGACTTGCCAAAATTCTTTTTTGGTAAAAATATTGTGGTGTCGGGTGTGGTTGAGCAATTTGGCGATCAAACCCGAATCCTTGTTGTCGACCCAGCCCAAATTCAAATCGTGAAGTAAGCCCATGTATCTGCCCAAGCAGTTTGAGGAAACCTCGATTCCGGTGTTGTTGAATTTGATCAAGGCTCACCCCTTGGCCACTGTCATTACGATGTCAACTTCGGGGCTGAACGCCAACCATATACCCATGGTAGTGGCGGAAAATGTGGATGCAACAATGTTGTTGCGCGGCCATGTGGCTAGGGCCAATCCAATCTTGGCTGATTTGGCGGTGTCATCACAAACTTTGCTGGTATTTCAAGGAGCCGAACATTACATCACTCCCTCCTGGTACGCCACCAAGCAGGAAACAGAAAAGGTGGTGCCCACCTGGAATTACGCGGTGGTGCATGTCAAAGGTCAAATGCGGGTTGTGGATGATGCAGCATGGCTACATCAGCAACTGGAAGATTTGACCGCGCAGCAGGAAGGCACGCGAGATCAGCCTTGGTCTGTCAACGATGCACCTGCAGAATTTCTGGATCAAATCAAGCAGGCGATTGTGGGTTTTGAAGTTCAAATCGAGAGCATGGTTGGCAAATGGAAAGTCAGCCAGAACCAGCCGCCCAAAAACAGGGCGACCGTGGTAGAGGGGCTGGAACAGGAAGGCACCGAAAAAGCCCTTTACATGCGTGATTTGGTGAAAAAACACCTTTCGTCCGATTCTTGAACCATGCCTTCGTCCCGGTTAAAAAGCGGTCAGTGTTTGTGTTGTGGGCGCGTTACCGCGCTGACCTTTCATCACCTCATTCCTAAAAAATTACATCGACGCGCTTTTTATCGAAAAAATTTTGATAAGGAAACTTTGAATCAAGGCGTCAATATTTGCAGGCTTTGCCACGATGGTATTCATGATTTGTACGATGAAATGAAACTGGCCAAGCAATTTTCCAGCGCCGAGACATTGCTGGCCGATGAAGCCCTTCAAAGGCATTTTGCCTGGGTGGCCAAAAAGAAATAAGGACCGTTCGATGCGAGAAAACCTGTTGTTCCACTGGAATCGAATTCGGGAAAAACTGTGGGTGAAGCCCTTGTTGGTCAGCATCCTGTCGGTGGCCTTCGCATTTGTGGCCTCCCTCGCTGATCAAACAGATTCGGTAGCCTGGGTTCCCAATATCAGCACTGAATCTATTGAGGCCCTGTTGAACTTGGTCACCTCGAGCATGCTGGTCATTGCCATGTTTGCGGTGGGTGCTATGGTGACCGCCTACGCATCAGCCAGCAATTCCGCCACGCCACGCGCTTTTTCCGTTGTTTTGGCTGATGACACTTCGCAGAACGCCTTGTCGATTTTTATTGGTGTTTTCATTTATGGCGCCGTAGCCCTAGTGGCTTTGAAAAATGACTTATACGATCACGCTGGCCGTTTTGCCCTGTTTATCGTCAGTGTGCTGGTGTTTGCGCTGGTTATCTTGACCTTTATCCGTTGGGTGGACAGCATTGCTCGACTTGGTCGCATGGGCAACACAATCGACAAGGTCGAGGTGGCTGTGGCGAACTCGTTTTCTATGTGGTGGAACCAGCCACGTCTGGGTGCTTCGCCATTTTCAAATCAATCCTCCATAACAGGGGAGCCGCTTGCACTGCCCAAGGTGGGTTACTTGCAACGCGTGGATATGGCAACGCTTCAGGCCGTGGCTAAGCAACATGACTTAAAAATTTTTCTTTCAGTATTGCCGGGCAAATTTTGTACGCCCAGTAACCCGGTTGCTCAGGTGCAGGGTTTGAGCCCTGACAACATGCAGTGTCTAGAAGAGTTGTCCAGCGCATTTCATTTGGCTGATCAACGCACCTACGATCAAGATCCTCGTTTTGGTTTGGTAGTGCTCTGTGAAATTGCATGTCGGGCCCTGTCGCCTGCCGTCAACGACCCGGGCACAGCGATCGATGTGGTTGGCACCTTAACCCGACTGTTTCACTTGTGGGCTCGTGCACGGGAGGCTTCGACCACAGAGCCCCTTCATGACCGCATTTTCGCGCCCGACTTGCGGGAACAAGATCTGTTTGATGATGCGTTTAACGGTTTAGCCAGAGATGGTGCGGGCTTGGTTGAGGTGTCAATTCGCTTGCAAAAAGCGTTTCAGGCCATCTCCGGGTTTGGTGACAACGATCTTCGGGACGCCAGTATTGAACATGCCCAGCGCGCTTTGGCCCGCAACGAGCTCGCAATGACTTTGCCGCAAGACATTGAGGCGGTCAGAAGCGCTGCCAGGTTCTAGGATGGGAATACTTGCTACAATCAGGAGCTTAGCTCAAACCTGCCTGAACTGTCCCCATGCTTGCCCAACAACGAAATACGCTGATTGCCGCATTTGAAGCGGCCGCTGCCGCTGCCCTGAACCAGCCTTTTGAGGGTGTGGTTACGCTGGAAAAACCCAAAGATGCCAGTCATGGCGATGTGGCCTGTAACCTGGCCATGCAATTGGCCAAGCCTGCCCGGCGCAACCCCCGTGAGCTGGCCCAGCTGCTTGCCGACCATGTCAAAGCCAATGCCGACTGCGCGAATTTGGTCGACGCCATTGAAATTGCAGGCCCAGGCTTTATCAACATTCGTTTGAGCCAAAAGGCCCGTGTTGCGGTGGTGGCGCAAGTGCTGGAGCAAGGCGCTGAGTTTGGAAAGTCTCCAGCCCATTCGGGCGAAACTGTCTTGATCGAGTTCGTGTCGGCCAACCCCACTGGGCCCTTGCATGTGGGGCATGGTCGGCAAGCTGCGCTGGGTGATGCCATGGCTGCTGTCATGCAAACCCAGGGCTGGAAAGTTCACAAAGAGTTTTATTACAACGACGCGGGCGTGCAAATTCAGACTTTGGCCACGTCCGTTCAGGCCCGCGCCAGAGGGCTCAAGCCCGGTGATGCTGAATGGCCCGAAAGCGCCTACAACGGCGATTACATTGCCGACATTGCAGCCGACTTTCTGGCAGGCAAAGAAGTGAAGGCGGCCGACGGCGAGCCCGTCAAAGGCAGTGGCAATGTTGACGACTTCGAATCCATTCGCGCTTTCGCGGTGGCTTACCTACGTGCCGAGCAAGATCTTGATTTGAAGGCCTTTGGCGTTAATTTCGATCAGTTTTACCTGGAAAGTTCTCTGTATTCCGAGGGCAAGGTCGAGCAGGCCGTTGCCCTCATGGTTGCGTCGGGTAAAACTTTTGAGGAGGGCGGAGCCCTTTGGCTGCGCTCAACCGATTACGGCGACGACAAAGACCGGGTCATGCGCAAATCTGAAGGTGGTTATACCTACTTTGTGCCCGATGTGGCCTATCACATCCAGAAATTCAAGCGTGGCTTTGGCAAGGTCATCAATATTCAAGGCACCGACCACCACGGCACCATTGCGCGTGTTCGGGCGGGTTTACAGGCCTGCAATGTTGGCATTCCGCAGGGTTACCCCGATTATGTGTTGCACAAAATGGTCACGGTGATGAAAGGCGGGCAGGAAGTCAAAATTTCCAAGCGTGCCGGCAGTTACGTGACCGTGCGCGACCTGATTTGCTGGTCGGGCGGTGTGGATGAAAGCCAGCCCATGCTAAGCCAGCCTGAAGCCTTGACCAAGGGGCGCGATGCCGTACGCTTCTTCCTGGTCAGCCGCAAGGCAGACACCGAATTCGTATTCGATGTAGATTTGGCCCTGGCCCAGTCCGATGAAAACCCGGTGTATTACGTTCAGTATGCCCATGCCCGAATTCACTCCATTCTGGATCAGGCTGAAATCGACCTGACAGGCTTGAACAATGCAGATTTGAGCCTGTTGGGCGCTCCTTCCGAGCTGGCTTTGCTCAGAACGTTGGTTTCTTACCCGGACATTTTGTCCAAGGCAGCTGAGGAGTTGGCGCCACACCACATCGCGTTTTACCTGCGTGAACTGGCTGGTGCGTTTCATACTTTTTACAATGCTGAGCGCGTCCGAATCGACGACATAACCCTTAAAACCGCCCGTGTGGCCTTGCTGG
This sequence comes from Gammaproteobacteria bacterium, assembly GCA_018812945.1. Taxonomy (GTDB): domain Bacteria; phylum Pseudomonadota; class Gammaproteobacteria; order Burkholderiales; family Burkholderiaceae_B; genus Limnobacter. Next base: position 3,670 of record JAHJCM010000199.1, on the reverse strand, counting down.
TGGCTGTGGCTACTGTGTTGGCCAATGGCTTGGCAGTGTTGGGTGTTTCAGCGCCCAAACGGATGTAATCTAGTTCTGGGAATTTTGCCTCAAAACCCTTGTCGAATAAGGGTTTTGAGTCGTCCTTGATGAGTCTTTACTCTAGGCGCAAGCACGCTGTTTTTGGTACCATAAAAGGCTAAGCAGTCTAAAGGTTTTGCATGAACGCACCCGTTGAATTAAACACATTGAAACCCTCAGCCGGCGAAACCGCGCGGCTTCGGGAAATTCCATACAACTACACCTCGTTTTCGGACCGTGAAATCGTGATCCGCCTGCTGGGTGAGTCCGCTTGGAACATTCTTCAAGAGCTGCGCCAGGAAAGAAAAACCGGCCGATCCGCCCGCATGTTGTTCGAAGTGTTGGGCGATATCTGGGTGGTTCGTCGCAATCCGTATTTGCAAGACGACTTGCTGGACAACCCCAAGCGCCTGACCGCGCTGATCGAGGCATTGTTTCACCGCTTGAGTGAAATTGACGCTCGCCGGGTTGAAGTGAAGGACGCTGCGATAGAAACCGACTCTGAGGATCGCAGCGCCAAGGTACGCGAATTGTTGACAGTGGCTGAAAAGGCCGTGTTCGAGTTTCAGCGCGAGCTGGAAGCCATGGCGATTTTGCGCGGGCACGCCCGCAAGGCCTTGGGCGAGCACACTGCAAAAGACAACATCAAGTACGATGGTTTGTCCCGTGTTTCACATGTAACGGATGCGACCGACTGGCGCGTAGAGTACCCCTTCGTGGTGCTCACCCCAGATCGTGAATCGGAAATTCCAGGTTTGGTGAAAGCCTGTATCGATCTTGGTTTGACCATTATTCCACGTGGGGGCGGCACGGGTTATACCGGCGGCGCTGTACCACTCACGGCCATGTCAGCCATCATCAACACAGAAAAGCTGGAAGAACTCGGCCAGGTGAAAATGGAAGTATTGCCGGGCTTGAGCGAAGAATATGCCACCGTGTTTTCTGGCGCAGGCGTGGTTACCAAACGCGTGTCGGAAGCGGCTGAGCATGCAGGCCGCGTGTTTGCAGTAGACCCTACATCGGCTGAAGCCAGCTGTATTGGCGGCAATATTGCCATGAATGCAGGCGGCAAAAAAGCCGTGCTGTGGGGCACTGCGCTCGATAATCTGGCCTGGTGGAGAATGGTCGACCCGCAGGGCGACTGGCTAGAAGTGACCCGCGTGAACCACAACCTGGGCAAAATTCACGATGCGCCTTTTGCCGAGTTCGACTTGGTGTGGTCCGATGGCCGTCAGGCGCCAAACGCCAAAATTCTGAAGACTGAACGTTTGACTGTTGAGGGAGCACGCTTCCGCAAAGTAGGTTTGGGCAAAGACGTGACCGACAAGTTTCTGGCAGGCCTGCCTGGCATCCAGAAAGAAGGTTGTGACGGGCTAATTACGTCTGCCAAATGGATTTTGCACCGCATGCCCAAACACACCCGCACGGTGTGCTTGGAGTTTTATGGTCAAGCCCGTGATGCGGTGCCATCAATCGTTGAGATCAAGAATTACCTCGATGGTGAAGGCAAGGCCATGGGCGCTATTCTGGCTGGCCTTGAACACCTTGACGAGCGTTATTTGCGTGCGGTCAAGTACAGCCCGAAATCCAAGCGTGGCGCATTCCCGAAAATGGTGTTGTTTGGCGACATTGTGGGTGACGATGAAAACGCAGTGGCTCAAGCGGCCTCTGAGGTGGTTCGTCTGTCCAATGGCCGTGCTGGCGAGGGTTTTGTGGCAGTCAGCCCGGAGGCCCGCAAGAAATTCTGGCTGGATCGTGCTCGCACGGCGGCCATTGCGCGCCACACCAATGCCTTCAAAATCAATGAAGACGTGGTCATCCCCTTGCCGCGCATGGGTGAATACACCGACGAAATTGAACGCATCAACATTGAACTGTCAATTCGCAACAAGCTGAAGCTGGTTGCGGCATTGCGCTCGTTTTTTGAAAAGCCGCTCACGTTGGGAAAAACCGACGAAGTCGATTCAACCAAGTTGTCTGTTGAAGACTTGGTTGGTGATCGTGTGGGTCGCGCTGTTGAATTGCTTGAATCGGTACACGAGCGCTGGAGCTGGTTGCTGGGCAATATGAACATGCCTCTGGCACAAGCCAATCCGGTTCTGAAAACCATCGGTCTTGGGCATCTGGACGCTGCGCTTGAAAAGCGCTTGGCTGAGCAGCCCGAAGCCACTGTATTTGATGTGCTGCAAGACCGCACCATTCGCGTCAGCTGGAAAACCGAGCTGCGCCACAACCTGAACCGCATTTTTGAAGGCGGGGTGTTCGTGCCCGTGATGGAAGAGTGCAAGGCCATCCACAAGCAAGTGCTGCGTGGCCGCCTGTTCGTGGCGCTGCACATGCACGCTGGGGATGGCAATGTGCACACCAATATTCCGGTGAACTCCGACGACTATGAAATGCTGCATGAAGCGGAACACACCGTGGACCGAATCATGCAAATTGCCCGCAATCTCGATGGTGTTATTTCCGGCGAGCACGGCATTGGTATTACCAAATACCAATACCTGACCAAGGAAGAGTTGCAGCCTTTCCAGGACTACAAGCAGCGCATCGACCCGGAAGGTCGATTCAACAAGGGCAAGTTGTTGCCAGGCGGCGATTTGACCAACGCTTACACGCCCAGTTTTAACCTGATGGGCCATGAAAGCCTGATCATGAGCCAAAGCGACATTGGCTCTATCGCTGACTCCGTGAAAGATTGTTTGCGTTGTGGCAAATGCAAGCCCGTGTGTTCTACGCACGTGCCGCGCGCCAACTTGTTGTACAGCCCACGCAATAAAATTCTGGCCACCTCCTTGTTGGTTGAGGCTTTCCTGTACGAAGAACAAACCCGTCGTGGCGTGTCCATCAAGCATTGGGAGGAGTTTGAAGATGTGGCTGACCACTGCACCGTGTGCCACAAGTGCTTGACCCCTTGCCCGGTCGACATTGACTTTGGCGATGTGTCCATGAACATGCGCGCCTTGTTACGCAAGATGGACAAGAAAAGTTTTAACCCAGGCACAGCCTTGGCCATGACTTTCCTGAATGCGAAAGACCCGGCCACCATCAAGGCTATGCGTGTGGGCATGACCGGTATTGGTTACAAGCTGCAACGCGGCGCTTACAAGGTGGCCAAATCGCTGGGCATGTTGAACAAGCAAACTGCCAAGCCACCAGCTACCGTCGGCAAGGCACCGATTCGTGAGCAGGTGATTCACTTCATCAACAAGCCTATGCCCGGTGGTTTGCCCAAGAAAACGGCACGTGCGCTGCTCGACATCGAGAACAGCGATTACGTACCGGTTATTCGCAACCCGAAAACCACACAGGCTGACACCGAGGCGGTGTTCTACTTCCCTGGTTGCGGCTCGGAGCGCTTGTATAGCCAAGTGGGTTTGGCCACGCAAGCCATGTTGTGGAATGTGGGCGTGCAAACCGTGTTGCCACCTGGCTACCTGTGTTGCGGCTACCCGCAGCGCGGGGCTGGGCAGTACGACAAAGCCGAGAAAATGATTACCGACAACCGTGTGCTGTTCCACCGCGTGGCCAACACACTGAACTACCTCGACATCAAAACCGTGGTGGTCAGCTGTGGCACGTGTTACGACCAGTTGCAGGGTTATGAATT
>JAHJCM010000019.1 GCA_018812945.1 Gammaproteobacteria bacterium | reverse complement strand
TGAAGGAAGAACCGCAAACAGCCAGGACGATCTCACCAGCGATAGTACGCTGACGCAGAGCGGCCTACACCGTACCAGGCCAAAAAGCCCACTGCGGCCACCACCACCAACATGACGAAGGCACCCAGTTGACGCGTTTTGTACACCTGTTCATAAAACAGGTAATACATCGCAGTGATCAGGGCGAACAACACGAACACTTCATACAAGTTGGAAACTGGAATATGACCCACATCCGGACCAATCAGGTAGCTTTCATACCAGCGAATAAACATGCCGGCAAAGCCCATTACCACTGCGCCCCAAGTCAGCGCCGTGCCCACGAAACTTGCGGTGGGTGAACGTCCAACCAAGCCAATCCAGTAAGCCACCGTGGCCACCACAAACATCACGCCCATCCACAATATGGCGGACTGACTTGATAGCAGGTACTTCAGGAAAAACTTCTGCTCTGCAGCGACCAAATCACCGTTGTAACTCGAAATGGCGAGCAAGCTCAAACCTGCCACAGTCAAAATCAGCCATTTCAGTGATCCCCAGCGATAAGCCATGTAGGCCGTCACTGGCACACAACTCCACAAAATAGTGATCTCGTAAATATCCATGAAGCTGTGGTATTGCTGCGAGGCATAACCCGCCGCGGCCACCAACAATGCGGCAAACGCAAAATCACTCCAATGAAATGATTTGGAAAACCAGCCCGCTTTCTTGGTAGGCAAGCCAGGCTTCTCGCCCGCGGGGGTTTGATTAATCCACGTCGAACTCATACTGCATCTCCTGCCGAGGCTGCTTTGGGCGCAGCCCTGCTGTTCAATTCATTCACAAACTGCTCGTACTCTTTTTCAAAATCCATGGTCTTTCGAGTGGTAGACATACCCATCATCACTTTGGAACCATGCTCATCCTGTGTAACCCAGAAAAATGCCCGGCGCTCACGGATGTAGAACATCGAAAATACCCCGATGCACAAAAACAAACAACCCAGATACACAATCCATTGCCCTGGGGCTTTGGCCAACTGGAACACGCTGGCCTTCACCTCATCAAACTGGTCCAGCTGAAACATCACAGGCGCGCCATACAGCGACAAATCAGACAGGGCTATTTGTGCGTCCTGCACAAATCGTCCATGTACTTCATCAGGTACTGCAGGAGGCAAGTTGGCCGTGGTGCGTGAAAGTTGATAAACCTCCCACATGGCACCTTGCAACAGACGAATAATCACATCGCTGGCTTTCTCGCGTTCGCCCTCGGGCACAGTGCTTTCAATAAACTGCGCAATGGCGGGCAAGCCTGAGAGCGAATTATTCAAGCCCGCAAAACGCTCCAGGGCACGCTGCGCGCTGTCAGCCACACTGGCCACCAACTGGGCCGAATCGGGCCTATCACCAAATGCCTGCTGCGCGAAGCGCCGTGCCGCGGTTCTTCGAATTTCATCATTTTGCAGGGCCGCGCGGAAGCGCATAAAGCCCTCCAACTGGCCATTGTCATCGACTGGAATTCTCAGATACTTAAAACCATCCGCGGGGGTATCACGCACACCCGCCAAATAATACCGTCCGCCATCCAGGTTAATGGGCAACATGTAATTGTGAAACTCACGGGCTTGCCCCGCCTGGTCGCGCAACTTGTAGGTAATGCTGGGGCCAATGTTCGTGAATTTGGTCTTTGCGTCCTCTTTTACACCGGGGCCCAACACGCTAGCGAGGTTGGTCTCGAAAGGCGACAGCGCGTCGGCATTGCCCAAAGCCAAATCGTCCACGCTCACCTGGTCAGCGTTGTCCACGGGCAAGGCCTCTACATTGATTGATTTGAAGGCAGTGAACTCCACCTTCAAATCCCGGCTCAAATCGCCTTGCAACTGGCTAAGATCTCGGCCACCGCCCACCACACCATCCAGGTCGAAGCGATAGTCACGCTCGCCGGTCAGCGGAATGCCTTTAAGCTGAACTTTGGTGCCACCATCGTCAAAGCTCGACTGATACACCGTCACACCCTTGTATATCAGCGGTTTGTTCACCTCAATTGTGGCCTCAAATCGCTCCTGTGTGTCCGGGTCAAAAACCTCCACATCACTGGCGAACAACTTGGGCATGCCCGTGCTGTAAAAATCAATCCGAAATTCTTTCAGGGTCAGCTCAAACGGCAGGTCTTGCACCAGCAAACCATCGTCGGTGTTCAACACCGCCACACGGCTGGTTTCACCCTCTGGCAATAGCAAATTGGCACGGTAACTTGGGTTCGATGCTGCCAAGCGCGCTTTTTCCGGTATCCCCGCAGTAATTTCAGCCCCGGTCACAGGCGTTTTGCCAGTTGCCCACACTGCAATCTGCAAAGGCACGCCACTGTCCAATAGCCCACCGATACAAATGACAATAATCGACAAATGCGCGGCGATGTATCCAAAACGGTTTGCACTGCCTGCTTTGGCGGCCACCATGGTGCCGTTCTCACGCACCGATTGTTTTACCTTGAAACCTTTGTGCTCCAGCCACTCGGCGACGATACCAGGCAATTCAGTGGGCTTCTCCTTGAATCGCCCCTCCCAGCGGTGAGCGAAGGCCCTCAAACTGTTCTCGCGAATATTCTCGCGATACACCCGCATCTCCTTGATCATCTTCGGCGTATTGCGGTAAACGCACAAGGAAGTGGACACCACCAAAAACGCCATCACGGCGATAAACCAAGGCGCATTGTAAATTCGGAACAAACCCATGGGCTGGAAAAACGAAGCCCAGAAAGGCCCAAACTGGTTCACGTAGTTCACCCAGGGATCAGCCTGACCAACCACCGTACCAATTGCAGAGGCGATACAAATCAGCGTCAGCAGGCTGATTGCAAAACGCATGGAGCCCAGCAACTCCATCAAACTGACCCAAAACGACTGCTTGCCCATTCTTTGTGGGTTCAAATTGTTTGCCACGTCCCCTGAACTACTCACACGCTTCCCCACTATTGACTCTTCGTACTTCTCTCACTTTTCCGACTTTTGCCCATGCCGAAAAAAAAGGGGCTATCCTCTAGCCCCTTTTTGACCGGCGATTGCGTCAAATGTTCAACGCAAACCTGCAATGTAATCGGACACGGCTTTCATTTCCTTGTCCGACATCTTGTTTGCAATCGCGGTCATCTGTTCGCTGTTGTTGCGCACACCGTCACGGAAGGCAATTAACTGGCTTTCCGTGTACTGGGCGTGCTGGCCACCCAAACGTGGATACTGGGCTGGAATGCCCGCGCCATTCGGGCTATGGCAACCGGCACAGGCTGGAATTTTTTTGTCGGCAATACCACCCCGGTAAATCTTTTCACCCAAGGCCAGAGTGTCCTTGTTCTTGGCAGAACCGAGGGTTTGCTTCTGAGCAGCCAGGTACGCCGATACGTTCTTCATGTCTTCATCTGACAAAGCAGCCGCAAAGCCTGCCATGATCGCATTGTTGCGCAGCGGCTTTTCACCATCTTTGCCGGGCTTGAAATTCACAAGCTGCTTGTACAGGTACTCGGCATGCTGACCCGCGATCTTGGGGTAAATAGGGGCAGAAGCATTGCCATCGGCACCGTGGCAGGCCACACACTGCTGCATGATTTCCTTGCCTTTGGCCAAGTCGGGCTTGAACACTTCAACGGGGCCGGCAGCTTGGGCCACAGACATTGAAAACATCAAAGCGGCAAACAGAGAACTCAGTTTAAGCATCGTCAGCTTGTTCAGCATGGTCAAACCCATCAAAAAGTGCATCAAAAAATAGTGCGGCTATCCAAAAAACCCTGCCCAGTCAGCCCAGTCAAAAACAAGGGCGCGGCCACCAAAGGCGCGCAACTACAGCAAAGTTTTCACAAACCCTAGATTATAACCACTCAAGCGGCTGTCTTGCATCTAAAATGTGCGCATGACAATCAATTTCCACAACACGCATTTCGAGATCTCTGCGTCTCGCATGGTCGAATGCCCGGGCGCCAGCGTCCCCGAGATCGTATTTGCCGGGCGCTCAAACGCCGGCAAGTCCACGGCCATTAACACCCTGTGCAAACAGCGGCAATTGGCCTATGCCAGTAAAATGCCCGGCCGCACCCAGCTTCTCAACTTTTTTCATGTCATTGAGCAGGCTGAGCCAATTGCCCGCCTGGTCGATCTTCCCGGCTACGGCTTTGCCCAATTGGCGCAAACCAGCCAAAGCGTGTGGGACAAAGAACTGGGTAGCTACCTGGCTGAACGCCCAAGCCTGGTGGGCACCGTGCTGATCGTAGATTGCCGTCGGGGTTTGCTTGAACTGGATTATGCTTTAATCAAATGGGTGGGGCATCGCCAGTTGCCGGTGCATATACTGCTTTCCAAGGCCGACAAATTCAACCGTCAAGAGCAGGTGCTTGCCTTGCGTTCCACACAAAAAGCCCTCGATCCCTATCGGGTAAATGGCCATGAAATCACAGTTCAACTGTGGTCCGCATTGAAAAAAATCGGCATGGTTGAACTGGAAACACAGCTGTCGAACTGGGTTCGCCCCCCTGCACCCACCCCCGAAACACCCGCGATTGAGCCGCCGACATCATGACCCAACACTTGTATCATCGCCCCCGTCGCCTGCGTCGAACTGATGCACTGCGTCGCCTCGTGTCCGAGAACGCACTGAGCGCAGCCGATTTCATTTATCCAGTCTTCGTCATACCCGGCAGCAACAAACGTGAATCCGTGGCCTCCATGCCCGGCGTAGAACGCTTGTCACTCGACCTGTTGTTTGCCAAAGCCGAGCAATGCCTGGAATTGGGTGTGCCGGTGATGGCTTTGTTCCCTGTCATCGAGACCGACAAAAAAACCGCCGACGGCCTGGAAGCCACCAACCCCGAGGGTTTGGTGCCACATGCGGTGCGCGAACTGAAAAAGCGTTTTCCTGAATTGATGCTGCTGACCGACGTCGCGCTCGACCCATTCACCAGTCACGGCCAGGACGGCCTGATTGACGAACATGGGTATGTGCTGAACGACGAAACTGTCGAAGTGTTGCAAATGCAGGCTTTGGTACAAGCGCAGGCCGGTGTTGACATTGTCGCCCCCAGCGACATGATGGACGGTCGCATTGGCGCCATTCGCGAAACCCTCGAAGCCAATCGCTGCATTCACACCAGCATCATGGCCTACTCCGCGAAATACGCCTCGGCTTTCTACGGTCCCTTCCGAGACGCGGTGGGATCAAGTGGCAATCTGGGAAAAAGCAACAAAAAGGTGTATCAAATGAACCCGGCCAACAGCAATGAAGCGCTGCTGGAAGTCGGCATGGACCTGGATGAAGGCGCAGACATGGTCATGGTCAAACCAGGCATGCCCTATCTGGACATTTTGTGGCGCGTGAAAGAGAAATTCGCCCGCCCCACCTTCGCCTATCAGGTCAGTGGTGAATACGCCATGATCAAAGCAGCCGCGCAAAACGGCTGGCTGGACGAAAACGCCGTCATGCTTGAGTCCTTGCTGGCCTTCAAACGCGCGGGCGCAGACGGCATTCTCACTTACTTCGCACTCGACGCGGCAAAACTTCTGAAACAGGGTTAATTCGCATGGGAATCTGGACGCATCTGACTCAAGACAAGATCAAGAAGTTAAGTGATGCGCCCAGCCAGTTGCCCGAGTCCGGGTTTCTGTGGCTCGACACACAACTCGATGAAGAATTGTCCTGGCTGCCGGCAGTTGAATCCCTGCTCGGCTTCAAGTTGGACGAACTGCATCTGGAAGACCTCGGCAACACCTTTCATCCAAGTCACTTCGACATTGGTGATGGCTACAACATTCTGATTATCCGGTCATTGTCCAGCAAACCCCTGTTTGACGAAAACAATCGGCTCAGCATCAAAACACGCCCAGTGTTTTTTGTTATTACGCCAAAACTGTTGGTCACGTTTCGGCCCAAAGACAGCCGCACATTTGCCATGGCCCGCAAGTTCGTGGACAGTGCGCCTGAGAGATCGCTCAATGAAATTGAAAATTTCCTGAAGTTCAAACGTGCCCCAGCGGGCACAGACGAACTCATGATCCAGCTGGTCAGCAATTTGGTGGACCGCTTCATGGAAACCAGAATCGAAATTTCAGAACAACTGGATCGCTGGCAACGTGATTTGCTCAATCCGCGCAAACGCTTTCAAGACTGGAATGCCTTGCTCGCTGCTCGCAATGAAATGAATCGACTGGAGTCAGTTGCTCAAGACCAGCGCGATGCGCTCACCGACTGGCAAGACGACCAAGAGCGTGAAGGCCGCATGGCTGCCGCCCTGCAAGTGAATGCACGCGACACGCTTGAACACCTGGAGCGAGTCGTCAGCCTCACCCGCCGCTTGGGTGCAAATACGGAAACTGCGGTGCAGCTTCACTTCTCCGCTACAGCGCACAAAACCAATGAAATCGTCACAGTGCTGACCATGCTGACCGCGTTGTTCATGCCACTCACGCTCATCAGCGGCATTTTTGGCATGAACTTCGAGGAAATACCTTTCTTGAAAAATCCAAATGGGTTCTGGATCAGCCTGGGTCTCATGGGGCTGTCCAGCATCATTTCAATCGGATTGATCTTCTGGATCAAAGGCCGAAATCACCTCGGCAAACCCTGAATCATCTTCAGGCTTATAAACCAAGGCTGGGACGGATCTGGTTCAAGGTCTGATCAAACCGCTTCGCATTCTGAAAGCCGATCACCTGATGAATAGACTCTGTTTTCCCGGCCGGAAAGAACAAAATTGCCGGTGGTCCAAACAGGCTAAATTGTTTTAGCAAAGCCTGATCACCCGCCGTATTGTCAGTCACATCCACCTGCACCAAACGAATACCATTGAGCTTTTCCTTGACCGAGGTGTCCGTCAAAGTAAACAACTCAAATTCTTTGCAACTCACACACCAGTCCGCGTAGAAGTCGAGCATGACTGGCTGCTGGCTCGATTCAATCAAACCCACAACCTCCTCACTGCGCACCTTCTCAAACGCAGGCTTGCCTGTCGCAAGTTGTTGAGACACTCCATTCGCACCTGCTTGCTGACCATTCAAACCAGCCAAAGGCTGAAGCAGGCTACCTGAGCCAGAAAAAAGGCCCATCAGGTAAATCAAGGCCAAAAGCGTAAACAACAAACCGAATGTTTTGCTAATCACCTTGCCTCGTGAGCCCATGGTCGCCATGCTGCTTGCGCCATGAAACAAGGCCGCCGCAGTCATACACGCCAACAAAGCCCACATCGCCATAATCAGCCACACTGGCGTCACTGGCGTAATTGTCCACACCGCCACGGCCAACAACACAAAACCGAACGCAGCCGACACCCAACTCATCCAGGCACCAGCCTTTGGCAATGCCGCCCCGGCTCCTGCGGCGAACAGCACCAGAGGCAAGCCCATGCCCAAGGCCAGCAAAAACAATGCTGCTCCACCTAAAACTGCGTCACCAGTTTGTCCGATATACAACAACGCACCAGCCAAGGGCGGCGCCACACACGGACCCAACAACAGAGCCGACAACACGCCCATGACCAACACAGGAATGAATTGCCCGCCTTTCAGACGACCGGTTTTCTCTTGCAGCCAACCCTGAAAGCTTGCCGGCAATTGCAGCGAATAACCCATCAAGAGAGCAACCCCCAGCAAAGCCAACACACCGCCAAAAGCCCACAACACGGGAGGCTGTTGCATGGCCATGACCAGGCTTTGACCTGTCAGTCCGGCAAGCACGCCCAACAAAGCGTATGTCAGGGCCATACCCAACACATACACCAATGCCAAAGCCATGGGCCTTGCCTTGCCCACTGCCCCTTGACCACCAGCCTGTTGCCCTACTACGAGACTGCTGACAATCGGCAACATCGGCAAAGTACAAGGCGTAAAAGCCAACAGCAAACCCAATCCAAAAAACACCGGCAGAACCACCAGCCACGATTGGGCTGCCAACCTGCTTGCCAGGTCGCCCGCCTCATCTGCAGGCAAACCAGCGCTGGATCGCTGGCTGTTCGTGGAAGGCAAATCCGGTTTCTTCCCGAAGAACGTGCTGACTCCTCCACCTAACACACCACCCAACAAACCACTGTCCTTGAATGCCACCGGCGTGGTCATGGGCGGGTAACACAAACCTGCGTCTGCGCAACCTTGGGAAATCAATACGGCCTTGGCCACATCCACTGGGTTATCACCCAAACCATAACGAATTTGAAACGTCATTTCTCCCCGAAGCGCTTCAATTTCCTGGTTCAGAAATTCATCAAACTTGCGGTCGCCCCGCGGCAAGTCAACAAACTCAAACACCGGCAAACTCATCGGGTTCTCAAGCGCAAAACGCTCACGGTACAAGTAATACTCCGGCGCAACCTTGGCACGCACATCGATCAGGCAATTCTCAACACAAGCCGGGTCTTGTACGCTCAACGTAAACTGAAACGCCTCTTCGGGCGGTAAAAAATCATTGGCACGGGCCTGGCTTACACTCATCCACAAACTGACCAGCAGCAACAACGCTGGCCACATCCAGCGCGCGGTTCGCTCACTCATGCCCCAACTCCCTTGCCGCTTGCAGCAATCCAGTCAAGGTAAGGCGCATGTCCATCGGCAATTGGCAGCAGGATCAACTCTGGCACCTCATAGCCATGCAAACCCGGCAACGCCCTCTTCAATTCCTCGCATTGCGATTCGGAACACTTCATCATCAACATCCATTCCTTGGTCTGCTCGACCTTTCCCTGCCAGCGATACACCGACTCCACCGGGCCCACAATATTCACACAGGCCACCAACTGCTCATCCACCAAACGATGTGCCAACGCCGTGGCACGCACATGTGAGTCGACTGTGGAATAAGCCACCCAACAGCGTTCCGCATTATTCTTCATGCGCCTTTCCGTTTAAACCTGCGTTCGGTCAAGAATATCGCCAACCCGACTCCCACTGTCGCATAGACAGCCATTTGAACCAAAAGTGCCGGCAACATGCTGAAATCGCGAGCATAAATACCTCTCAGTGCATCGACCACCACCGAAAGTGGCATGTAGTCAGCCACCATCCTCAACCATTCCGGCAACTGCTCCCTCGGGAAAAATGCACCCGACAGGAATGTCATGGGCGTTACCACCAAAGTGAAATAAAACATGAAGAAATCGTAGCTGGGCGCCCTGGCATTGATACACAGACCAAACCCGGCAAACATCAAACAAGCAAGAATCAGCACAAACCAGGACAAAACCCAGAATTGAACGTCACCAATACCCAAAAGCGCCACGATCAATAACATGGCCCCCGTACTGATTAAACCTTTGCTGGCAGCCCAACTGCATTCACCCAACACCACCTCGCGCAAGCGAACCGGCGTGTTCATGATCACCTGCCATGTTTTCTGGGTGTGCATGCGTGAAAACGCAGAATACAAGGCTTCAAAAGTGGGCGCATTCATGGCGCTAATGCATACAGCCCCCACGGCGAGGTAGTTCAGGTACGGCATGCCCCCCACATTCGGCAACATCGACCCGAGCCCCAAGCCAAAGGCCATCAAGGCCATTACGGGGTCAACCACATTGCCGAGTAACGATGGAAGCGCCAGCTTTCGCCACACCAAAAAGTTTCGGCGCCACACCTGAAATACCGCATGAAAATTAATCATCGCGCAAAGCCCTGCCAGTTAAACTGAAAAACACATCTTCCAGATTTCCCGGGCGATAAATATAGTCCACATCGGATTGGGGCGAACGTTTCAATGCCTCCAACATCTCATCGGCTTTTCCATTCCTGAAATAAAAAGTCTCGCCTCGCTGCTCGATCGGCTCACCCTTGGAACTCACATGCTGCGACACGCAACGCGCCGCACCCGCGCCCCACAACTCCAGTACTGCGTGGCCAACCACATTGCGGATCAGCGTCAGGGGTTTGTCACAAGCCACAATATCGCCATGATCAAGCACAGCCACTCGGTCCGCCAGGCGCTGTGCCTCATCCATGTAGTGCGTCGTTAAAAACATCGCCATACCCTGTCGCTTCAGGTCAACCAACCGATCCCAAATCACATGTTTCGCTTGCGGATCCAGGCCCGTGGTTGGTTCATCAAGAAACAATACTTTTGGCTGATTGATCAGGGCGCGAGCCAACATCAAACGCCTGCGCATGCCGCCAGACAATGTGGCTACTGAATCGTTTCTGCGGCTTACCAACTGCGCGAAACCCAGCAACAACTCGGCACGCTCACGCAATTGCTTGCCGTGCAGGCCGAAATAACGGCCAAACACCATCAAGTTCTCGAATACCGTGAAATCCGGGTCCAGCGCGTCGTATTGAGGCACAACACCCACATCCTGCCTGGCAATGTGCCCTGCTTCGGGAAGAGTTTTTCCCAGCAACTCCACCACGCCATCATCCGCCTGCGCCAAGCCCAGCGCCAAGGCAATCGTGGTTGACTTTCCAGCGCCGTTCGGCCCCAGCAAAGCAACACACTCGCCCGCATTCAGCGAAAAATTCAAACCAGTCAGTACCGCGCGTCCACCATAGGTTTTGCGTACACCACTCAAGTTCAATACAGTAGAGCCAGCCACTTACCAAAATCCCCTACAACTTTCGACACAAAACAGACTCGTCAAAGAAAATAAAAAAGCCGCGCTAGCATAAGCTAACACGGCTTTCTCACAACTGATTCCAGACCACTGACATTCAGCATCACTTGAAGCGGCAACATCGTTACCCCACCAAGTAATGTCAAATAGTTAGGCCTGCTCTTCAGCGATTTCTACGATCTCAGCAGTTTCCGGACGATCCACCAATTCAACCAAAGCCATTGGTGCATTGTCGCCTTTGCGGAAACCGAACTTCAGAACACGCATGTAACCACCTGGGCGAGCAGCGTAACGAGGACCGATCTCGTCGAACAGCTTCACAACCATTTCACGATCACGCAAGCGGCTAAATGCCAGACGCTTGTTGGCCAGTGTTGGCGACTTGCCCATAGTGATAATGGGTTCTGCAATTTTGCGCAGTTCCTTGGCCTTTGGCAGCGTTGTTTTGATCACTTCGTGACGCAACAAAGCGTTGGTCATGTTTCTAAACATTGCAAGGCGGTGGCTGCTGGTGCGATTTAGTTTACGCAATCCATGACGGTGACGCATTTTAAATATCCTTCAATCTAACAAACGCTAAGCTCAAGGCTTATCGAGACCGGCGGGGGGCCAGTTTTCCAATTTCATACCGAGTGTCAAACCGCGTGCGGCCAACACCTCCTTGATTTCGTTCAATGACTTGCGACCCAGGTTTGGAGTCTTCAACAACTCGTTTTCTGTGCGCTGAATCAGATCGCCGATGTAATAAATGTTCTCTGCTTTCAAACAGTTTGCCGAACGTACTGTCAGTTCCAGGTCATCGACTGGACGCAACAGGATTGGATCAACCTGTGGAGCACGCTGAGAAACTTCGGGTTCAGCCGTATTTTCCAGTGCAGCAAACACAGACAACTGTTCAACCAGAATACGCGCAGCCAAACGAATTGACTCCTCTGGCGACAACACACCATTGGTTTCAATCGACATCACCAAACGGTCCAGATCAGTACGCTGTTCTACACGCGCGCTTTCCACAGCGTAAGAGACTCGTTTAACCGGGCTGAATGATGCATCCAACACGATGCGGCCAATCGCCTTGCTTGGCTCATCAGGAAAACGACGCACCGAACCGGGCACATAACCACGACCTTTTTCAACTTTGATCTGCATGTCCAGCTTGCCGCCTTGCGACAAATGGGCAATCACGTGATCTGGGTTGATGATTTCAACATCATGGGGAAGCTCAATGTCACCCGCAGTCACTACACCCTCAACCTCGCGCTTCAAAGTCACGGTCACCACATCGCGTGATTCCAACTTGAAGACGATTCCTTTCAGGTTCAACAACAGGTCTACTACGTCTTCCTGCACTCCATCCAGTGTCGAGTATTCGTGAACCACACCAGCGATTGACACCTCAGTGGGTGCATAGCCGATCATGGATGACAACAACACGCGACGCAGAGCATTACCCAGAGTGTGGCCATAACCACGCTCAAACGGCTCCATGACTACTTTTGCACTGTTGGGAGCGACTGTCTCGACCTCAACAATACGTGGCTTCAGCAAGCTAGCATTAAACATTCAAAATCCTTTTCAATACCCTCGGCTCGTTACACCGATAAGGCTGGGGATCCCTGGGATCAGTTAATCGAATTAACGTGAGTACAATTCAACGATCAAGCTTTCGTTGATCTCTTGAGAGAGGTCAGCGCGCTCGGGAATGCTCTTGAAAGAGCCTTCCATTTTCTTCGCATCCACATTGACCCACAGCGGGAAACCCATCTGTTCAGCCAAAGTTACAGACTCAACGATACGTGCCTGTGTCTTGGACTTTTCGCGAATGGAAATGACGTCATTCAACTTCACAGAATAGGAAGGAATGTTAACGGCTTTACCATTCACCAAAATTGCCTTGTGGCTGACCAGCTGACGTGCTTCGGCGCGTGTCGAGCCAAAACCCATGCGATAAACCACATTGTCCAGACGGGATTCCAACAATTGCAACAAGGTTTCACCGGTGTTGCCTTTGCGGCGTGATGCTTCAGCAAAGTAGCGACGGAACTGCTTTTCCAGCACGCCGTACATACGCTTCACTTTTTGCTTTTCACGCAATTGTTGGCCGTAGTCAGAGGTACGAGCACCGGAGGTGCGACCATGCTGACCTGGCTTTGAATCCAGTTTGCACTTGGAATCGAGACTACGGCGTGCGCTTTTCAGACTTAAGTCTGTGCCTTCACGACGTGACAACTTACACTTTGGACCTGTATATCTAGCCACTTGAAACCTCTTTCATTACGCGATTTGACTCGCTTCAGTCCGCCAAACGATCTGACGAACAATGGTCTTAAAAAATTAGATGCGACGACGCTTGGGAGGACGACATCCGTTGTGC
>JAHJCM010000198.1 GCA_018812945.1 Gammaproteobacteria bacterium | reverse complement strand
GTCGAGGACATCATTCATCCCGAGCAGCAACCTGCGGGACAGGTTACAATACAAGGCTTTGAAAAACCTCAATTTTTACCGCCCGCATGATCTCCTCAGACTCTTTAAGCACCCTTACAGCAATCAGCCCGCTTGACGGCCGTTATCAGTCTAAAGTGGCCAATTTGCGCCCATTGCTCTCTGAAGCCGGGTTCATGCACCACCGCGTCATCGTGGAAATCGAATGGCTCAAGGCACTCGCCAATGCGGGCTTTTCGGAACTACCCGCATTTTCCGCCCAGGCCCTGGCCAAACTCGAAGCGATCAAGACCGGCTTTTCCGAAGCCGATGCCCAGCGCATCAAGGAATTCGAGGCCACCACCAATCATGACGTAAAAGCTGTTGAATATTTTATTAAAGAAAAATTTCAGGCCGATGAAGAACTGAAAAGCGCCGCTGAATTTGTTCACTTCGCCTGCACATCTGAAGACATCAACAACATGAGCCACGCCCTGATGTTGAAAGCAACGCGCGAACAGGTCATTCTGCCGACACTGGACCGCATGGTGACCACGCTGCGCAATTATGCCCACCAGTTTGCCGACCTGCCCATGATGTGTCGCACCCACGGTCAGCCCGCCAGCCCCAGTACCATGGGCAAGGAATTTGCCAACGTGGTGCACCGCCTGGAACGCGCCATTGCTGCCATCAAAGTTGTGGAATTGCCCGCCAAAATGAACGGCGCTGTGGGTAATTTCAACGCCCATCTGTCTGCTTACCCAGAATTCGACTGGGAAAAACTGAGCCGTGAACTGATTGAAAGCCTGGGCCTTACTTTCAACCCCTACACGATTCAAATCGAGCCACACGATGGCATTGCCGCCCTGATGGACGCAATCGCCCGCACAAACACCATTTTGATCGACTTGAGTCGCGACATTTGGGGCTACATTTCCCTGGGCTACTTCAAACAAAAGCTGAAAGCAGGCGAAGTGGGCTCGTCCACCATGCCGCACAAAGTCAACCCGATTGATTTCGAGAACGCCGAGGGCAACCTGGGTATGGCCAATGCAGTGTTGAAACACCTGGCCGAGAAACTGCCTGTTTCACGCTGGCAACGGGACCTGACTGACTCGACTGTGCTGCGCAACCTGGGCGTGGGTATTGGCTATGCAGTTCTGGCTTATGAAAGCTGTCTGCGCGGCCTGGGCAAACTGGAGGTGAATGAAGCTGCCATCGCCGCCGACATCGACAACGCCTGGGAATTGCTCGCAGAACCGGTACAAACCGTGATGCGTCGTTACGGTCTGCCCAACCCATACGAACAGTTGAAAGAACTGACCCGCGGCAAGGGCATTACCCAAGAAGGATTGAAGCAATTCATCGCTCAGCTTGACCTGCCCGAAGCGGAAAAAACACGCCTTCTGGCCATGACTCCCGCAAGCTACATTGGCAAGGCTGCCGAGCTGGCCAAGCGCATTTAACAATCACACCCCGAGGCAAACGACCACCGTTTGTAAGTACCCTGCCTCGGGGATGATCAGCACAAAATACCCACGCATACTCAAGACCATAGAGTCATTTTTGGTGTTTGACCATGCGTGCGGGCCTCGGATTTACTTTGATTGAACTGACATTTGCAATTGCAATTGTTGGTGTGCTCGCAACGCTAGGCTATGCGGGGTATGAATCATCTTGGGAAAAATCGAATTTTCGCACCATGCGAGAATTTGGCGTTGAGCTTGCATTAAGCCAGCAACTGCACCGGCAGCGTTACGGCCGCTACGCGCAGGGTGTTTCCAGCAACGGCACACCGAATGCGAACCGCTTGGTTCTGCCTTCATCAGCCAACTACAACGTGGTGGTCTCGAACTCCAATTTTCGGGGTTATCGCGCAGAAGTTACCCCCAGCGCGGGTGCGCCACTGAAGCTGCCTGAGGACTGCCGAATTCTGATTGTTGAAAGTGATATGGGCATTCAACGTTTCGGCGCCAAGTCTGCCTCCAATCAAAACACATCTGAAAGGTGTGTTCCACATGGCTAAGGCAGACAACGGTTTCACCTTAATCGAAATAGTGGTTGGCTTGGCCGTGGTAGGTGTATTGGCCGTTTCTGTAATCCCGAGCATGAACTCGGTGTTGAACAAACAAACGCTGAAGGTCAAGATATCCCGGCTGGACACATATGTGGACCAAGCGCGCAATTTGGCTGCAATCACCGAATGCCCGGTTCAAATGAACCTGCAACCCGCCAGCGCGGCGGTGAATCTGAGTGTGACCGTTCAACACGATCCATTCCTGAAGGGTTGCAGCGCGTGGTACGCACAAACAAGCAGCCAAAACAATCGTGGATTTTCAGCCACCTTGAATGATGTCACCTTGGCAAGTGCGGTGCGCCTGAATTTCAATGCAGTGTCGGGTGTGCTCGACACACAAAGCCAAACTCGCCTGACCCTGAATTACCGTGACAGGCGCGCACAGATTACCTTCTTGGGTATCGGCAACGGGGTGGTGAGCTATGACTGACAAAACCCGGCGTTGTCATGGCGCATCCTCAGTCAGCCTTCTGATTGGCATGGCCTTGTTGGCAATCAGCATTACCGGCGCACTGAAATTAATGGGTGTCAGCATGCGTGCGCAAAACGATTTGAACACCGAAAACCTGGTGGACCAAGTTAATCGTATTGGTGAAATTATCACGGTTCACCTGAACCGGGGCGGCAGTTACCAAAACCCGGATGTTGAGGCCAAAGGCATACAGCTGTGCAGCTTGCAAAACCAGGCGGCCCAATGCAACGGCTACCAACCTACCAGCCAAAACTTCTGTCTGAGTATTCCCACCCGGGTCAGTCGCAGCGGAAATGATGTGATCAATTTAACCGGCTTTCGTCTGCTCAATGGTGTGCTGGCTCAAAGGGAGCTGAACGGTGTCAATATGGCTCAATTTGACCATGGCACATTTTGTAACGACAGCCCGGACTGGCTTGATCTAAACAACAAGCGCGACTTCGAATTCACCAGCATTCGGTTTTGCAGATTTCAGGCCAACACACCAAACCAAGTCACCGCGCACTACGAACAGAATTGCAATTCGGTGATAGAGAACAACCCCGAATCCAATATGTTCTGGATTGCCATGCTCAAAGCCAAAATTGGCAACAACCTGACCGAGGGGCAGTATGAAGAAGCAAGAATTATTCACCTGCTGAACACCACGCGTGTAAGGGTTGGATCATGAAAAAGCGGCGCAACTTACACAATAAAGTACAAACCGGTGCACTTGGCGTGTTTGTATGTGTGGTGTTGGTGATTGTGTTCGGGCTGATCAGCCTGCAAAACATCACTACCACAAGTCTGGATCTTTATCTGTCCAACTCCAAACAACATATTGAAGAGGCACGCCAGTTGGCCTATGCCGGCCTTCGACATTACACCCACAACTTTGGCAACGATGCGGCCATTCAGCAGCTAATCGACTCTCACCGTGGAGATAACCGGATTATAGGTGAATGCTCATTCACAGTAGCTTTACCTGAAACATTAAGCCCACAAGTGCAATTGGCCAGTCCGAACACCCCGGACGACGCACGGCAAGACATTGTGATACGCGGGATCGTGGTGCCCTACAACTGCGACCATGCCATTTCAGATGAAAACTACCGTGCCACTTTTGAAATTGTTGCCAGTGTGAATTGTTCAGGAAGTGACGGGGTGGAATCGGGTTGTGTCAAACGCTCATTTGTATTTAATCGCGAAGACAGCAACGGTCTGCCTTACAATCCAATCCAAACCCCACCACCTCGACCGCCACCGCCAAGGCCACCCGACCCCAATCCGCCGCCGCCACCGCCACCAGCGCCGCCGGTTCAGCAGCCACCTCCTTCAGAGCCACCGCCCCGGGAAGAACCCAGGCCGCCACCTCCGAAATCAAAGGGCAAACATGAAGTTGGATTCTAGAAAAAACGGATTTTCAATGGTCGACGCATTGGTCGCCATTCTGGTGCTGTCCATTGGTTTGGTGCTGTATGCCAAAAACTGGACAGCCAACTATGGCGCCAAGAATTCGACCCATGTGCGTTCTATCGCTGCAACCCAAGTCGCGGAGATTGGCAATGTATTGCTGGCCAATATCTCAGACTTGGACAGGGACACGCCACGCGGACAAATCATCGCCCGCATGCAGCAGTTCTCGGGGCGGCTGGAAGATCACTTGAACAGTTACGCGGGTGCCAGGGGCTACGAATGCACCAACAACGGGCCAAGGGCCTTGGGTGCACCCAACAATTCAATTAACCTGAGCCAGGCCACATTGCCGCGCGCATGGGCGCAGGGCGCAGCGTCGTGTATCAGCATTCGGCCCTTACCCAATTTGAACACCCAGACCAACGGCGTTTGGGTGCATATCGAAGCCAGATGGATTGACGCGCACACACGAGACAACCAGACCGAAAATGTCAGCGTGTACACATTGGTTAGTCCGCTTTGAGGCTACTTTGAATACAGCTGGGGACCCAGACGGTGATTCAGGCGATCGCTCACAAACGCGTGAATGACTGCAAATTGCTCATCGTTCAGCGACTTTAAGGCAAAACCATAAGTTGAAGAGGAAGGGCCAGAGTCACGCGGTTTTGAGACCACCTCGGCATCGCATTCCACCAAATACTTCCGGTCATCCAGAATGATTTGAAACGCAATCGAGATGGATTGCCCTATTTTGAAAGACACCGCCTTGGCAAACAACAGTTCAAGCCCCCCAGTTGAAATGTTGTCGATTACTGCGGTGATCGATTCGACTGAACCACTTTGACTGCCATTCAAACGAATGGTGGCGGGCAAATCGCAATTCACACGCCGGGCGCGTCGAATGGCCTGCGACTCCAGGTGAGTTTCATGAGGCCATGACATCACAATCAGCGGGTGTGGCGACAGCAACACCTTTTCAATCATTGAACTGAAGCGGTAGATGGACAAACCATAGGTGGCCTGGAATTCCCAAACCTGCCCTTCTTTGGCAAATACACATTTGCCATCCCGCATGGGGTGCGTGATCACAATAGCGGCTTGAGGGATGCTACCGATTAAACGAACATGGAAGGGCTCTTTGGATTGCCCGGGAGCAGACATTTTCAGCTGGCTGCCAGTTTCGAATGGATCTTCAAACGCTTGCTTCGCAGGAAGCATCCTGGGCAAGGCACTCGGATCCATTTGAGGCTTGCCTGATTGAATCACAAACTTGTTGGCCCATCGGGGGTTGTGGTACAAGCCTTTGGCGGCCAGTTCATCAAGCTGCTTCTGGCTGTTGACCGCTTGGCCCTCTGCAAGCAGCAATACCCCGCTTCTGTCAAAGATTGCGAACGGCAGCGCCTTGCCAATTTCAATATCGCCTTTGGCCAAAGGCGAAAGGTCTTTGGGATTGTCCACGCTGCCTCGCTTACTAACCCCGTTTTACGGGGTCTCAAATTCTTTGTCTTTTTTCACAGGCTTTACCAAGTCTTCCCTGGTCAGGCCCAGCCACATCAACAGGGGGCTGGCCACCAACACTGAGGAATATATGCCAAAGCAAATACCAATGGTCAGCGCCAAGGCAAAACCGTGCAAGGTAGGACCACCAAAAAACAACATAGAACACACCATGATCTGGGTAGAGCCGTGGGTAATGATGGTGCGCGAAATTGTTCGGGTAATTGCGTTGTCGATGGTTTCTTCAACGGTCATTTTTCGGACTTTCTTGAATGTTTCGCGAATTCGATCGAATACCACCACCGATTCATTCACTGAATAACCCAAAACCGCCAACACCGCCGCAAGCACCGACAGGGAAAACTCCCAACCGAAGAATGCAAAAAAACCGAGAATAATAACCACGTCGTGCAAGTTGGCCACAATGGCTGAAACCGCAAACTTCCATTCGAAGCGAAGGGCCAGGTAAATCATGATGCCGATGATCACCACCATCAAGGCAATCACACCGTTCTCGGCCAACTCCCGGCCTACTTGTGGCCCGACAAATTCAACGCGCATCAACTGCACGTCCGGGCCACCCAGGCTTAATACCTTCTCGGTCATCGCCTGCTGATTCAGCTTGCCTTCGGTGCCCAATACGCCCGACTGCAAGTCTTTCACGGCCAAACGAACCAGTACATCTCGCGCTGTGCCAAAGTTTTGAACCTGAGGTTCATCAATTCCGGTGGCACGCAAACCCTCACGAATTTTCTCGAGTTCAGCTGGCTGGGAATAACGGGCCTCAACCAGTACACCACCGGTGAATTCAACACTCAGATTCAGACCCTTGGTCGACAGGAAAAATACCGCCGCTACAAAGGTGAGAAACGAGATAATGTTAAAAATCTTGGCATGCCGCATGAACGGAATGTCGTTTTTAATTCTGAATAGTTCCATTTGCTTTTAGTTCACTTGGTTCGGTTGGTGTAGGTCACGCTTTCTTAGCGACCGCTGTGCCGTCAGTGGGCCGCCAAATTTGCCCAATGCTGACGGAGTCCAATTTCTTTTGCGGCCGTACCACAGGTTGACCACACCACGGGACACCACAACCGCACTGAAAATTGAGGTCAGAATGCCCAGACAGTGCACCACCGCAAAACCACGCACAGGGCCTGAACCAAAAATCAGCAAGGCCAAACCAGCAATCAAGGTGGTAATGTTCGAATCCAGAATGGTGGCCCAGGCACGCTCGTAACCTGCAGCAATGGCTTGCTGGGGCTGAGCACCGTCGCGAAGTTCCTCGCGGATACGCTCGTTGATCAGCACGTTGGCATCAATCGCCATACCCAGGGTAAGTGCAACAGCCGCCAAACCAGGCAGCGTCAGGGTGGCTTGCAAAACGGACAACAAGGCAAACAGCAGCAACACGTTGACCGCCAGTGCAAACACTGAAAACACACCAAACAACAAGTAGTACACGATCATGAATGCGCCCAGCACAACAAAGCCATACAGGGTTGAGTTAATCCCCTTGTCAATGTTGTCAGCACCCAGGCTAGGGCCGATAGTGCGTTCTTCAATGATATCCATGGGTGCAGCAAGCGAACCCGCACGCAGCAACAGGGCCAGGTCAGCAGACTCCACCGTATTCATGCTGCCTGAAATCTGTACGCGACCACCACCAATTTCACCGCGAATCACAGGCGCGGTCACGACCTCGCCCTTGCCTTTCTCGATCAATACAATGGCCATTCGCTTGCCAATGTTTTCAGCAGTAATGTTTCTGAAAATACGCGAACCCTGGCTATCCAGCGTCAAATGCACCGCTGGTTCCTGGGTTTGATTGTCAAAGCCGGCTTGCGCGTCGGTCAGATTGTCGCCAGTCAAAATTACTTCCGATTTCAACAACAAGTCGCGGCCGCCACGCTCGGTATAACGCTCAAGGCCAAAGGGCACAATGCCGCTGGCCAAGGCAGACTGAGCCTCCGGGCTGTCATCCACCATGCGAACTTCCAGTGTCGCAGTACGGCCCAGAATGTCTTTGGCCTTCGCCGTGTCTTGCACGCCTGGGAGCTGAACCACAATGCGGTCCGCACCCTGGCGTTGAATCACGGGTTCGGCCACACCCAATTCGTTAATTCGGTTGTGCAATGTCGTGATGTTTTGGCGCAAAGCATACTCGCGCGCCTGCTGTTCAATTTCTGGCGCCAACGTCGCTACAAGCGCAAATTCAGTGCTGTTTTCAGGAGTGGCAAGCTGCAAGTCCGGGTATTCCTTGGCCAGAGCAGCCTGCGCCTTGTTGCGGGCTTCTGCATCGCGGAAGGTCAGGTTAAAACCAGCGGGCGTGCGGGGCGCGCTGGCATACCGCAAATCTTCTTCGCGCAAGGTTTGCTTGGCGCTGGCCAGCAAGGCGTCCTTGCGTTTTTCAAGTGCCGCGTTCATATCCACTTGCAACAGGAAGTGCACGCCGCCCCTCAAATCGAGGCCGAGATACATGGGCAGCGCATTGATGCTGGTCAACCAGTCGGGGGACCGGGACAACAAATTCAGGGCAACGATGTAATCCGGATCTGCCGGGTCTGGGTTAAGCTGGCTTTGAAGAAAGTCTCTCGCCTTTAATTGCTCTTCAGACGAGTTGAACCTTAATTTCAGAGTTCCGCCGCCCAGTGTTTCTTCGAAAAATACCCCATCGGGCTTGACTCCTTGCGCCTCAAGCTGGCTGGACAATCGGTCAGCCAGATCAGGAGACAATTTCAAGGTGGACTTGCCACTTGAAACCTGCACAGCGGGCGCTTCACCATAAAAATTGGGCAGGGTGTACAACACACCCAGCACCAACACAATGGCGATCATCAGGTACTTCCAGACAGGGTATCGATTCATGACAGCAAATTAACGTGTTTCTTTCAGGGTGCCGCGAGGCAGCAGGCTTTGCACAGCAGCGCGTTGCAGCACAACTTCAACAGGCTTGTCACCCATTTCGGCCACTTCCAGCGTGATGTACGATTCGTTGATTTTGCTGATCTTGCCCAGCAAACCACCCGAGGCAATTACTTCATCGCCTTTTTGCAGGGCTTCAACCATGGCTTTGTGTTCTTTCTGACGTTTCATTTGGGGACGAATGGCCAAGAAATAAAGTACGCCAAACATCAAAATGAGGGGTAGGAAGCTTAATAGGCCACTTTCCGGGCCAGCGGCTGCGGATTGCGCAAACGCGGATGAAATCACAGTCATCTCCTTAAAGTTGTGATGGGTTCGCGCCGAGTATACAACGCCTGACACATGAAATTCAGACCAAAAGGCTTGACTTGGGTTCCACTTACCGATTCACTTGTTGATTGTGGGAACCATAAAAACAGGCTTTGAACTATGTCGAGCAATATCGAACAGGCAACTATAGGTGGGGGTTGCTTTTGGTGCACCGAAGCAGTTTTCCGGCAGCTCAAGGGCATTGAGTTGTGCGAATCGGGTTACAGCGGGGGCAGTGATCCCAACCCCAACTATGACAAGGTGTGTGGCGGCAAAACCGGACATGCCGAAGTCATTCGGCTGCATTACGACCCGGAACTCATCTCATTCCGGAAAATATTGGCAGTGTTCTTCGCCATTCACGACCCAACCACCTTGAACCGACAGGGCAACGATGTGGGCACCCAATATCGCTCGGTCATTTTTTTTCACACCCCCGAGCAACGCGACACCGCCCTGGCTTTTGTTGAGGACCTGGAAAAACGGAAAATTTTCCGCGACAAGGTGGTTACCGAGATTTCGCCCTTGCTGAATTATTTTCCGGCCGAGAAATACCACCAGGAATACTTCGAGAACAACCCGATGCAACCTTACTGCGCGTATGTAGTGGCACCCAAGGTTGAGAAGGCTGAAGACCTGTTTGGCGATCTGTTCAAGCGCTAAGTTTTAAGAACCAGGTTTGCTGCGCTGATCAAGCGCGTACGCAATGGCCCATGCGGTCATTTGCATGCCCATGGTGGCGGTTACTGCAACCACTGAACCGTAACCTGCGCAATTCAGCCCGGCAGCTGGTTCACAAGCGTCACTACGCTTGACCTGCTCCGCTGAATAGAAAACCGCGACGCCCAGTTTTTTCTTCGGGTCTTTGGCATACCCATGTTCGCGGCGCAATGTGTACCGCACCTTGGCCAGCAAGGGATCGTTGGTGGTGTCGCGCAAATCAGCAGGCTGCACCAGCCAGGGTTTGGTTTTCCCGCCAGCGCTGCCAGACAACACCACGGCAAGTTTCAAACGCTTGGCCCAAGTCACCATGGCCACCTTCGCCCGCACATTGTCGCAACAGTCCAGCACAACTTTGCACTCGCCTGCCGCAGCGGCGAATTCAGTCAACAGGGCCTGTGCATTGTCAGGCTCCAGAAACGCATCCACCAAAGTAATTTGGCACTGCGGAAAATAGCCATGAATATGATCGGCCAAAGCCTTGATTTTTTCCCGCCCCAAGGTGGCGTCGCTGGCCTGAATTTGCCGATTGATGTTGCTTTCAGCAACATGGTCCATATCAACCAGCGTAATGTGACCAACCCCACTACGTGCCAAGGCCTCAGCAGCCCAGGAACCCACGCCACCCACACCTACCACCATGGCATGAACGCGCTGGTTGAGAAACGCATTTGTACCGTCGCCGTACAGGCGACTTATTCCGCCAAAACGTCGATTCAGATCCGGATACTCGTCTATTGGTTCAACCATTAACGCGCTTCCAGATCCACGATACCGACAGCCACTTCTCGCGTATCATCGCCACGCATCACCAGCAACTTGGCCGTACCGCCTACGCCAATAGCCTCAAGCGCTTTCGACAGCTGCAACACATTGGCGACTGGCTTGCGGTCCACCGCAATGATAATGTCGCCCACCACACCAGCCTGCAAATCAAACGGTTTCAAACCAGCTTGGGCGGCGGGCGAACCTGGCTCAACGCCCATGACTGCGATGCCGCGAATACCCAAGCGGCGGGCCAGCGACTCATCCGCAACTGCAATGCCAATACCGGGGCGGGGCAAGGTGCCGCGTTCAATCAATTGCGGCACAATTTGATTGACCAAATCCACAGGAATTGCAAAGCCCACACCCGCGGAGGAGCCACTTTGAGAAAGAATGGCGGTGTTCACACCGATCAAACGCCCGGCAGAATCCAGCAAGGGACCTCCTGAGTTGCCGGGGTTGATGGCCGCGTCCGTTTGGATCACATCCGGTATTTCACGACCATTGCTCACAGGCAAGGTACGCCCCAAAGCGCTGACGATGCCGGCCGTGAGCGTTTTGGACAAACCGAAGGGGTTGCCAATCGCAAACACTGACTGCCCCACCAACAAGTCGCCAGAGGTGCCCACAGGGATGGGCCGCAGGTTGGCAGGCTTGTTCACCAGCCGGATCACCGCGAGATCGTATGAGGGCGCGATACCCACAAGACGTGCCGGTAAAGGCTCGGAATCATCAAGTTGCACACGAATACGACTGGCGCCCTCCACCACATGGGCATTGGTCACGATGTGGCCGGCATCGTCCCAAATAAAGCCTGAACCTGTGCCCTCCGCCACTCGCCTGAAAAACAGTTGACCCTGCACGCTTTCCGTAAAAATGTAAGCCACGGACGCCTTGGACACCTCGAACAGCTCAACCACACTTTTTTCGCCTGCGGCGAGATCTCCCCGCGCCTCCACCACGCGTGGCGTGACATTTTCGGGACGACTGGTGAACAGATTTTCGATACTAGACTGGTTGTACAGCACGTACAGCAAAGCCACAAACAACACAAAGGCAAGCAATGCAGTGGCTGAGGCACCGCGTTGGTTCTGGTTCGGTTTCACGAGTTGGGATCCTGCTGGTTAACTTCGGGATTCGGGTTGAATTGAAAACGCAGCGCCACAGCGCTCGATTCAATCGGCAGCAATTTCAACGTGCAAGTGCGTTGACCCGTGGACGTGGTTTTGTCACGGCGCAGCCTTGTGCGCGCAGCAATCAGGGTGTCGGGGTCTACTTCGGGCACCGCCCAACTGGCCTGGTGAATCAGTTCACCTTTACTTTCTTGCAAGCCTTTCGCAAGCAGGTCCATGTCATTGCTGTGCAACAGGCCAATGCCTTGCTCACCTTCAATCAACACCCTGCCCTGTTCATCTTGATACATGCCCAAAGGCCAGCACACCAGGCCGGTGTGGGTGCTCAACATCAATGCACCGTGTTCCAGTGGGTGAATTCGATACACCCAGGGCGTGTAGGCCAGGTGCACATAGGCCTTTTGAGGGCCGTTCTGGAAGTAGTAGCGGCCATCGGCCTCGCAGCCGTAATTGCGCGCCATGAAATTCAGAATTCGCGGGTGGCTGATTGTTAACCCTTCCGGTACTGGCCCGGTCAGCAGCCAGTCGCCCTGCATGTTTAACTTGAGCCATCCGGCAATAGCCGGCACGTTGGGCCAGCGCGCCAGTGCTTTTTCTACAAGGTCATCCACCGCTTGCTCCTGTTTGCTTTGCAGAGTGCTGCGCAAAGAAAGCATCGCATTGCTTGGGCAGCCAGTCCAGCCCCAAGCGCAAACTGCGCCCGTTGGCAAACCCCACATGGCCGCCATGCTCTGTAAAAAGGCACTTCACCTGCGAAGAAACTTCATGGTGTGCTGGCAAATGTTGGCCACTCATGAAAGGGTCATTTTTTGCGTGAATCATCAAGGTGGGCACCGCAATATGTTTCAGCAGCGGCTTGGCCGAGGACACGGCGTAATAATGCTCGGCATCCCGAAAACCGTGCCAAGGGGCGGTAACGCGGTTGTCGAAATCAAAGAAGTCTTTGCAATTGGCAATGTCTTGCGCCTTTCCCAATTCGGGAAAGCGCTTGACCTTGTCAATTGACTTTGGCACCAAAGTACTCAAAAACATTCGCGTATAAACCAGGTTGAAACCTTTGGCCAGCGACACAGCCCCAGCAAGCAAATCGACAGGCGCACTCACCGACACCGCTGAACTGACCACCTCTTGAGCCTGCTTTTCCTGCTCACCCAGCCACTTCAACAACACATTGCCACCCAGTGAAACACCAGTCACATGCATGTGCTCAACGGCTGGCAACTGTTTACGCAGGCGGCGCAGTATCCAGTCCATTTCGGGAGAATCGCCCGAATGATAGGCACGCGGCATCCAATTGTTTTCGCCGGAACACCCCCGAAAATGCACAACCACACCCAAAGCCCCCGCCATGCGAGCCTGATTCATTACCGCAAGGCTGTAGTGACTGCGAGAGCACCCCTCAAGGCCATGAAACAACACCCACAACGTGTGGTGTTTTGCTGCTTGTTCAGGAGGCTCGGTGAAGTCGAGGTCGATGAAATCGCCATCGGGTGTATTCCAGCGCACACGGTGATAATGCACGCTGGGTTTGTTGGCCCAACGTGCGGCCATGATGGTTTGGGAGTGACCCTCGGGGAGCCACCAGGGCGGGCGGTACACCATACTGCCTCGGCTTGTTTAATGCAGCGTGGGCTGCGGGTCGAAGTCAGACAAATCGTCCTCGACCATTTCTTCAGAATCCATGGCAGGGCTTGCATGATGCATCACGATTTTCCAGCCATTCGGCCCCTTGTGGTACACATTGGTTGCATTCACTTGTACCACGTGCGGCTCACCCCGCGAACTACTCATCATCACTTGTTCAACAATATTGTGTACCGACACCATCACGCCTTCCACGCGGTGCACTGGCACCACGCGAATTTGCAGAGCGCCCGCTGAAAGAATTTCTTTCCATGAGTCGCGCACATCGTGATAGCCCTCCACACGGGGGCCACCAGGGTGAATGCACACCACATGTTCATCGTCAGCCCAAAGATCCATCAGGGCTTCAAGATCGGCCGCTTCAAGTGCCTCGTAAAAGGCTTGCTCGATGTCTTGCGGTGAAGAATGAATAACTTTGGCTCGGGACATTCAAAGCACTCCGATGGGTATTAATGTGTTTTGAATGATGTTGTTAATCAGGTTCACTGAAACACCACGGTTTTTGATCCATTCAAAACCACACGATGTTCACAATGCCATTTCACCGCACGGGCCAACACCATACACTCGGTGTCACGTCCTCGGGCGGTCAACTCTTCTGGGGTTAAAGAATGGTCAACGCGTGCTACATCTTGTTCAATAATCGGGCCTTCGTCCAGATCTGAGGTCACATAGTGCGCCGTGGCACCAATCAACTTGACACCCCGATCAAAGGCCTGCTGGTAGGGCTTGGCACCCTTGAAGCTGGGCAAGAAACTGTGATGAATGTTGATCACCCGACCCAGCATATCGCGGCACAATTCCGGCGACAAAATTTGCATGTAGCGGGCCAGCACCACCAGGTCAATTTTCTCGCGCTCAATGATTTGACGAATTTGCGTTTCCTGAAGCTCCTTGGCCTCCGCCTTAACAGGCAAATGGTAAAACGGCACACCGTACGAAGCGGCCAGCAAGGCAAAATCCTGATGATTGGAGACAATGGCCGGAATTTCACAGGGCAGCTGACCACTTTTCCAGCGAAACAGAAGATCGTTCAGGCAATGACCGAACTTCGATACCATCAGCAGTACTCGAGGCTTTACACGGGCATCAAAAAACTGGTATTTCATGGCGAAGGGTTCTGCTACCTTCGCGAAATTGGCCTGCAATTCGACTTCGGTCAGCTTGCTTTCAAGTGGCAATGAAAAGTGCACACGCAGAAAAAAAAGATTCGTGGACTCATCGCCAAATTGGGCAGAGTCAAGAATATTGCACTGTTGGTCAAACAAAAATTTGCTGACGTTGTACACAATGCCCGTGGTGTCAGGGCAAGAAATGGTCAGAATGTAATCACGCATGGTAAGGCCAGGGTGCGTTGAAAATGGGCTTGTAAGATCATACTCCCTGAGAAGCAGGCACCAGCTGTTCCAACACCATTTTCGGGTCGAGCTTTTTGAGGCAATTGGTGTGGCCCAGTGGGCACTCCCGCTGAAAACAGGGGCTGCACTCCAAATTGAGGTAATACACTTTGGCCTTGCTGCTCAAGGGCGGTGTGTGGTGCGGGCTGCTGGAACCAAACACCGCATGCACCTGCACGTTTAACGCAGCAGCCACGTGCAT
Organism: Gammaproteobacteria bacterium; assembly: GCA_018812945.1. Classification (GTDB taxonomy): domain Bacteria; phylum Pseudomonadota; class Gammaproteobacteria; order Burkholderiales; family Burkholderiaceae_B; genus Limnobacter. The sequence continues at coordinate 2,604 of JAHJCM010000198.1, read as the reverse complement.
CAAGCCCGAATCGTTGGTCAACAACTGGCTAGCCGCCGACATCAGGGCCACAGCCTGCGCCAAACTGGTTTTACCTGCCAGGCTACAGGCACGGGTTTGCAAATCCAAAGGCAAAAGGCTAAGAATTTCCCCGCAAAAACCAGAGTCTTTGGGCCCACCGAACAGCACAGCCCTCTGTGAAGGGTTACGCAGCAAAAACCCGGCGGCCACTTCAGCGAAATGCTCGGCTGGCCAGCGCTTGGCGGGGCCGAACTCGGCACCGGGCGCAATCGCCAAAAAACCGGGTGGAAGGTCAAACTCGGCGCATGCTTCGGTGCGCATCCCCGCTTCAACATGCAACACCGGAAACTCAAGCACATCGGCGAAATAAGCTCCAAGCTGGCCGTACCACTCGATCATGGGAGGCTTGGCTTTCTTGGAGGGCTTGGGCAAGGGATGCGTTAGCACCGCTGTGCGCAGCTCTCCGCTATAGCCTACTCGTTTTGGAATGCCTGCAAACCAGGGCACCAGAGCTGATTTCAAGGAATTGGGTAAAACCACCGCCATGTGAAAACCACGACCGGCCAGCGAAGCGCCCACTTGTTTGCGCAAGCGCCACTGTAATTTTCCATGGGAAAAAGGTTCAACCTGCACAGCCCGGACCGCATGGCTGAACTGGTACACCGGCGCAGTGACCGGTGGGGCGAGAACATGGATCTCGCAAGGCCTGCCGTCAGCAAACCGCAGGGTGTTGTCTTGATGCAAGGCTTGAATCAGCGACAGGCTCATGACCGCATCGCCAATCCAATTGGGCGCAACAATTAAAACCTTCAATGTGCGTGTACTTTTGCACCAGGCTTCAAGGAGTACACCGTGCCGCAATAAGGGCAGGCGGCCTTGCCTGTTTTGGTCACATCCAGGTACACCTTGGGGTGTGTGTTCCACACCGGCATGGCCGGGTTGGGACAAAACGCAGGCAGTTGGTCGCCATCAAGTTGCACAGTTTCGTGTTTTGCTTTTTTATCACTGATCATGATGCTTTACACCCGGGTCAGCCAGTGTTCATATTTTTCATTTCGACCGTACACCACGTCGAAATAACGCTTCTGCAATTCTTCGGTGATTGGGCCGCGTGTGCCAGCACCGATGGTTCGGTTGTCAAGTTCGCGTACAGGCGTTACTTCAGCCGCTGTGCCAGTGAAGAAGCACTCGTCAGCGATGTAAATGTCATCACGGGTCAAGCGCTTGCTCTTGACTTCCATGCCCATTTCACGGGCCAGGGAAATAATGGTTGAGCGGGTAATTCCGACCAGGGCCGAGGCAATTTCAGGCTCGTAAATACAGCCGTCTTTAATCACGAACACGTTTTCGCCAGCACCTTCAGCCACAAAGCCGTCCACATCCAGCAACAGGGCTTCATCGTATCCGTCTTGCACAGCTTCGGTGTTGGCCAGAATTGAGTTAGCATATGTGGCCGCAAACTTTGCACGCGCCATGGTTACATTCACATGATGACGGGCATAAGACGATGTTTTAACCCGAATGCCTTTCTGCAGACCTTCTTCGCCCAGGTAAGCACCCCAAGGCCAGGCAGCAATTGCCACGTGGGTTACAGCACCCTTGGGCGATACGCCCATTTTCTCAGAGCCGTAGAAGGCAATTGGGCGGATGTAACAAGAGTCCAGGTTGTTGGCACGCACCACTTCGCAACAGGCGTCCATGATCTGCTCACGGGTGTAGGGCATGTTCATGCGGTAAATGTGGGCCGAATTGAACAAGCGATCGGTGTGCTCTTTCAACCTGAAAATGGCAGGGCCTTTGTCCGTTTTGTAAGCACGCTCGCCTTCAAAAACTGACAAACCATAATGCAAACTGTGGGTAAGCACGTGAATTTGAGCTTCACGCCACGGCACGAGTTTGCCGTCAAACCAAATAAAGCCATCGCGATCGGCCATTGACATGCTGAATTCTCCGAAATTCCAAGATTTACCAAACCGACATATTCTACAACCCAACAAGCACCGATTTGGGCTTACCACGTTGACTCGGTGAAGAATGAACCACTATAGTGCAATCAACCACTCTAAAAAAAGAAGTACACCTATGAAGCAATGTCTGGCGAATGCTCAACCCCGTTGGACGCGTAGAAAACAAGAGCGCCCACAAGAACTACTCGATGCCGCACTGACCATTTTCAGCGAAAAAGGATTCGCGGGAGCCCGCCTTGAAGACGTGGCCAAAAGCGCTGGCGTGAGCAAAGGCACGGTTTATCTGTATTACTCCAACAAAGAAGAATTACTGAAAGCCGTGGTGAAAGAACATGTTTTACCCATTGTGGAAGAAGCAAAAAGCCTGCTGGAACCCGACAAAAGCTCGGCCACACTGATTCGTGAAGCCATCCACTTGTGGTGGTTGAAATACGGCTCTACCAAATTAAGCAGCATCACAAAAATTGTACTGTCCGAGGCCAATGCATTTCCCGAGTTGGCCCGCTTTTTCTATGACGAAGTGGTTCGCCCATGGTGGGACTACCTTGAATCCGTGCTGAAACGTGGCATTTCCCGCGGAGAGTTCACAGACATTGACACCGAGTACGCTGCCCAAGTGCTGTGCGCACCTCTGGTT
>JAHJCM010000197.1 GCA_018812945.1 Gammaproteobacteria bacterium | reverse complement strand
TTGAAATTCACCCTGACTCACCTCGCTCGGCAAAAAAGCGGGCCGAGTCTCGGTGCCGGCCCTTGGCCGACCGTGGCGGATGAATTCAAACGGGCAGGTTTTCTTTAAGGCGAAGCGATTGGGACATCGCTGCTGATTGGCTGGAGTATGTTCGCTAACGTCGGTGAGTGAGGAATCGGGCAACCCCGTCGAGTTGGCGAAATAACAGTCGTCGCCTACCGTCCCAACTCTCCACGCGCAATCACCTCTTTCATGATTTCCGACGTGCCCGCATAAATGGTTTGCACCCGCGCATCAGTGAAGAATCTTGAAATTGGGTATTCCTCGGTGTAACCGTATCCGCCAAACAACTGCAAGCACTCATGGGTCAACTTCACCTGCAACTCGGTGGACATCAGTTTCAGGATTGAGGCCTCCTCAGTCGTCATCGCCCCCAGTTTGAAGCGCGCCTCACACTGTCTCAAGTAAGCTTTGGTCAATTCCAGCTGTGCGCGCAGCTCAGCCATTTTGAATCGCGTGTTTTGGAACTGCGAAACCGTGCTGCCAAACGCCTTGCGTTGGGTGACGTATTCTGCAGTTATCGCCATGGCACCTTCACAGGCACCGACGGCCTGAGAACCCAGGCCCAGGCGCTCGCGCGGCAGTTCTTGCATCAAATAAATAAAGCCTTTATTTTCCTCACCCAGCAAGGCATTGGCGGGCACGCGCAGGTTGTCGAAAAACAGCTCTGCGGTGTCATTGGAATGCTGACCCATTTTTTTGATGCCTTTGCCTTTCTTGAAACCAGGCAAACTGCTGTCCACCAAAAACAGGCTGATGCCTTTGGCACCTTTGGTGGTATCGGTTTTTGCGGCCAATACGATCAGGCCACAATGCAAACCATTCGTAATGAAAGTTTTTGAGCCATTGATCACCCATTCGTTCCCGTCGCGAACTGCGTTGGTGCGCATGCCCGCCAAATCACTACCCGCCCCTGGCTCAGTCATGCCAATTGAACCCACAATTTCACCCGTGACCATACGGGGCAACCACTGTGCTTTTTGCTCAGCAGTGCCCAGGTTATTGATGTAGGGCATCACGATGTTGGCATGCACATTCAAAGCGGTGCTGAGCGAGTGCAAGTTCAAGCGACAGGTTTCTTCCAGAATCATCAGAGCCACTTCGAACGGAGCTCCGGCGGCGCCGAATTCCTCAGGCATGTCTGGCCCCAACATGCCGGCGGCACCCAGCGTCAGCCAGGCTTCCTTGGGCATCCAGCCGTCTTTCTCCCATTGGTCGTAGTGCGGAATCACCTCTTTTTCGAGACAGCGCAACAGCATGTCCCGAAACAAAGTGATGTCCTCATTTTCAGCCATTTTGAATTGGTCTACGGTGCCCATGATGATTCCTTTTTCAGATGCTTCTATTACTTCGCCTGCATGCGAATGCTGCCATCGATACGGATGGTTTCACCGTTCAGGTAATTGTTTTCGACAATACTCACGCACAGGCGACCATATTCAGCGGGCGCACCGAACCGCTTGGGGTTTTGAACCATCGCGATCAAGGGCTGGCGGTATTCCTCAGAAACACCTTGCATCATCGGCGTGTCAAAAATGCCTGGGGCAATGGTCATGACCCGAATGCCATAGCGGCCCAAATCGCGGGCCATGGGCAGGGTCATGCCAACCACACCACCTTTACTGGCCGAATAGGCAGCCTGACCCGTTTGACCATCAAATGCAGCAACCGAAGCGGTGTTGATGATCACGCCACGCTGGCCATCTTCATCGGGTGCATTCTTTGCCATGGCTTCAGCAGCCAGACTTGCAATGTTGAATGTACCAATCAGGTTGATATTGATGGTTTTCGCAAACGCCTCCAGGGGAAGTGCTTTGCTGTCGCGGTCCAGCGTTTTTCCTGCTGTACCCACACCCGCACAGTTGACTGCAATGTGAATCGCACCAAAGGCAGCCAAAGTTACATCAATGCCCGCGCGAGCAGACGCTGCATCCGCGACGTTTACTTTCTGGAAAATCACTTTGCCGGGGTGCGCAGCTTGAGCGGCCTTGCCCGCCTCTTCGTTCATATCGAACACCGCCACTTTGGCACCAGCAGCAACAAATTGCTCCACCGTTGCAAGGCCCAGACCAGACGCACCACCCGTAACCACGGCTACCAAATTATTCAGATTCATTCAAAAGTCTCCAAAACTGCTGTTTTTATGAAATAAATAGACGATTAACCACAAGGTTAACGCAGAAAAGACCATCAAGGTGGAGGATGAATTCGAACGAACGTTCGTTTTTAAAGCGAAGCCCAAATCCACACCCAAATTCAGCGCCCTTTCTTTAAATCCACATTCAAATAGCGCCAAAAATCGGCGGCCACCGGTGAAGGCCGTTTGCCATTGGGTCGAACCGTGTACCAGTTGGCGTGAATGGGAAAACTTTGCACATTCAATATTTGCAAGCCATCGGTGGCGGAACCAGCATGCAGTGCATGCTCAGACAATACGGCCAGGCCCATACCGCCCTGCACCGCCTGTTTAATGGCCTCATTGCTGCCCAGTTCCAGCCGCACGGTCGGCTCAAAACCCAAACTTTCAAAATGCGAATCACAAGCAAGGCGAGTCCCTGAACCCCTTTCCCGCAAAATAAAAGGGTAGCGGGCCAGTTCAGTGTGTTTGATGCGTTTGCGCTGGGTTAATGGGTGGTCTGCGGGTGCAACCACCTGCAGTGAGTTGGTCATGAAGGCCTTGGCCTCGACATCAAGATTCGCTGGAGGTTTGGACATGATATAGAGGTCATCAAGGTTGTGCTCAAGGCGCTGAATAACACCATTTCGGTTCAACACCTCCAGTGCAATTTCCACCTCCGGGTACTTTGCACAAAAGTCGCCCAGCAAGCGGGGCACGAAATACTCAGCCGTGCTCACCACAGCCACAGTCAGCTTGCCTCGCCGAAAACCTTTGATGTCATCAATCCTCTGCTGAAATGCTTCCAGTTCCGCCAACATGGCACGCGCCGTAGTTTCAAGCTCAAGGCCAGCGGGGGTTAGGTAAACCGCCTTGCCGATGACCTCGTACAAAGGCAATCCCACTGAGTCTGCCAGCTCCTTCATTTGCATTGAAACTGTGGGCTGAGTGACATGAAAATGCCTCGCAACCGCTGTAATGCTTTTGAGGCGAGCAAGCGCAGTGAACAGGTGAAGCTGTCTAAGAGTCAGGTTCATGGTTTATACCTCGCCATTTGCATAACCTTTTAATAATGATATTTTCTTTTTTTCTGATTTTACATGATTGATCATTGTGCATAGCATGGGCGCACTTTCAATATTCCGCGCATCATGAATAACTTTACCGACCCCGCAATCCTGTTCTTCCTTCTGGGCATTTTCAGTGGACTGATCAAATCCAATCTTGAAATTCCTGCACAGGTCAGTCGATTCCTCTCCCTTTACCTGCTGATGGCACTGGGCCTGAAGGGTGGTTTTGCCTTGCATGAATCAGGATTCAATACGCAAGTGCTGGGCGGTTTGGGAAGTGCTGTTGTGCTGGCTGTTCTGGTGCCTTTGATCAGCTACCCAATCTTGAAGCGCTGCATTTCCGCTTTTGATGCAGCCGCAATCGCAGCAACCTACGGCTCGGTCAGCGCGGTGACTTTCATTACTGCGGTGCAGTTTCTCGAAAAATCCGACATCGCGTATGGTGGCCATATGGCTGCCGCCATGGCCTTGATGGAATCGCCCGCCATTATTTTGGCAGTGCTCTTTGCCAACATGGCACGCAAGCAGGCGCAAGGTTCTAATTCAAGCCCGGTGCCTGGAAAAGGCTTTGCTCACCTGCTGCAAGAATCGTTCACCGAAGGTGCACAGCTGTTGCTGCTTGGTGCCATGCTGATCGGTTACATGAGCGGGGCTGAGGGCAAACAAGCCATGCAACCCTTCACCGGCGACTTGTTCAAGGGCATGCTGGCTTTTTTCTTGCTCGACATGGGCTTGACCACCGCCAAACACCTTCCGAAACTAAAAACGGTATCTCGCTGGATGGTGGCGTATGCGGTAATTGCACCGATTGCACACGCCACCCTGGCTTGGGTTTTGGCCAAAACCACAGGCGCCAGTGTGGGCGACACCGCCTTACTCATGGTGCTGGCCGCCAGTGCGTCCTACATTGCCGTGCCCGCTGTGGTGCGCTATGCAATACCGGAAGCAAACCCGAGTCTGTATGTTGGGCTTTCCTTGGGCATTACATTTCCGCTGAATATTTTGGTGGGTATACCTGTGTATGTCCAGTTGGCGAGCTGGTAAGCGGACTAATCACAAGGAGTGAGTAGAAATCACTGAATTTGAACTCCCATAATCGCTGGCTTACGCTTTGGCTCTTAATTCTACGGAGCCAATATGCCGACCAAAGCCATTTGTCATTATTTTCATCGAGACATCATCATTCCCACGCTCAAAACAATGAATATGGGAGGCGACAATATCGCTGAATTACTACTTGGAACCGCGTTGGTTGAAAGCCGATTAACCTGGCGAAAGCAAATGGGCAAAGGTCCTGCTCGCGGCTTGTATCAAATGGAAATGGCAACGCATGACGACATTTGGGACAACTATCTCAGCTATCGCAAATCTCTGGCTGACAAGGTTTTGCAATTCAAAACTTCCCACAAAGCGAATGCAGAAGAAGAACTCATCAACAACGATTCGTATGCAACAGCCATGGCACGCGTACATTACGCTAGGGTGAAAGAAGCAATTCCTGATGCAGGAGACATTGTAGGCATGGCCAATTACTGGAAAAAATACTACAACACAATTTTAGGCAAGGGATTCCCCGACAAATATGTGGAAGTATGGAATCAAACCGTTGGGGAGCTGGTTTGTGATGCCAAATAAATTTAGTGTGCTCGTGATTTTAACCTGTAGCCATCTAAACTCCGTTTTCGCTGAACCCATCCGGTTCATCGAGAGACCGACCATCTATATTTCGGATACAAGTATTTTGAAGGTGAATCAAGACGCTCAAACCACGCTCGAATCTTTCGTCAGGAACTGGTCACAATTTGAATTGTTAATCGACAAAAATCTTTTCCCGATCAAAGCGCCCAACTGCCAAAAAACAATTCAGATCCGATTCAAAGGCATAGAGCCAATCAAAAACCAGATTAGCCCCGCCCAGCAATCTCGATGGGAATTGCTGGAACGTCTCAGAAAGAGCAATATTCAAGACACAAGTCCTGTCTTTCTACAGATCGACACCAGGCAGTACATGAAGAAGTCAGCAGACGGAAAATACACACTGGACTATTGCAATGTTTTTGTGGAATGAATCTGTAAGGTATCACCCCAACAACTCAATTCCATCCAGTTCCCGCGCACACACTTCCCGCATCACCGCCACAAAGTCGACGGTGTAATGTTTGCCCGCGATGGCTTTGGGTAAAGCTGCGTACAAGGTTGACATCAAACCCTTTCTACCCAAAGGCACCTGGGCCACATAACCGCGGTCCACATAGCCTTTCACCGCCCAGGCTGGCAAGGCTGAAAGCCCGCGTTTGCTGGCCACCAATTGCAACAGCGCCACAGTCAGTTCGCTGCTGCGGCGCTTCACCTGTACACCGGCGGGAGTCAGAAAATGCTTGATCACATCCAGCATGTCGTCGGGCACCGGGTAGGTCAGCAAGGTTTCACCAGCGAAATCAGAGGGCTTCAAATAAGCACGTTTGGCCAGTTTTGAATCCACAGGCACCAGGCCCACCATTTCGAACCGAAACAGCGGAAAGGAAACAATGCCCTCTTCCTCGCAAAGTTCGGAGACAATTGCAAGTTCCGCATCACCCTTGTGCAGCAGGCCTACCGGGTCTGCATGAAAACCGGAAACAATATCCAGTTCCACTTCTGGCCAGCGGTTGCGGTACACATCCATCGACGGCATTAACCAGTCAAAGCAGGTGTGGCACTCCACAGCCACGCGCAGTGGGCCGCCTGCGCCCTGTTTCATTTGCAAAATATCCAGTTCCGCCTGGTCCACCTGCCCCAACACTTGCCCAGCCAGTTGCAACAGGCGCTGCCCCACCACGCTGAAACGGCTTTGCCCACCCTGTTTGTAGACCAGTTCTTCTCCTAGCCAGTCCTCCAGCGCCTTGACTTGATGCGACACCGCACTTTGGGTAATGCACAACACATCGGCCGCACGGCTAAGGCTGCCGGTTTGTTCAATGGCCTGTAGGGTACGCAGGTGGCGCAATTCCAGAATACTTTTTGACATGAATTCTATTCACTATTTTCGATAATATTATTCGTTTGAATAATACTCTGTTTATGTCGATCATGATGTTTTAATTGCCACACAAGAAGAAACACCATGATTAAAACGCACACCCTGGGTTTTCCCAGAATCGGTGAAAACCGTGAATTGAAATTTGCGCTGGAAAGCCACTGGCGCGGCGAAACCACTGAGGAAGAACTGCGCGCCACCGCGCATGAACTACGCCTGAAGCACTGGCAGGCTCAAATTGATTCCGGACTTGATTTCATTACTGTGGGCGACTTTGCCTTCTATGATCAAATGGCCGACCACATTCAATTGCTGGGTTGCGAGCCTGCACGTTTCGAGTTCAAAGCAGAACAATCCAAGCTGCAACGCTACTTCACCATGGTTCGTGGAAAGTCAACCGAGAACCACAGCTGTACGCATGTTCACGAAACCTGGGCTCTGGAAATGACCAAGTGGTTCGACACCAACTACCACTACATGGTGCCGGAATTCCATGCAAGTACTAGCTTCAAAGCCCATACGGCAAGTCTTGTGGAACAAATTGAACAGGCCAAAACCTTGAACCATCCCATCAAGGTCAGTTTGATTGGTCCGCTCACATTCTTGTTTCTAGGTAAAAGCAAGCAGGCAGGTTTTGAGCCATTTGATTTGCTCGAACAACTGCTGCCCGTGTACGGCCAAATTCTGGCCGAGCTTAGAGCACACGGCATTGAATGGGTTCAACTGGATGAACCCATATTGGGCCTGGACCTGCCCGGCAATTACCTGGCTGCATTCGAGCGAAGCTACCTGCAACTGAAAAGCAGCGGCGTAAAAATTTTGTTGGCTACTTATTTTTCAACCACGCAAGGGCATACCAGCCCAGTGTGCAAATTGCCGGTAGACGGTCTGCACATTGACTGCGTACGCGCTGAAGAAGACTTGCCTTTGGTATTGGACTGGCTGCCCAACTACAAAGTGTTGTCGCTCGGCTTGATCGATGGTCGCAACATCTGGAAAACTGACCTTCAGGCCGCGCTTCACCAAATCGCCAAATCTTTTGATGCCGGCAAAGGTGAAGTATGGCTTGCACCGAGTTGCTCGCTGTTGCATGTGCCTTACCGTTTCAACAACGACACCACCATCAACCCGCTTGTAAAACCTTGGCTGGCGGGTGCCATCGAGAAACTCGAAGAACTGGAGTTGCTTAAGCAAGCCGCTAAAACGCAACTGCAAGGCAAAACACTGACGGGCGCATTGGCAACCTTGTGGAATGAACACCAGGCCACAGTTAAACAACGCGCTCAAAGCCCCTTACTGAACAACCCGGAAGTGAGGGCCCGCCTGGCCGCTTTGGCTCCCACTGCCGACCAGCGTGCTAGCGAGTTTGCAATTCGCCAGCAATTGCAACGCAAGCGTTTTAGCCTGCCCGCCTACCCCACTACCACCATTGGCTCGTTTCCACAAACCAAAAACATTCGCAACTTGCGAGCGCGGTTCAAGAAAAACGAAATTGACGAAACCACTTACTGGCAACACATCAGTCAGGAAATTCGCCAAGCCATTGAGTTCCAGGAACGGATCGGCCTGGACGTGCTGGTACACGGCGAGGCAGAACGAAATGACATGGTTGAGTATTTTGGCGAACAACTGGAAGGCTTTACTTTCTCAGCCAACGGCTGGGTACAAAGCTATGGTTCACGCTGTGTGAAACCGCCAATTCTGTTTGGTGATGTATCCCGCCCCAAAGCAATGACAGTGGATGTAGCCCGCTTTGCCCAAAGCCTGAGTGAAAAACCTGTAAAAGGCATGCTCACAGGCCCGGTCACCATTTTGCAGTGGAGCTTCGTGCGCAACGACCAGGCCCGCGCCACTACCGCTTTGCAAATTGCGTTGGCCATACGCGATGAAGTGGCCGAACTGGAAGCAGCAGGCATTGGCATGATTCAAATTGACGAACCCGCTTACCGCGAGGGTTTGCCACTGCGCAGAACGCGTTGGGACGAATACTTGAACTGGGCCAGCAAGGCGTTCCGTATCTCCGCAAGTCCGGTGCAAAACGACACGCAAATTCACACGCACATGTGTTATTCCGAATTCAACGACATTCTGCCGGCCATAGCGGCCATGGATGCCGATGTGATCACCATTGAAACCAGCCGTTCCGACATGGAATTGCTGCGCGGCTTTGGTGAATTCCATTACCCCAATGAAATTGGTCCAGGTGTATACGACATTCATTCGCCCCGCGTGCCCGGACAGGATGAAATTGTGCGCCTGATCCGCAAGGCAGCGCAGGTTATTCCACCTGAGAACCTGTGGGTGAATCCCGATTGCGGCCTGAAAACCCGCGGCTGGGAAGAAACAGAAGCGGCATTGGCGGTTATGGTGAAGGCCACACAGTTATTGCGGGACGAACTGAAGGCTGAAAAAAGCCCTGAAAAAACTGCCGCATAATTGCTGAGCCGGGGTGTAAAACCCCTGTAGGCACGGGAAAATAGGACCAATAACACCTATTTTCCCGGAGACCCCACACCATGAACCACGACCCCATCGTGATCGTATCGGCCGCCCGTACCCCCATGGGCGGTTTTCAGGGCAGCATGTCAAGCTTCACAGCCAGTGAACTGGGCGCACACGCCATTCAGCAAGCTGTGTTGCGCGCAGGCCACCCCACCCTTTCCGAGAAAGTTGATGAAGTCATCATGGGCTGTGTGTTGCCTGCAGGCCAAGGCCAGGCCCCTGCTCGCCAAGCCGCGCTAACGGCCGGTTTACCCCTTAGTAGTGCCTGCACGACCATCAACAAAATGTGTGGTTCCGGAATGAAAGCCATCATGATGGCGCACGACAGCCTGATGGCTGGCAGCACCCAAGTAGCAGTGGCTGGCGGCATGGAAAGCATGAGCAATGCGCCTTACCTGCTGCCCAAAGCCCGCAGCGGCATGCGCATGGGCCACGGCCAGGTGATGGACCACATGTTTCTCGATGGCCTGGAGGACGCTTATGACAAAGGCCGGCTAATGGGCACTTTCGCCGAGGAATGCGCAGACCAGTACAGTTTTACCCGCCAGGCGCAAGACGGATTCGCAATCCGCTCGCTGGCCCGCGCGAAGCAGGCCACGGAGGATGGCAGCTTTCAATGGGAAATTGCACCAATCGAAGTGGTCAGCCGCAAAGGCACGGAACTCGTCAGCACCGATGAACAGCCCCTGAAAGCAGACCCAGCCAAGATACCCACATTGAAGCCTGCCTTTCGACGTGACGGCGGCACAGTCACTGCTGCAAACAGTTCTTCCATTTCCGACGGCGCGGCCGCGGTGGTGATGATGAAACAAAGCCATGCAGAAAAGCTGGGAATCAAGCCCTTGGCGCGCATACTAGGGCACAGCACCCATGCGCAAAAGCCAAGTTTGTTTACCACCGCGCCGGTTGGTGCGTTACAAGGGCTGTTTGAAAAAATCGGCCTGAACGCCGCACAGGTTGATTTGTTTGAAATCAACGAAGCATTTGCTGTGGTGACCATGGCTGCAATGGCTGACTTGAACCTGCCTGCAGCCAAAGTGAATATTCACGGCGGCGCTTGTGCTTTGGGCCATCCGATCGGCGCAAGCGGAGCACGAATTGTCTGTACTTTGATTGGCGCATTGAAAAAAACAAATGGAAAAATCGGCGTGGCCAGCTTGTGTATTGGTGGTGGTGAAGCCACGGCACTGGCGATCGAACTGATCTAAAAACATCGAGAGACAAAATGATGGAAAGTGTTGTTTACTTTTTGCTGGCTGCTGCCCTGGCGGTACCCCTGTTCAAGAAATTGGGCTTGGGCGCAATCTTGGGTTACCTTGCAGCCGGCGTGGTCATTGGCCCCCAAGTGCTGGGGCTGATCGACGACCCGGAAAAGGTGCTGCACTTCTCTGAAATTGGCGTCATCTTGCTGCTGTTCGTCATTGGGCTGGAACTGGAGCCCGCCAAGCTTTGGGCCATGCGTGCGCAAGTCTTGTTGCTGGGTTCGGGCCAGTTGTTCATTACTGCGGGCATCATTTACGGGGTGCTGGCATTCCTGTTCGAGATGAACAGCAACGCGGCCTTGGTCATCGCCCTGGCTTTGGGCCTTTCCTCGACTGCGTTCGCCATTCAATTGATGGCCGACAAAGGCATCTTGGGCAATGAAGACGGCCGGCGTGGTTTTTCCATGTTGCTGTTTCAAGACCTCGCGGTTGTTCCCATTCTGTTTGCCGTGCAGGCCTTGGCCCCAATAGAGCCCGACACCGACCCCGGACAGTGGTGGCTTGCACCTGCTGCCATTCTCGGGTTGATTGTATTTGCGCGTTACCTCATCAACCCAGCCCTGCACTTTTTGTCCCGCTACGGCGGACGTGAAATCATGACTGTAGTGGCTTTGTTGATTGTATTGGGCGCTGCGGTGGTGATGGAACATGTCAACCTCTCCATGGGTTTGGGTGCTTTCATGGCCGGCATGATGTTGGCCAACTCCTCATTTCGACATCAGCTTGAAGCCGACGTAGAGCCCTTTAAGGGCTTAAGCCTGGGTCTGTTTTTCATCTCGATTGGCATGACCTTGAATTTCGGTCTACTGGTTGATTCTCCACTCACTGTGATGTTCGGCACCTTGGGCCTAATGTCATTGAAAGCACTGGTCATCATCGGCCTGGTCATGCTGGCGGGCGTTCCTTTCCCGCGTGGCCTGATGCTGGGCTTGATGTTGTGTCAGGGCGGTGAATTCGGTTTCGTGATCATGGCGCAAGCCATGGATCTTCGTTTGCTGGGCGAAGGCACTGCAGGCATGGTCAATTTGATGATTGGTATTTCCATGGCGCTGACTGCGCCGGCGGTGTTGTGGTTTGAAAAATTCACCGACAAGCAAATTGCAAAAGCGCCCGAGAACATCGAAAAGTTTGACAGCAGCGAATCAGAAGCACTTATTCTCGGTTTCGGCCGGTTTGGGCAGGTTACTGGCCGTATTCTGGCAGCCAATCAAATTCACTTCACTGCACTGGACAAAAACGCCGAGCACATTGAGTTCGTCAAGAAATTCGGCAATCAGGTGTATTACGGCGATGCCTCGCGTGCCGAAGTTCTCGAAGCCGCGGGTATTTCAAAGGTTCGCACCGTGATTGTGGCGATTGATGATCCGAAGATGTCGCAAGCCATTGTGGAATTCATTGTTCATCATTACCCGAAAATCACCATCATCGCCCGTGCACACAATCGAAACGATTACCTCGCATTGAAGGCAGCAGGTGCGCATTCGGTGATCCGTGAATTGTTCGCTGGTGCACTGGAAGCAGCCACCGAGGCACTTCATGCCCTGGGTTACAGCGACGGCCAGGCCATGCAGAAAGCGGAAACATTCAAGCAACACGATGAAAGCCTGTTGAACAAGCAAGCCAAAGTGCTGGGCGACAGCGAGAAAGTCATTGAAATAGGTCGACAGGGGCGCGAGGAACTGGAAGCCATATTCCAGCAAGATCTACGGGCAGCCAACAGAAGCTAAGATGGAAATTCTTCAATTTTTCAAAGACCTCGAACCCACGGTTGAACAGGTTTTCAATTTTCTCGAAGGCCGGCTTGGCAGGCTGATCCTGTCGATCGCAATTTTGACGTTGGCCGCGATGATCAACCGCTTCATGCACTGGCGGCTGCTTCGGGAAACCAATGGAGCCACACCGCAAACAGGCAATGTGCGGGCCACCTGGGTTCGGCGTAAAAACATTGTGTGGGTCACCGCCCTGTTGCTGGTACTTGCTTTGTGGTCAGGGCAAATTACTGGCTTCCTGATTTCCCTGGCGGCCATTGGTGGTGCGCTGTTGATTGTCAGCAAAGAATTCATTTTGTGCCTGTGGGGCGCTTTGGTTATTTCCCTGAACAAAAGCCTTCGTATTGGCAGCACGATTGAAGTGGGCCAATTCACGGGGCAGTTGGTGAATACAGGTTTTGTAACCTTCGAACTGGCTGAAATTGGTCCGTCGAAAAAACAGACTGGCCGCCTGCTGACATTGCCCAACAGTCTCGTGTTCACGCAAGCCATGAAAAACCTTTCAGTGTATGGCTCCTACGGCATTCACCTGATCGACTTCAACTTTGACAAGTTTGTAAAAATTCAGGTTGCGGAATCGCTTGCGCTCAAGCTGGCCAACGAGGCTGGAAAACACTGGATAGAAGAAGCCGAACGCCATTTTTCAGCAATTGAACGCGACAACTTTGTCGATTTACCCAAGGCCAGGCCTGAAGTGTTCTGGGCCAGCATCGACGAAAAATGCCTGCGCATGACACTGCGGTTTGCCTGCCCCCTGAACAAGCGGGGTCAACTTGAAAAGTCAATCGTGAAACGATTCTGGGTGGAGTATGGTGAATTGACCAACGTTCAGGCAGAGACCGATTCCAAAACAGATTGAACCAGACGTGCCCGGTTTTGATCGGGCATCAATTCCAGCGTGCTGTTCAAGTTCAGGAAACGCTCGCATTCTACTGCGGGGGATACCAGGTAACCCTGCACGTAATCAACGCCAAGTTCTTTGACTTCTCGCAGGGTATGTAAATCCTCCACCCACTCGGCCACACATTTGCAACCCAGATCGTGGGCCAAACCCACAATGGCAGTAATCACGGCATGGCTTTCCGTGCTGTGGCAAATGTTCTTCACAATCGATCCATCAATCTTGATGACATCTGCGTGCAGGTCCATTGCGTAACGGAAATTGCTGTACCCGGCACCAAAATCATCCAGCGCAATTCGCACGCCCAGACTGCGCACCTGTTCAATGAAATTCTGAACTGCCTGAAGATTGATCACAGAACCAACTTCTGTAATTTCGAGGCACAACTTTGAGGCGTGCTGCTGATGTACGCGAATCAACGCCAACGTGTCCTGTAGAAAAATTTCATCGTTCAAAGAACCGGGTGAGACATTGATGCTCAACACGCTCAACTTGTTTAACTGCTGTGCATGCTGAGCCAGAAAATCGAGTGTGTGACTTAATACCCAATTGTCCAGAAACGCGGTGTGCCCACCCCGCTCACAGGCCTCAATCAAAAACCCGGCCGATCCAAGTTTGCCGTTCTCATCCTTGATGCGTAACAAGGCTTCCGCATACAAAGGTCCGTTGTGCTCATTCAAAGCCAGTATGGGTTGCCACGCCAGGGTTAAACCGGTGGGCAATTTTTGATCATCGAGCCTGCGAATGGTTCTGGATTGATCAAGCAAGCTGCGGGTCTGGTTTTGCTCAAACACCACCCGCTCAACCTTGTTGTTGCGTTTGGCCTTGAACTTGGACTCACGCATGGACATTTCAACGGTTTCCATGACATCGAGCACGTTGTCAACCAGCCCCTGAAATACCAGTGTAGCCAGCACAGAGGTTTGAATACTTCTGCCGTCAAATTGAAACGGCACCGAATCCAGCCTGTACAAAAATGCATTGAAGGCTTCTTCTGCGCGCTCCGTGTCGTTCTGATGAATCATGATTGCGAATTGATCAATATGCAACCGCGCAATCTCGCCATGGGCGTTCATGTGGCGATACAGCTCAGTGTGAAAAGCTCTCAGCAACTGGTCAGACACCGCAAGGCCATATGCGCTGATCAAACGCGAAAACTGTTGAATATCGACACAAAAGAAAGTGAAGCTGGCTGCTCGCTTGTTCAGCTTGTTGTGAATGATGTTTTGTAGCCCACGTCGATTCAGGGCGCCGGTCAATTCATCGTGTGTGGCCTGGTATTGCAAGGCTAACTCACGGTCTTTTCTGGCTGTAAAGTCTGCCACTACACCCACGAGTTCCCGATGATCGCGACTAACCACCAGCTCAAACCAGCGTGTTCGCCCCTCACCCACCACTACAGGCAATTCACGCCGTGATGATTTGCCAGGTTGCTCCAGCAAATTAAACAGCGCAGCAAGGCGCTGCGGCTGAAGAAAGTCGAGCGTGGGCATGCCCTCCCGATTCAGGAACAAATCGGTGAACTGTTTGTTGAAGTGGATCAATTGACCATGGCGCGTGCAAGTAAACATGGCTGACGGTGCAATGTCAAAAACACTCTCCAGGCGCTCGTGGGCCTGTTTTATTTCCTGTGCTGCCAACTGTTGTTGCCATTGCGCTTTCCTTAAAAACTCGGCCAAGGCAACAGCAGTCATGAGGCTGGCCAGCACCGTGACCGAGGCACTGTTGAAATACTGCAGCAGAAAACGTTGATCAAACCAGGCTGACAAAACTTCAGCCACTGCACCAGCCAAGGAAATCAACATCGCCGCGAGATAGTAAATTGCAACGCGGTCACGTTTCTCCAGAAAATTCTGGATTACCACCCAAGCCACAGCCGAAGCTGCAACCAAACTCATGGGCCAAAACAACTCCAGAAACGTGCGATACGGAGAGAATAGCGCCAGGGCAGTGAGAATGACACTGGCGCACTGAAGGGCCCGCAACACACCCAGCCACGATTCTCGACGAATGTTTTCAAACAGGTGCCACACAATGAGCACTGTTGAGGTGAAGTACATGGCCAAGGCCAGCATGCGAGCCCGCATGAGAGGCTCAGATTTCAAATCAAAACCAAATATTGAATGGTCCCAACCTTCAGATAACGCCACCAATCGAAGACTGGCAAACAGCCAGAACCCGTAACTCACAAACAGCACGCTGCGGGTCATGAACGCGGCAACTGCCACCATGCCGATCATGAGATAAAGAACACCCTCAAGAAAACTTTGGCGACGTTCGGAGACCAGAATGGTTTCATTAAAATTTGCAGCTGTTTGCAAACCAATTTCAAGACTGGCGGGCCCGATGAACTTGAACTGGCAAAGTACACCTTGCAGATTGACAGGGTTTGTCAGGTTTGCCGACACCACACGCCCCTGGTTTGTCTCCAGCTGAATTTCCTGCAAGATACCGTTGGGGTATGCAAGCCAGCAGCTGGACTGCACCACATGCCGTGATCTGAAGAAAATTTGTTCATACTGTTGTGCCATGGTTTGCGACACACTTGCATAGACCCAGTAAGGCGTTTCCTTCAAATGGGTGCGCAGCACAGTCTGCTCAGCCTGGTTTTTTAGTTGTTCTACTATATTGAACAAACTGCCCTGCACATCTTCTTCAGCAAGACTCGAGAATACCAGTGGCGCCTCAGGGGGGCTGTTCTCGCCAAGCACAGACAAGTTAACAAAAGACACCACCAGAAAAAAACTCAACAACACCACCGACAGAAAGGGTACCCAAGGTGTTTTCTGAAATGAGTCTGCAACAGCAATAGGCATGGAAATCATCCGATGGAGCGCAATTGATTTTGCGTTTCCAGTTGCAAGGTACGCATCTGAATGTTTTGCAACAAATCAGGATGAGAGCTGGAGAAATAAACTGAGTGAAGCGGATTTGCGCCTAATAACCAGCGTGCCTCGATATGAAATACATCAAACCAGAGAACTCGGTGAGGAATCATGCCAATGTGCTTCATGGCCACAAACTCGTCAGGCTGAAGCACATCATCCAGATCAAACCGTCGGTACTGCCTGTCCACGGGGTAACGTACACAAAGAAAACATCGGTCCACCAAATTCGCCCGGCTGTACCAGTAGGCCGCCTTGATCAACATCAACCTCAATGCCAAACCATTCGAACGCGCAGGTATGGCCAGCCTG
The DNA here is from genome assembly GCA_018812945.1 of Gammaproteobacteria bacterium. GTDB lineage: Bacteria > Pseudomonadota > Gammaproteobacteria > Burkholderiales > Burkholderiaceae_B > Limnobacter. The sequence continues at coordinate 8,647 of JAHJCM010000197.1, read as the reverse complement.
GATACCTCGGCAATACGCCCTGTTCTCAAGGCCTTGGGCAATGCATATGACTCCTCAAGGCGAAGCTGCTGCTGGTTGGCAATTTGAACCCGCACAGTACCAATGCAACTTCCATCCAGCTTTGAAAAGGCCAGAAGTACTGCAAAGTCGGGGTGGTGATCATCAGCGTCAGGTACAGCCAGTTTTTCACCCAGCGAAGGCAAATGTTTTCCATAAGCGATTTGACGGGCTTTGGCAGCCAGCTCAAGCTCACGGTCGTTTTGTGCAATCGCAATCCAGAATGGCAACAATTGGGAGCTTGAATCGAACAAGAAGTTGACTGCTGAAAGACTGGCCATGGGGTTCTCCGGAGAATGGATTCACCTTAAATATTCCACATCCAATTTGCGTCCCCCCGATCGGGTTAAAGCTCCGGTCACTCCCTATCACCCTTAGGGCCTAGAAATAATCAGTATTCGGAATATCAATACAAGGTTTATTGAGTGTGAGAGAATCTGGCAAAACACAATAAATTCAGGAGATACAGCACAATGAAAAAGAAAGAATTCGACGTGATCGTGTTCGGGGCAAGCAGCTTTGTCGGTCAAATTTTGGTGCAGTACCTGTGGAAGCGCCATGGCTTGAATGGCGAGATCAAATGGGCAATTGCAGGGCGCGATGCCGACAAACTGGCAGTGTTGAAAAACCGCTTGGGTGAGCAGGCCCGAGAGCTTCCTACCATTTTGGCCAACGCCGGTAAAGAAACTGATCTGCGAAATCTGTGTGCAAAAACCAAGGTTGTGGTTTCAACAGTGGGCCCTTACGCTTTGTATGGTTCCGGTTTGGTGAAAGTGTGTGCTGAAACCGGCACCGACTACTGTGACCTCACCGGTGAAGTGCAATGGATCGCACGAATGATCGAAGCCCATGAAGACACCGCCAAACAAAGCGGTGCACGCATTGTGCATTGCTGCGGTTTTGATTCAATCCCCTCTGATTTGGGCGTGCTGTTTTTACAGAAGGCCGCCAGCGTTCAATATGGTGAACCTTGCCAACAAATACGCATGCGGGTCAGGAAACTAAAGGGTGAATTTTCAGGTGGCACTGTGGCCAGCATGATCAACGTTACTCGCGAAGTTGCGGCTGACCGTTCACTGGCGAAGAAACTGGCCAACCCCTACTTGATATCCCCTGCCCGCCTGGCTGCACGGCAGCCCAACGTAAGCTTCGCAGAATTTGACCCCGTGGCAAAAAGCTGGCTGGCACCTTTTGTTATGGCGGGTATTAATACGCGCGTGGTTCATCGAAGCAATGCGCTGCAGAATTATGGATATGGCAAAGAATTCAAATACGACGAAGCGATGATGACCGGAAATGGATTCAAAGGCCGAATGACTGCGATGGGACTGGCCAGCGGCATGGCTGGGTTTTTGATTGGTGCGGCACTGCCGCCAACCCGCTGGGTACTTGAAAAATTCGTGATTCCCAAACCTGGCGAAGGCCCCAGTGAAACTTCGCAGCAGCGCGGCTCTTATGACTTGCGCTTTTATGGCACCACCAGCAAGGGCAATACTTTGACAGCCAAAGTAACAGGCGATATGGACCCGGGTTATGGCTCAACCGGAAAAATGCTGGGCGAAGCTGCCGTGTGCCTGGCCCTGGACATTCAAAACCACGCAGGCGGGTTCTGGACACCCGCCTCACTGATGGGCGAACAGCTGATAGGTCGCTTGCAACAGCATGCGGGCCTTACTTTCGAGCTGTTGCAGAATTAAATAACTAACGCACTTCAAACCTGGCCAGCAAACGCCCAAGCTGGTCATACAACTCCATACGCTGACCCAGAATATTCCAGCTTCTGACCTGGGTCAGCGTGTCAATCAGTTCACTATCCACATTACCCTTGCTTAAGCAGGCCATGCGTGTGGCAGCAAGCAGGTTCAATTGAACCAAACGCCCGTCGAGCGCATACTTACCAAGCAACTGGTTACACCCCCCTGAGCCACTCAGCCGGTTGTTATCCACATGCAACATCAAACCTGGTGCACGGCCGGTTTCAGGCAACACCACTGGCTTTCCCTTTAGTTGTACCAGCGTCCAAAATTGATTTTCCAATTTGGCGGAGCGCAACTGTTTGGGGCAATTGCCACTTGCAATGTTCTCAAAGCGCAGGGGGTGCAAACTTGGTGTAAGTTTATCCCCCTCCATGGGTTGCGCAGGCTTGATATGACCATACAAAGTCGCAAGCAGTGCCTGCCCGGGTTCTTCACGAAGTTGCAAATAAGCATTCTCAAGTTTTGCATTGTCACCCATAGCAACCACGGGCAAGTTAAGGCCACTTGCACATTCAATAAAACGGCCAGCGTCGGCAAAATAGCGATAAAGGCCCGTGAGCGGAAACAACTTCAAGTCCAGTACATCTGCAATTGCGGTGCGACTCAAGCCGTAATTCAAGGTTGAAAAAATGGTGCGCGCTTCAAGATCCAGCATTTCAATTTCGTCAGTAGACTTCACCCGAAAATAACGCAGCTCGGAATTTTGCCCCTGCGTCACCAAAATGTTTCCGTAATGCGACATCACCCAACGTCCCAAATCGCTGGCTTGATTGGGCAAGGGTTGCCCCACATAAACCTGACGGGAGAAAAATGTACCGTCTGCCTGCAAGGTAATGTTTGTCTGAATACCTTCGCAACTGGCACAAGGCAAGGTACCTGAAAATGTGGCGGGTAACTGGGGTAAGGGCACAGGGACTGCAGCAGTTGCGTTAACCGGGCCCGAGTGCCAAAAAACGAAGGCCATCAATACACCCGCCCAGAGTTTCTCGAACATGGGGATTTGCTCCTGCGATGTTGTTGATTCTTGATTATTACATCCAAACATTTGCTCTCAAAGTACAAGCTTCATCTCATGGGGAGTTTGATACATGCAATCTGGAACACGTCTTTGTTGGTCGCTCTTTGTTTTTCTAGCGTTTCTAGTTGCATGCACGGGCGAAGAGCCCACTGCCCTGCCAACAACACGCACGAATGCATCATCACTGGAACAAAACAGCCCTTGCTTTAACAATGCTTGCGCCAGTTTGCAGGAATTGCTGACTGTTCCGGATGCAGAGAACATGATTTTCTCGGCTGAAGGCAGGCTGTTTGTGTCCGGCGGGCAATCCGTGATTGAAGTGGTGAAAGTTGGGGATGAATTCGCGGCTCAAACCGTTTCCAGCGGGGTGTGTAACTTCACGGGTTTGGCGATTGCCAGGAATACCCTTTACGCCAATTGTGGCGACGGCACTTTGTGGGCAGGCGGCTTGAACAAATCCCCAATGACGATTTCACCGGTATTTGACTATGACAGTATGGGATTGGCCAATGGACTAACCAGCAGTGCAGACGGCCAAACACTGTATGCAGTGGATGGACCGATTGCCACCAATGCCCCGCCCACTCCAAAAATTGTGAAACTGAAAGTTGCCGCCAACAATCCGCTGCAAGTGGAGAATCAAACCACATGGCTAGACCTTGCAGGTCGTTTTCCAAATGGCATTCAACGCCGGGGAAATCTGCTGTACTTTACTGATTCTGAAATACCAAACCTGGGCCGCTTGAATGTAGTGCCGATTCAAAAGGATGGATCCGCCGGAATGCCATTGGTGCTGACCACGTTGCAAAGCCTGCCTGACGACTTTTCAATTTTTCCCGACGGTTTCGCCGTCACTTATTTTTTTACCGGGCAGGTGATCAAGCTTAATTTTCTGGGTGAACAAGTGGATGGATTTAATCCGCTAACCTTTTCAACTGGCACTTCCCAGGTCATGCAAGGCCAGCCACCACTGTTCTCCCGCACTGATTTGCTGGTGACTGAAAAAGGAATTCTGGGCGAACAAAGTAGCCCCGTAGGTAATAAATTGACTGTGGTACGGAAGACAAGTACCAACTAGACACACAGCAAACGCAGAACTGCAAAAAAGCACTTGTATTGATAATAATTATCATTTACGATGAATTCTCATTTGTACAAATCGGGAGTTCTACATGCAGCAGGAAAACTGTACAGCTCAACTGGGTCAATGGTTGGCAGGCAGCGAAAACGGTTCAGTCTATTACTGTCAGGAAACCGGGGTGGTGTCCCTCTGTCTTCACTACATGACCATGCGCTTTGAAGCCACCGCCTTTCGGGATTTGCTGGGCATGATGGGTTTTGCACAGGCCGAAATCCAACGAATCAAACAAGCTTTGGAGCAACCCACCCTGCAAAGCCATAACCGGCAGCATGCAGGTGGCTCGCTTCACTGATTCATGAAGGAATTGCCCCATGAAATCCGCAGAGTGCATGAGTAAATCGATGGATACCTTGCTGATTGAAAACGACGCCTTGTGCAGGCAACTGGCCAAACTGCAAGAACGCGCCAGTGAATTGATTCAAAAGCGATCGGCCGAAGTGGAACAATTGACCACGGTGGTGGCGTACTTGAGTGCAGAACTTCACGACCGTGAAGCGATGATTGTATTTTTGCGGACCAAGCTTCAGGAGTTCAGGAAAATCGCCGAGCTCCAGTAAGCAACCCCTGATTAATTGGTTTGAAGGTAACCAAAATCAAATTTGTGCATGTCGTCATCCACACGCACAGTCACTGTGATGTCTTGCGCACTGCTTGCCGATAACTTTCGGGCCACAATAATTTCACCTTGTGTTTGCTCTCCAGGGCGCACCACCTTCGGTTTCAAACTGTACTTTTGAATTCGGTCGAAGTCGGCGAAGGCTTGCTGCACATCAAGTCTGTCATTGAAATCGGTTTGAAACAGAAAACCGCTTCCGTGAAAACCCCTGTGAAAAGGGGAATGGTAAAACGGGCTGTAAAAAATTGGGGCCCTCAAACCATAGAAAGAAAGTCGGTTTTGTACATCCTGAATTTGCGCCTCGTAACTGACCACAGTGGCTGGCTCGCCATTCAAAGTAACGGCGATGTTCTCCGTTGAAAACTCCACCGGAAACTTCCCCTGGTTCACAAAGGTCACATTGAAGCGAGGATTGTCGAACTGGCGCATTGAGTTGTACACCGAGCCCACTTGCACCATGTGTTTTTTACTAGAGCTTAAGGACTCAAACCCCTGATTTTGAACTGGAACCTGGTTTTCTGCCACCACAGGCCGAACACTGTACATCGAAGCACATGCGCTCAACAACAAGGAAGCACCTAGCACCACACCTGTTGACACGCTGAACATACGCATTTGAATCACCTTTTTGCTACACAAGTTACTGCAAAAACAACTGCCTTAAACGACCACCTCATTTTATCCACATTGCATAGACAGTCATAGACATTCTTGGTTCACGGTTTGAAAGCTGGCACAGTTTCTGCGTTGCAACATTCATACATGCAGTTTTCGAGTCCAACGCTGGAAATTGAGACTGCCTGGGAGGGTTAGGCGCACCTTTTGGGTGCAACTGGCTTTTATATGCAGCAAAAACGGGCATCGGCGCTCACCTTTTGAATGAATCGACAGGTTCGTTTAAACGGTGGGCGCTTTTTATTTTGAATTCAAGAAAAGAGCCATTCGCCATGAACGACCACGCCAAACTGAATCTGTTCTCTTTCGCAGGGAAAATGAAAATCCTGCACATGAGCTGGATTGCATTTTTCATTACTTTTTTCGTGTGGTTCAACCACGCACCCATGCTCGGCGCCATTGCTGAATCGCTGAGTTTGAGCAAAGAACAGGTTAAAACACTGTTGATTTTGAATGTGGCGCTGACCATTCCTGCACGCATCTTGATCGGCATGTTAACCGACAAATTCGGCCCACGCCTGGTCTACGCGGTGCTGCTTTTTGTGTCGGCCATTCCGTGTTTCATGTTCGCGTTTTCAACCGACTTTGCACAGGCCGCCGTTTCCCGATTCTTGCTTGGCTTTATCGGTGCCGGATTCGTGATTGGAATTCGCATGGTCAGCGAATGGTTTCCAGCCCACCAATTGGGCACAGCTGAGGGCATTTACGGCGGTTGGGGTAACTTTGGATCAGCGGGTGCAGCCATGGTGCTACCTACACTGGCCTTGTTACTGGGCGGGCCTGACGGGTGGCGCTACGCAATTGCGATCACTGGCGTTATTTGCCTGCTGTTTAGCTTTGTGTGGTATTTCAATGTAAGCGACACACCAAAAGGATCAACCTACTTCAAGCCTAAAAAAAGCGGTGGCATGGAAGTAAGCAGCGTTGGCGATTTCTACTTCATGCTGTTGATGAAGTTGCCCATGTACGCTGCACTGGCCTTGTTAACCTGGAAATTGTCGCCCGAAGGGGTCAGCATGCTGAGCAGCGCAGCGGCCAACGGCATTTACGGCGTGTTGATCTTGATCTTGGTGTACGACTGCTACAGCGCCTACAAGGTGAACAGCGAAATTTTCAAGGCTCCTGTGCCCGAACTGCACCGCTACAAGTTCAAGCAGGTGGCGGTGTTGAATGTGTTGTACTTTGCAACCTTTGGTTCTGAACTGGCCGTAGTCTCCATGCTGCCGCTGTTCTACTCTGAAACCTTTTCCCTCAGCCCCGTTTACGCGGGCCTTGTGGCTTCCATGTACGCCTTCATGAACCTCATGTCGCGCCCCGGCGGCGGGTGGATCAGCGACAAATTTGGCCGCAAGCGCACGCTGCTTATTTTGACCGCTGGGCTGGCAGTGGGCTATGCCCTGATGGGACTGACGAATTCAAGTTGGCCACTGTGGCTGGCTGTCATCACCACCATGGCCTGTTCATTCTTCGTGCAAGCCGGTGAAGGCGCAGTATTTGCAGCAGTGCCTTTGATCAAGCGCCGCCTGACCGGCCAAATTGCCGGCATGACTGGTGCGTATGGCAACGTGGGTGCAGTGGTGTACCTCACCGTGCTTTCATTTGTCAGCTATCAGGCTTTCTTCTTCGTGATTGCTTTAACGGCCGTGGTGGGTTTTATTACACTGCTGTTTATGGAAGAACCACAAGGCCACATGGCCGAAGTAAAAGAAGACGGTACAGTTGAACTGATCCGCGTGGGATAAATAGACAAAGATAGACAAAGTCAAACAAAGGCACCATGAGCAGCACACTGCAAGTTCGGTTTGGTGGTTATTCCATCGCAGGCCCAAAGCCTGTGAATCAGGATGCATTTGCTGCCTGGTGCGGACAAGCCGAATCGAACTTGCTCAAAGGTGCTGCGGCTGCAATTGCCGATGGGGTTAGCAGCTGCGCTGATTCCCATGTGGCCAGCCAAACGGCCGTGACCAGTTTTCTCGACGATTATTCTTCCACGCCCTACACCTGGAGCGTTCACAAATCGGCCCGGCAAATTATTTCTGGTCTGAACGCCTGGATTTACCAACAGAACACCAACCGCGCCAGCCACAACGACAGCCTGCTGACCACCTTCAGTGCGGTGGTGTTGAAGTCCAATACTCTGCACTGTTTTCATGTGGGCGATTCGCGGGTGTACCACGTGCGCGGCGATGCCATTGAACGCCTGACCCAAGACCACGTGCGCACAGAACGCGGGCAGGAATATTTGTCGCGTGCACTGGGCGCCGACCGCCACCTGAAACTGGACTACAGCACGCATGAATTGCAGGTGGGTGACCTGGTATTGCTGAGCACCGATGGCGTTCACGGCGTGCTGAAACGCGCCGAGCTGCTGGCCCTGATTGCACAACATGGCACTGCCGATTTGGAACTACTTGCCAGGCACATGGTGCAGGCCGCGCTGAATGCAGGCAGCGATGACAACCTCACCGTGTTGCTGATGGCAGTCGATGCCCTGCCCCATGAAACGCTGGATGAGGTGCACCGCAAGTTGACACAATTGCCCATACCGCCTGTGCTTCAGGTGGGCAACAAAATAGACGGCTATGAAGTACTTGAAATTATTTTCAGCGGAACCCGCAGCCACATGTACCGCGTGCGCGACACGGAAACTGGTGAACAATTCACACTGAAAACACCTTCGCTGAATTTTGCAGAAGACGCTATGTATTTAAGTGGCTTTGTTCGCGAAGAATGGGTGGGACAAAGCGTGCAGCATGTAAATGTAATGCGAACCCATGTGCCCAAACGCCCGAAGCAGTTTTTGTACTATCTGGGCGAATACATTGAAGGCATTAACCTGCGGGAATGGATGTATGACAACCCCAAACCCAGTGTGGACGCTGTGCGTCGCATTGTAAAACAAGTGGTGACGGGGCTACGAGCATTTCAGCGCGCCGACATGGTGCACCAGGACATCAAACCCGAAAACATCATGATCGACTCGAAAGGCTGCGTGAAAATTCTCGACTTCGGCACAGTGCTGATTGCAGGTGCGGACGAACTGATTTCACCACTGGACAAATCGGTACCGCAAGGCAGCGTAAATTATGTGGCCCCGGAATACTTGATGGGTGAAGTGGGTACTTTCAAATCCGATTTGTTTTCACTGGCCGTGGTGGTGTATGAAATGTTGACTGGCGCCCTGCCCTTCGCAGAAAAAACGGTGAAACAGGTTGCGCTGAAAAGCTACAGCGATTTGCGCTACATTCCAGCCAACCACCCGCGCCGCGACTTGCCGCTTTGGGTAGAGGCCTGCCTGCGCAAAGCGCTTCAACCCAACCCACGGTATCGCTACGATGCGCTCAGTGAATTTTTGCAAGACCTGACTGTGCCCAACACCAAGC
>JAHJCM010000018.1 GCA_018812945.1 Gammaproteobacteria bacterium | reverse complement strand
TTCGTTCATGTTTTTCCTTCATTCAGGCTGCTATCAATCGACGCACTTTGGATTTACTCGCTTGCTTGGCATGCCAAAGATCATATTGAAGTTGTTGCTGTAACCAAACTTCAGGTGAGCCCCCCAGCCATTGAGAAAGGCGAATCGCCATGTCTGCGCTTATCGCAGCTTTTCCATTAATCATTCGCGAAAATGCGACTCGCGATACACCAAGCTGCAACGCCGCCTCTGTTACAGAAATGCCAAGCGACGGCAATACATCAAGCTTGATGGTTAGTCCGGGATGTGGAGGGTTGTGCATATTACTCATATTCGTTCGATCCTGCTAATACGAGGATCTTAACCTGTATCGCATAACGATACAAAGTCAGTCATCCATTCAGTATCCACCGTGCCGCTTTCTCGGCAATCATCAGCGTGGGGCTGTTGGTGTTGCCGCTGGTAATAGTAGGCATCACGCTGGCATCGGCAATGCGCAAGTGCTTCACACCAATCACTCGCAAGCGGGAATCGACCACGGCAGCGGGGTCGTTGGCCGCACCCATTTTTGCCGTGCCCACCGGGTGAAAAATCGTCGTGGCAATGTCGCCTGCCAAACGCACCAATTCTTCGTCGGTTTGAAACTCCACGCCGGGCTTGAATTCCTCAGGCTTGTATTTGGCCAAGGCAGGTTGCTGCGCTATGTTGCGCGTCACCCGCAGGGAATCGGCCGCCACTTTTTGATCCTCGGTGGTGCTGAGGTAATTCGGTGCAATGGCGGGTGCATCCTCAAATCGACCACTTTTGATGTGCACTGAACCGCGGCTGCTGGGGTTGAGGTTGCACACACTGGCTGTGAAGGCATTGAAGTTGTGCAAGGGCTGACCAAAAGCGGGCAGGCTCAGCGGCTGCACATGGTATTGAATGTTGGGGTATGGCCGGTCGGCGCTGCTCTTGGTGAATGCGCCCAGTTGCGAGGGGGCCATGCTCATCGGCCCGCTGCGCTTGAACACATATTCCATGCCAATTTGCGCCTTGCCCCACAGGCTGTTGGCCAGCGTGTTCAAGGTTTTAACGCCCTGCACTTTAAACACGGCGCGTATTTGCAAATGGTCTTGCAGGTTGGCACCCACACCGGGTTTGTCCAGCTTCACGTCAATTCCGTGTCGCTGCAGCAGGCTGCCCTGCCCTATGCCCGATAGTTCGAGAATTTGTGGCGTGCCAATGGCACCCGCACACAGCACGGTTTCACGCACGGCTTTCACGGCCACTTCTTCACCGCCCTTCACCACCAGCGCGCCATTGCACACCAGTTCGCCACTGGCGTTGCGTTCAATGATTAAATTTTTGACTTGTGCCTGGGTCCACACGGTCAAGTTGGGCCGCTTCAGGATGGGGCGCAAGAAGGCTTTGGATGTGTTCCACCGCCAGCCGCTGCGCTGGTTCACTTCAAAGTAGCCAACACCAAAATTATTGCCACGGTTGAAGTCGTCGCTGGCGGGTATGCCTGCCTGCTGCGCCGCTTGAGAAAACGCTTCCAGTATTTCCCAACGCAGGCGCTGCTTCTCGACGCGCCACTCACCCTTGCCACTGTGAAACTTTGGCAGGTCGGTGTCGGCCAACTCGGCATGCGGGTTGTCGTAACGCCAGTTGCTTTCATGCGCCAGAAAATCTTGCAAACAATTGTTCCAGTTCCAGGCCTCGTCGCCGGTTTGCGCAGCCCAGCTTTCATAATCGCGGGCCTGGCCCCGCATGTAGATCATGCCGTTGATGCTGGAGCAACCACCCAGGGTTTTTCCACGAGGGTAAATCAGGGCTCGGCCGTTCAGGCCTGCATCGGGCTCGGTGCGAAAACGCCAATCGGTGCGCGGGTTGTCGATGCAATACAGGTAACCCACGGGAATGTGGATCCAGTGGTAGTTGTCTTTACCGCCCGCTTCCAGCAACAGCACTGAATTGTTGGGGTTGGCACTGAGCCGGTTGGCCATCAAGGCGCCTGCCGTGCCCGCCCCCACTACGATGTAATCAAAAGTCCGCATGTTTACCCCGAATCGATTACCCAATAGTAACCAGCCCACAATTTGGATTGAAGCCTGCGTTGCCGCAATCGACTTGGGGTTTTCCAGAGTTTTGCAAAAAAGTTAAAGATGTCTTGATCAATCGCCTGTGCTTATGACCATTCCAAACATGTCAGAATCACACTCAATTCCTTTACAATCGACTGTTTCGCATTAACTACCCAGCCCGAGGTTTCTAAAATGACAGAACGCACCACCGTGCATGGCTTGAAAGTAGCCACACCCCTGTACAACTTCATCAACAATGAAGTGCTGCCCGGCACCGGCATTGATCAGGCTGCCTACTGGAAAGGCTTCGACGAAATCGTTAGCACACTGGCCCCGAAAAACGCCGCCCTGCTGGCCGAGCGCGACCGCATTCAGCTGGAAATGGACGCCTGGCACAAAGCCAACCCCGGCCCCATCGCCGACATGGCCGCTTACCAAGAATTCTTGAAGAAGATTGGCTACCTGGTTGAGCAGCCTGCCAAAGTGCAAGCCACCACTGCCAATGTAGACAGCGAACTGGCCACCCAAGCTGGTCCCCAGTTGGTCGTGCCTATTTTGAACGCACGCTATGCATTGAACGCAGCCAACGCACGTTGGGGCAGCCTGTACGACGCACTGTACGGCACTGATGTTATTTCCGAAGAAGGTGGTGCAGAACGCGCTGGCGGCTACAACCCCGTGCGCGGTGCAAAGGTTATCGAGTTTGCACGTAACTTTTTGGATCAGTCTTTCCCGTTGGAAGGCGCATCACACAAAGACGCCACTGGCTACGCCATTGCAGGCGGCAAGCTGCAAGTTGCCTTGAAGAACGGCAGCACCGCTGGCCTGAAAAACGCCGCACAACTGGTAGGTTACCAGGGCGACGCCGCCGCACCTTCTTCAGTACTGCTGGTGAACAACGGCATTCACGCCGACATCATTATTAACCGCGCAACACCGATTGGTTCAAGCGACGCAGCCGGTGTGGCCGACGTGGTGCTGGAAGCAGCGCTGTCCACCATTCTGGACCTGGAAGATTCTGTTGCAGCCGTAGACGCCGAAGACAAAATTGTGGCCTACAAAAACTGGCTGGGTATTTTGAAAGGCACCCTGACAGAAAGCGTAAGCAAAGGCGGCAAAACATTCACACGTGGCTTGAATGCTGACCGCGTGTACACCGGCGTGAATGGCGAGAAAGTAACCATGCATGGCCGCAGCATGTTGTTCTTGCGCAATGTGGGCCACCTGATGACCAACCCCGCAATTTTGTGGGGCGGCGACAAAGAAATTCCCGAAGGCATTATGGACGCGGTGATTACCACCACGATTGCGCTGCACGACCTGAGAGGCAATGGCGTGAACGGTATTCGCAACAGCCGCAAAGGCTCGGTTTACATCGTAAAGCCGAAAATGCACGGCCCTGTTGAAGTGGGCTTCGCTGCCGAATTGTTCACCCATGTAGAAAAGCTGCTGGGCCTGCCCGACAGCACCGTGAAGCTGGGCATTATGGACGAAGAGCGCCGCACGTCTGTTAACTTGAAGGCCTGTATTGCTGCCGCAGCCAGCCGTGTTGCTTTCATCAACACCGGCTTCCTGGACCGCACTGGCGACGAAATGCACACCGCCATGCACGCAGGCGCGATGATTCGCAAAGCCGACATGAAGAGCAGCGCATGGATTACCGCCTACGAGCGCAACAACGTGCTGGTTGGTTTGAGCTGTGGTTTGAAAGGCCGCGCGCAAATTGGTAAAGGCATGTGGGCCATGCCCGACCTGATGAAAGCCATGCTGGAACAAAAAATTGGCCACCCCAAAGCCGGTGCCAACACCGCCTGGGTACCCAGCCCAACTGCTGCAACACTGCACGCCATGCACTACCACCAGGTGAGCGTGGCCGCTGTTCAAGCCGAGCTGGAAAAGATTGACGCCGACGCAGAACGCCCAGGCATTTTGGCCAACCTGCTGCAGGTGCCAGTGGCCACCAACACCAACTGGAGCGATGCAGAAAAGCAGCAAGAACTGGACAACAACGCCCAAGGTATTTTGGGTTATGTGGTTCGCTGGGTTGACCAGGGTGTAGGTTGCTCCAAGGTGCCCGATATCAACAACGTGGGCCTGATGGAAGACCGCGCCACACTGCGTATTTCCAGCCAGCACATTGCCAACTGGATTCACCACGGCATTGTGAGCAAAGAGCAAGTGATGGAAACCATGAAGCTCATGGCCGCCGTGGTTGACCAGCAAAACGCTGGCGACCCCGCCTACAAGCCCATGGCTGGCAACTTTGAAACATCCGCCGCATTCAAGGCTGCATGTGACCTGGTGTTCAAAGGCATGGAACAACCTGCCGGTTACACCGAGCCACTGCTGCACGCATGGCGCTTGAAGGTGAAAGCCGCTTAAGTTTGAGTGGTTTGATTTGAGAAAGCCAGGTGCTGAACAGTACCTGGCTTTTTTGTTTGGCGTTATTTGGCAGGCGTGATTTCTTCGATGTCGTGTTGAGTGATTTTCAAATTAATCTGAAAAACCTTCTTGGGGAGCTTAGGATTTGCTCGAGTCGCGAATCGATGATATTCACGGAACGTAAGAACCAACTCGGCTTGGTCAACTGTTGTTTCAGGCGTTTTAGGTACAACCCAATCGGCCTTTACAAACTCCCCTTTCGCTTGCAATGTGTGTACTTGAACTTCCGGTAGTTCATCGAAAGTGGCAACAGTGATCAGGTGATTATTTTTACAAGTGGCACCAGTTTCAAGCCCACAAGTTTCATCGCGAGCTGGCGTTGCAAAAAGGCGCAACATCAAGCCCTTCTGCTGCCCAGAGCTGTATTGATTCAGTTCGATCAACTGCCCGTACGCCAGGTTGTTCAAGAGGGTTTTTTCCTCCACCTCAGTTGCCCAGCTTGAGTTTACGAACGCTACTAAAGCGCTGCTTGCAATTATTTTTTGAATGTTGTTCATTGCTTAATCAATGAACAAGGTGACTCGCGTTTCACGCTGTTGTGAACATTCAAGCCAAATTGAACTTGAACATTATTGATTTGGTTGGGGATAACTGCCATGCGGTGCCTTTTAAACGAATTTAAAGAGGCACCTTAAAGAGAAGGAATTAGGGGTTACAAATTGCGGAGTGATGGTAGCTTGGTGTGATTACACTTGATTGATTAGTTGGAAACAGGTGGTTACGCTGTACGAAGATTATGTATCAGAGATATTCCATGGCAAGAAAGAAGAGTGTTTCTCTCGGCCCACATTTTGATCAATTTATTGCATCACAGGTCCATAGTGGTCGCTATGAGTCGGCAAGCGAGGTGGTCACAGCGGGGCTACGTTTACTTGAGAAACACGAAACTCAACTGGCGCAATTACGTCAATATCTGGATGAGGGCGAGCAAAGCGGGCTTTCCGACTATTCCTACGAAAGTATTATTTCTCAGCTAAACGAAGACGCAGAATGACAACATCAATTTTGCTGACCATAAAGATACGAGACGACCTGCTGAATTTTTGTTAAGTATTTTTTGAATCACTTTTTGATGCAAGTGTCGACAGATAAAGTTACTCCACCTGCCCTCTTGCCCAAGGCGTTTTTCGAGGAAACTTCAGACTGGATTTAACGGAAGGATCGTTCTTGAAACAGTTGATTCTGATTCGATGGGCAAGACCATCCCAGCCGTAGTGTTCAACAAGCTTCACGACGAGATTTTCTAGCGTGACTCCATGCATGGGATTATTCGATTGCTCGTCACTCATGCCTGAAGTCGGTCCTTAGAATTGTGTGGTGGGCCTGGTCAGCCCGGCAGCTTTACCGCAAGAACATCGACCTTTTCGATTGATGGCGGCGTGGCGAACAAGTCACCCGCTTTTTCCATCAGCGCAGCTGCCACCTTGCCGGAAAGATGAGCTTGTCGCCCAGCCTCATCTGGAAATGCATCGAAGATGCCAAAGGTTGATGGCCCCAAGCGAATACCGAACCAAGCTGTAGTAGCGGGCTCTGCCTGAACAAGTGGTAGACCACTTAATAGAAAGTTCTCTACCTCTTTCTCCTTACCAGGCTTGGCTTCAAGACGAACGAACAACGCGAGTTTGACCATGACACATCTCCAACTTTTTTAAACAAACATCAAAATGCCCACTTTCCAGCAGGCCCAGCGTTCGAGGTACGTGGCAAATTCGAAGTTGCAGTTTTGTGGAATACCTTTGTTTGGATATTCAGTACATACTTGATACTACTACCTTTTTGTTTATTGGCAATAATTAAAAAAAGGCACCTTAAAGAGAAGGAGTTGGAGGTTACAAATTGCGGGGTGGTGATAGCTTGGTGTGATTACACCGCGCGGCAGACGACTTAACTTTTTCGCACTTCAGTTTGTGCTGCAAATGTAGATAGATAAAGTTGCTCCACCTGCTCTCTGGCCCAAGGCGTTTTTCGTAAAAACTTCAGGCTGGATTTCACGGAAGGATCGTTCTTGAAGCAATTGATTTTGATTCGATTGGCAAGCCCATCCCAGCCGTAGTGCTCAACAAGCTTTACCACGATGATTTCAAGCGTGACGCCATGCATGGGGTTCTTGGATTGCTCGGTGTTCATCCTAGGGTGCGTAATTGCGTTAAACATCCATCATATACACAACATTCGACATGAACGGTGCAACCCTTCCTACCTGAGTACATCCGCTTGATTGAGAAGTTACAGGACAACATTATTCAGTCAAGCTTTGACACTACGTGAGCTAGACAAGCTAGTACCTCCGCACGGCGCTCTGGCCTGCCATTGAATGACAGAGGACTCGGATGGGGACAAGTGAGCACAGTAACCGATGGTGCCAACATGGCGACAACATGGCCGTACCTCTGCGCCTTCCTTCCAACGAGTACTACGAATCGAAGCCGAGGCAGTAGAACAAGAAGTTCCGCGAGGTGCTGCCTTGCAGCTCCGAGGTCTCGACCAGTCGCTGGGCGAATGCGATGCTCGTCGCCAATGTACCAAGGTATGGCATTCCACATCACAGTACGGGAGCGATGCAGCCCTGCTTCGACATTGACTTCAAAGAAGTTTCTTGCGGTTTCGTCCGCGTTGTTACGCGACACGAAACCCGACCCTATAGCTTTACTGCCGGGAGCTTCGAGAAGAAACAGACATTCGGCGTTGACTCCTCCGTCCATGGGATCGAAGTCTGGCACTCCAGCAGGTGCACTAGCCCGCAAGCGTGCGACGAATGCGACCAGCGGCTGCATATGCGCAAGATCGAGCGCCTGCCTTCGAGCGGCGATTGCCTCGGATGTGTTCAGCGACTTCGCGCGGTCCAATGTCATTTGGGTTGTCTTACTTTTGATGGAAGAAGATTGAATATTACAGCGCCTCACCCACAGACCAGACCTGAACTCCGTCTCGCTCGAGCTTTGGCTGGCGGCCTACTTCATAGCCTGGGCACATGAAGAAAACGTACTTGAGCCTTGCTGACGTTTTATGTACCTTCGCAATGTCTTTTGCGAGCTTACGATTGTTTGATGTGTTGACTGCGGCGAAGACTTCAGCGGCTAGACCTTCGTTCAAACCTGACTCGATATCCGAGCCTGGGGATGTACCTAGATTGACCTTATAAGGAGCAAGCTCAGGATGAAGCTGAAGCAGCAACCGTAGCGCCTTTACTGATGCCAAGTACGTGAAAGTTTGGTTGAGCTGTTCTATCAGATTAAGTGGGCTTTCTGAATCAAGCGGATCGCAACCAATCGGAGTGAACTTAATTGACCAAAGCGCTTGAAGACCATTACGACACTCGGTGCTCTTGGCAATCTGCAGGAGGGCTTTTTGGGCGGACTTGGATATAAGCTCGATCAATTGATCAATGTCGCCTTCACTTTGGACTGAGCAAACCTTCATAACGCTCAACGTATGAGATGAAAACAAGCGCCCGGCTTGCCGGGTGACGTCCTATCGATTGAAAGGTTAGGCGTCGCTTGGTTCATTCCTAGATCAGCCGATTGAGAACATAGTCACCTTTGCAAACGAAAGGTAGTATCCAGGGCTCCATGCGCATTGAGTAGACAAAGCGAGTCGCATTTGTGGCCGTCCTGCGGTTGATTTCCCGCACGGCAACTGGCAGCGCGGAAACATATGTCGAACCGCGTATTGGGCGACGTGTGGCCCACAGAGCTACTGAACTAGACAACGGCACTGTTAGTTCTGAGGTAGGCTGGTTTATTCCTTCGTGGGCGAAGAAGAACACTGGGTTGTCACATGTTAAAAACTGAAGGCGGTCAGAGCATAGAAAGCGCCAGTTCATGGAAAGCGTGCTCTCGACAACTTTGGCGCTGCTCTCTTTCATGAGGCTAGATTGCCAAATCGCCGCAGGCTTTTCTCGCTGGTAACGCTCGATGATACTGCTTACCTCTTCTTTTCGAGTCTCTGCAAGGTGAGCCAAGTCTGGATTCGTCGCTGCTGCTGCCGACAAACTCTCATGAAGTTCATTTTTCACTGACTCCGCAACTTCAGGTAAGCGAGCCGCAAACCTCGCTCGACCTTCAGGAACCCGCTTCCACAGGACAAAGAGATACCTAGCTAAGACTAGTCGATCTTTATCAGATAGTGCGCGACGCTCACGAATCTTCTGAATTGCGGGTTGGGCAGGACCTTCGATCTCGTTCGTCAACCAGCTTTCAATCTCTTCTGTGTACATCTTGTTCTCGTTAGCGACTGTCTTAGGCTGAGAATTAAACGAGCAAGAACCCAGACGGTCGTACACCCAGATGGTGTTGCCTTCAGTAAATCGGCGAAGGTAAAACTGAGGGACGAAGTGGTGGCCCATATCTTATTACGTCTAACGACTCAAACACCGGCAGCGTTTACGCTGTCCGAGTGCTTTGATTTGTTAGTACTAATGTTGTGTTTGTAGACGGAGATATCATCATTAACTAATAGTATCTCTTCCGTTTTGGAATAAAAAAACCGGTTAGCAGATAATACAAGCTTTGTATTGGTTAGACCAATTAACTCTTTAGTTGCCGCAAAAGTACCTTCCTTCATTTGCTCGTTTCTAGCGATCAGTATTGCTTTGCTTGTAATCGGCACACATATTTCGATATTTGATGTGTTTAGACCAAAGTAGAACCCTTTACGGCCTTTAGGGTGGCTCATGATAAAAGGTTTATCGGAGGTTATTACATTAAGGCTTTCATCTTCGACTATGTGCAATTGATAAAACTTATTCGACAAACACTCTTGCACAGTATCTATTAGCCTTAACTCTGTCTTTATGAGATCAGTTTTAGAGTAATCGAATTCACTTTTGTTAGATACATTTATATCTTGGCTCATGCTTTCTACGATTTCTTTCGTTCTCCGCATAGGCATTTCCAATGCTTCTCTGTGCGAGGGAACTCGTAAATACAGAGTGGCCAGCAATAGAATCAGATGCCTCATTTCCTCCTTGGGAGGTAGGCGCGAATGTGCATTAATGTAGCTAATAGCCTGACTAATTTTGGGCTCTATTTGCTCAGCGTAGAAATCTTCAACAATCAAAGAATTCTTATGATCTACTGTGTAGTAGTCTCGTTGGGCACATGCATCATTTGGGGTAGTAGGGAATGGATTGTCATTATTTATTGGTACAACCCAAAATGGTGAAGAGTTTTCACCGCCATTTGTGAATCCCTTCAAGTAGCATTTTGGAATGTAATGATGCTTTGCTTTTCTTCCCATGCTGGCTCCAGTGGGCACTAATACCAAGGTAACCGGCGCTGGAGCCCGGCAGGGCGGAGGGTACAAGCAAGGGCCATGAGAATGCCGAAGGCATAGCCCTTGGTTGCGTCCGCGTTGACCTGACAGTTAGGCTGGGGAGCGAAGGCACGGCGTTGCATCTGCATGTTCATATCGTTCTGGTGATAGGTGCATAACCGAATGCAAGAACATTGCAGATACTATCGTGCCTAGCGCGAGTTTCATTGCACCTGCGGTACAACGGAATCCTACTCAGCAGTGTCAGTTTCATCCGGGTCGGGCGGAAGCATAGTGGCAGCGTGTTCGTCGGAAAAGCGTTTGCTATCCTGAATTGCTGAATCAAGTCGGATGCTCATCAAGGCAATACAGGCTCTGAACCTTGCGCCCGTTGATTCATCGTTATCAAAAAATTGTTCAAGCATCTCCCGCAGCCCCCAATTGGCCGCAAAAGGAGCAACCAATTCCCGTACTCTGTCCCTGTGGGCTCCGGCATCAAGTGTTGCGCTAGAAACCTCATGAGCGAACGAGTTACGAATGCGCCTAACAAGGTGCAGCGCACGTGCAAATTCAGCTTCGATCAGTCCAAGTCGATAGCACGCATTGATGCGAGCAGAGAATGTAGCTAGTGGGCTATCACCCTCAAGTAGTTCATCCTTCCCGTTTGTCACTGGCAACAAAGTCGAGTCTAGAAGCTGGAAAAGTAGTAGATCTAATTGAGCAGTACCAAGTATTACGGCGGCACGATCACTCTCGCTTTTGAACTCGTTAGCAAACGTCTGGAATTCTTCTATGGTGCGGTGGTGGCGTAGTTTTTCTTTCGTTTTCTTGCTCATATTGAACTCACTTTTAATCGCTGATTAGCCTAACGTGCAGTTGAGGCGCCTGCGCGGCTTTCGCATATATCACCTCGAACGCAGAGTCACTACTTTGATGGCTCATTAGCGAATCGGTACTCCAATATGGTACCAACCAACCAGACCAATGCGGCGGGCATTATCCAGAGAAGTAGCGAAATGAGAGCAAACCTGGGTTCGGATACCGTAGCCAGGACTGTGCCTAACACCAACTCAAACAGAAGAATAATAAATGCATTTCCGTGTTCTCTCAGGTGCTTGTATGACTCGACATACTGTCGGGTCTCCTCGGTGTCTTTGCTACGCGCTTTCGTTAGCTTAGTGTAGTAAGAGTACGCGCATTCGCCTTCGTTTTTAATTGCCAAACCTAGAGGCACAATCTGAATGCACAGGACGACCATGAGCAGAGTTATCGATAGGATAACTGTGATCTGGGGCTTCTTGACAAACGTAGAACGCGGCAGCAGATATACCAACAAACGCGAGAGAGCCATAGAATAAATATCGATATGTGGCAGTATGCTTCGCCAAAAATACTCCACGTGTAGCATGAAGTACGAGAACTGGCGCACTTGCAACGTAGCAGTAGGCCAATCCGAGTGCTGCGAGAAGGGAGAGAAACTGGGCGTCGAGTTTCGATACATCTGTGACTCCTGGGATGATGAGATTGCGAAGACTCGATGTATCTGATGCATTCAAGTAAAGAAGAATTGCTCCACCAATGACAGTTCCGACAAAGTACCGAACAAAGTAGAACTCCCACCAACGGCCCTCGCTCGATTTCTTTCCATTTTCTGATAGGTTCATTATGTATCCCTTGGTAGAAAAGGCCTAACGTGAAGCTAAGAGGCCGCGCTTTACCGCGGCCCCGCTTGAGCGCAGGGTTAGAAGATCTATTTTGTGCATGAGCCAGACCTCAAGCTATTAGCCATATCACCATGCGTAATATTGCCTCTAACCATTTTCATTTTGACTTTGTCGATTGCTAAACCAAATAAGCCCACATCATTTTGTTTTGGTGACTCTGTACCTTCACTAGAGAATGAGTAAGCAAGTACTACACCATATTGATTATTTTCCAAAACTTTATATTCCATTGGAAATTTTCCATCAATTGTAGCGGTGGTGCCATTGATTTTTATCCTTAGGGTTACCGGGGCACCATTTGTATAGTTCGGGTACGAACATATGTACTGCTCAGCCATTGCGATACTAGGCAGCAACAAAATAGAAATTAGTATAAATCGCATATTTACTCTCTTGCTTCTAACGTTGAAGGCAGCGGCGCGTCATACGCGTCCGCTGGCCTGACTTGTTAACACTTTAGCGGTCGAAATGACGCTCAAAATTTATCTCTGTGGCTATCTGGACGATTTCATCCAATGCACTGCATAAGCCATAACCAACCTGAACAGCAACGAGAGTTTTTTGATTCAGATACCTTCCCCTATCATGCACGGCCAAGAAAGACAGACCAGAGGCGATATTTACCCACAAAGCCATGACTGCAGACCGGGCTGAAAGCCCCACACGTAAGAACTCAATAAATTCTCGTGCTTGTCGCTGCTGTTTGTCTCTGTAAACACGAAGAATCAGCTCTGAAAGAGGTGCATCAAGGGCTTTATCAACCTCTGTCAATTTTGGCACCAACAAACCAAGACAACTGGCAATATACCGCTCGCGTTGACCCATTTCTGACTCTAGCCTGGCCGCCTTACTCTCCTTCCATTGATTCTCGACCTGTTTCGCTAGATACATCAGAGTAAGAAAGGCGAAGGTAGCACCTAGTACGCCACCAAAAAAGCTTCCAAACTCACCCCAACGCGAGTGGTCGGGAGACAGTGCCCCGTTAAACTTGTGGCCATAAATCGCAACTGTTGTTAATGCTGCGAGGACGGCTACAACAGTAATCAACCTTGGATTCAAAACTATTCTCGAGTGTTAACGTTTGAAAGGGGAGGCGTGCCCCGGCTTGCCGGGGCGCGTCCTCTCAATTGAAGGGTTAGTCATCACACGCTCCAGACCTTGGCGGTCGCGGCATCGAAGTAGCTCACGCCAAGCGGGTTCCGAGCACGGCGGCCGTTGGAGAGTTGATTGGCTCTGCGGATGATGAACTTGTTGGCTTCGGAGCTCGGATCGCCATACAAGCCAACATAGAGCTTAGAAAGCTTGCCCTTTTGAATGCAGCGGAGATAGTGATCATCATTTTCTGCAAGAGAGTGGCCATAGATAAACAAGGCGCCCTGTATTGAGCTAAAGCTTCGATACGCCTTTGCCAGATAGTCGTTGTGTCGGATGCGTTCGTACTTCTCCGCACTTGTGCCTTCTGAGACAAAGAGCGGAAAGTAGTTCTTGTTGAGAGCGCTTCGAATCTGATCAATGAGACGAACGCCCGTGTTTCGCCATGTGTACTTTTGAATCTCGATTCCAGAATCGAACACGTGCAAGGCCCCATGCAGGAACCACATGTTCTGCTCGTGGCTCTGATCTGGCTCCCAGACGACATATGCGGATTCAAAGTCATCTTCCGGCTTTCGAAAACCGTCGTCCGACGATGGATCTTCACCTTCCTCTGTGTTCATCTGCGCCCAGTAGAGCAAGAGGTCGTAGTTCAGCGTGTAAACGGTATGAAAATTCGCCAAGAATTGACGGCATGATTTGTACTCTTCGTCAGATAGATCACCTGGCCAAGAAGGATGAGTGGCCGCGATTGTTTGAACCAGAAGTTCTCGCAATCCATCTGCATCGGCAGAGAAAGACTCAGCCAGTTTTGGCGGCCCGCCATATGCAGAGACGATGGCTGCCGCGTCTCGCAGGGCTTTAATGACCTTCTCGAAGTCTTGAGTGCCAAGCGCCTTGAAAGCGTTCTTCGCTGTTGCGGAAATCTTGGAGAAATCAGCCTGCTCAAACAGCTTTCCATACGCGAATATCTTTGGGCGGCAGGCAATGCTGAAACCGTTTCCGAGCAAGACATGTCGACGGTTGTAGTTCTGCGCTTCAAGTAGTGCTTCGGAGAACGAAAGCAACGCCATGGCACCTCCCTGTGATGGCTAACGTCGGAGTTGACCGGCACGCAGCTGCATTGCGCCGCGAGGCGTAGGCTCACTAGCACGCCTCGCGGCGCAATGCAGCTGCGTGTCCGCGTCGAACGACCTGTTAGACGCGGTACTCACTTGCTCGGAAGAAACGCACGAACGCCGGCAATCAGAACATCCTTCTTAGGTCCCTTGAGCATTCGGAATACCAGCGCCTTGTATTCGCCGTGCGTCAAACCAAAGCAGCTCGATACACGATCGGCCAAGCTCTTTCGGTTGTACAGCTTTAACATCTCGTCCAACTTCCCTGATTCAAGTGCCGCCTTCAAGGCAAGCTCTGCTTCGGAGGTGATGCTCGCCATGTCAAGTGAGTTGACCAACTGGTCAACCCCACTCAGGAGGCCTGCGCGTGTGGACGTAGTGGGTGAATAGCAGGAGAGGTGATAACGCACCCGCCGAGCCGCGCGCATCACAATCTGCGCCTCGAGTTCCTCCCTCATCGACCGTGCGATGTACTCGGTGACCTTGCTGACCGCCTCGTGTTGATCAAGTTGGAGTTGCTCCCCCACGGCGGCAACAAGGCACTCGGTGCAGAGCAGATTTTCCACCTCCGCAAATGGAAGTGCGTGAATGTCCTGTGTCAAGTGCGAAGCGAGTTCCTGTTCTGTGCGGACGTCGCGGTCGATAATGCCGAACGCTGAAATGGTGTGAAGCGCGGAGTTCGCACGCAGAGCCTTGACTGATTCGATCACCTTCTCGCCGCTGCCGCGGGGAACGACGTGATAGCCCGGATAGCAGATTTGGTACAGGCTGTGATCGAGCCCGCCACGATCCCCTTCGCAAAATAGAACTGGCTTCCGGTTTCCTATCAGTTCGAGAACCAGACTTTCGGGCAGCGAGTCGTCATCAGGGAGATCCGCCCAAGTCCATCCGTCCTTCGAATAGCTTGTTACCCAAATCTTCTTTGCGCCCGTACGACTGGCGGCGAAATCGAGATCATGGGTAATGTAGACGAGTGACTTGTCTGAGCAAAGCTCCTCGACCTTATTCCACAATTTGTCCATCAAGGATCGGTGAAGATGGACTTCAGGTTCGTCGACGATGATGATTGAGCCGGCGGGTGCGGTCAGGCACTGCCCCAAGAGGTACAGAGTTACTCGCTCACCATCACTCATCTCCTTCGCGTGGTATTCGTCCGGAGTGCCTTTTCCCACGATCACCTTTCCATCATGAAAGGCGATGGTCCGATGAGGCATCAGGTAGGCCCACAGGTGGACGATCGTGTCGATGGGCGAATCTGGGACAGGTACATAGCCCTGGGTCTGCCGAGTCTCAGTGGTGTGTCGACGATCGCGGTCCGCCTCTTTCGCAAACAGCAGCGCGAGAAGCTTGTCGTAGTCCGATAGCAAGTGAGTAGCCGGATTGCCTCCCCACCGATCATGTACCTTCCTTCCAAAGCTTGCGTGTTGATCAGGGCGTCCGAAATATAAATCCTTCTCGGCCTGCTCCAAGTTCTTCACTTGGGCATAGTCGGGGAGGGTGAGCGCCTTCTGCGCGCTGATTCGGTGCACGGGTACCTGGCTTTGATTGTTGTCCTCGATCCAAATGCCAAAGCGCGTCTTGCCGGAGCCGTTGGCGCCTATCACGACCGCGCGAGTTGGATGGGCCACCTGCACGGGAGCGCCCGCTGGCACTTGAGGAGGAAACTTAACAGAGATAGTCATCGGACTCGTCTAACGCCTGAGTTAAGCCGCACCGCAACGCGGAGTCGGCTTGAATGAATAGTTAGGCAGCGGGACCTGATCCTTTGCGAACAAAAGCCTGGTCAAGCTTGCGATACATAGCGAGTGACTTCTCCGACTCTGCTTTAATATTTTCATATAGCGCCTCAGCGATCACTCTAATTGCATGACGTTCCTGTTCATTTAGGTTTGGATACTCGTAGCGCTGCATGTGCTCCAAAATTTTTGCATGTCTACGTTCCACTATCTCAGGTGCTTGCCCAGCGCAAACCTGACTTAAATGCACGTTCCAGGACACGTAAGTTTTATCTTCGTTTCTAGATCGCTTGTTACAAGCTTTGCAGACCGGAACGATATTGCCAGGATGATGCAACCCATATTCGGTTCGGTTGAACATGAGGAGATGTTCGATCTGAAGAAGAGCAGGCTGCTCACAGTATGCACAGGCATTACCAAACTCTTCGCAGATCTTGAGCCACAGAAATTTTCCATAGCCGGTACCTGTGTTAAACGATCTACCAAGGTAGTGCTCGCCAACCGATGTTAGGAAAGATCTGACTGCGGTATTTGCAGCGTCTGAGGGGGTGTTGTAAATCGCCATCTTGGAATTTAATTTTAGCTATCTAACAAGAACAAGAGTCACTTATCTACAAATCACAAGGTTTGCCTCGCCTCTTACTATGACGCTTCACCATAGCTACCGCAGGCCACCAGCAAAGCCTGCTTTTGTAAGGCATGTAATTTAATTGGTACATAAACTAAATTAATTGTCATACAACAGCAAGCAATCCACTCCCCTCACCCCACTGCCCAATAAATAATCAACAGCTAGAACCCGCACCCAGCTTTACTCTCCGCCGAATAGCATCACCGACCTCCCCCTCATTTGAAGGGCGGTGTAACTGAACTAAAAAAACTCGCGGAAATAAAAAAACCGGACCACCCCGCTACGAATGGTCCGGCTTTCAAGAGAAAGTAATTGCTGTTTTTTATGCAGCCACTGGTGCCTTGGTCACAGCTTTGCTCATGCGTGCACGCACTGCTTTTTTCACTTCGGGGTTGGGGTTGCGCATGGCTTGATTAACCTTCTCCACGAAAGCGTCGATCTCTTTCATGAAGTGGCTGTTGTCATGGTCCCAGGGGTGGAAGTCGGCACGGAAGTAGTCGAAGAAGTCGCTCATGGCGTTGCGGAAAATGCCTTCCTTGCCCAACAACATTTTGGCAACGGCTTTGTAGCCTTGAATGTGCTTGCCCTTGGTGTTGGGGTCGGCGAATACCAGGCGTGCGTGGAAGTACATAATAACGGGCCAGAAAATGACGGTGGCCAGCACCATGCCGAAGCGGCGAATGAAGCGGTTGTACACGTTGTCGGGAATCACGGTGTTCCACACGTCGTAGGCCACGGCTTTGTGCTCGGTTTCTTCGTATGCGTGCCACTGCCACATTTGCTTGAAACCTTCGTCCGATTTCTCGCCGGTTACTTTTGGATCTTTCAGCACGGCGTCGGCCATGATGGCGGTGTAATGTTCAAGCGCAATGGTGCCGGCCAGCGACAATTTTTTGCCCAAGCCTTTTTGCAAACCACCCAGCAGTTTCCAGAGCATTTTGTCCAGCTTCAAGGCGGGCAGGCCACTGCGGTCCATCATCTCGTTGTATTCCTCGTGCTCGCGGCTGTGCAGCGCTTCCTGGCCGATGAATGCGGTGATGGCTTGTTTCAGTTCGGGGTCGGTCACCTGGTCTTTGTAGGCGCGCACGGAGTCCATGAACAAACGCTCGCCTGCGGGGAACAACACCGACAGTGCGTTGAAGAAATGGGTGACGTGCTCACCGGCTTCGTGCCAGTTGTTGATGCGGGACTCGTCGAGGTTGATCTTGACGTCACGGCGCACTGGAATGACTTTCATGGTGTACTCCTTTGGTTGCAACTATTTTTATGCTTTGGTACTAACGATTACATTACTCAATGTATCAATCATTCTCGACATTAACAACTGTAAACGTTAGAAAAACACTCTAAATTTCAAACGAGCGTTTGTTTTTGGAAACAGGGCAAACCCTTGATTCAATTGCATTAATTATTTTGCATTGCAATATGAAATTCACTGGACTTTACGGAAGTGTTTGTTCCACAAAGGCTTCTTGACCTTGTGGTGTGCGGTAAAATCGAGATATTCACCAGTTCATTGAGAGGTATTTATGAACGCTCCACAAGCAATTTCTGTACAACAGCCGCGCACCGTAGAACACATTGTGGTGGGCCAACCTACCAGCGATGGTGCGGGCGTGAAGCTGACCCGTGTGATTACGCAAAACCTGCAGCGCAGGCTAGACCCATTTCTGATGCTGGACAACTTCGGCAGCGACAACCCCAACGATTACATTGCGGGCTTTCCAAACCACCCGCACCGTGGGTTTGAAACCATCACCTACATGATTGCCGGGCGCATGTTGCACGAGGACAGCAGGGGCAACAAAGGCTTGCTTGAAAACGGCGGTGTGCAGTGGATGACGGCTGGGCGTGGTGTGTTTCACAGTGAAATTCCGCAACAAGAAGAAGGCGTGATGGAAGGCTTTCAACTGTGGTTAAACCTGCCTGCGAAAGACAAAATGTGCACACCTTGGTATCGTGATTTCAAGAACAACGACCTGCCCCAATTTAAAACTGCTGAAGGTGTTGCAGTCACCGTGATTGCAGGCCATAGCCATGGCGTAGAAGGCGCGGTAAGCCGCGAGGGTACCCAACCCCTGTACCTGGATTTGCATTTGCCTGCGGGTTCGCGTTTTGTGCAGGAACTGCCCGCACAACACAATGCGGTGGTGTTTGTTTACCGTGGCGAAGTGAAGGTAGGCGGCGAGGTGGTAAGCGAAAAACGCATGGCGATTTTGAAAAACGAAGGCGATGGCGTGGTGATTGAAGCCAGCGCCGATGCAAAAGCATTGCTGATTGCAGGCAAGCCACTGCATGAGCCGATTGCGCAATACGGCCCGTTTGTGATGAATTCTGAACAGGAAATTCGGCAGGCCTTGCAAGATTTTAGGGAAGGCACGCTGGCGTAAAAAAAGCCCGGAAGAATCCGGGCTTTTTTATTTAACGAACACTGAAATATGTAACGCCTTAACGTACTTCAGTGGCTTGTGCTGGTGCTGCTTGCACGAAATCGCCTACACGTTCGCTCAAAGACAGGATCCGATAAATTTCATAGGTTTCCTGCTCGTTGCTTGTGTCACCCTCGGTCAAGATGCGCTTGGTGTCGTTCAAAGTTGAAGCGGCTACGGTCACAAAGTCACCATTGGCTACAGCAGGATCAGGTGCTGAGACATCACTCACTGAATCAAGCAACACATTGGTGAAGGTCAATCTGTTATTCGCCAGTGTGTAGTCAGCTACGATTACACCGTTGGCCTCTTCTCCGTTGTCAACCGCAGGAAGATCGGTGAACACCAACATCACGCGCGAATTGGACAGGAAGTAGTAAAACACTGAGGCAACGTCGTCACCGAAATCAACGCTGCCGTTTTGGGCTGGCGCGGCGATGGTAGTGGGTCCGCCGGTTGAAAACTCGGGTGGCAGCACTTCGTACCAAGTCCCCAACAAGCTTTCTTTCACGTTATTGAAGCGCTCAAAAGTGGCAACGATTGTAATGCCCTGCTCGACCAAGGTCAGTACCAGTTGTGTGCCGTCAAGCGCAACTTTTGAAGAGTACAGGAATGGATCACTTTCACTCGAGGAGTTGTTAGTACCGGGTGGGCTTGTGAAATCGGGAACCAAAGCACGCGGCAGGCTGGTGAATTGGAATTCGGCGGTTTCGCTGTTGTAGTTGGTGGTACCAACGCCAACAAATGAAAACTCATCGGCAGGATCGCTGATATCGAACTCGGAGAACACAAACGAATTCACAACGCCGTCATTTGCTGCGTTCGTATTACCAACATCAAAGCTCAACAACACTTGGTAATTGGCATCGCTGGTGATGGTTTCGCCAGCGCCGGTAGCGCTGACCAAACGCCAGTTGCCTTGCAACTCGTTTCTGTAGAAGCGAAGCATGGCCTCTGTTGAATCAACCACTGTGGGCTCGCTGCCTTCGGGGTATGCGCCATCAATTGCTGTCTGGAATGCCATTGTAAAGTCCGCTGGCGCCATTTCCAGACTGGTCAATAGATCCGCAGCGTTCGCGAACTCGATGTCGTCAGGAATGGTCACAGAACCGTTTTCAGCATCGCCGTCGTTGTCAATCGTCTGGAAAAACGTGGTCAGGTTGGCCAGAATATTGCCTTGTACCATGGCATCGCCATCAGCCAGCTCTTCAGCAATTGTTTGGGGTGTAATGCGTGCACCACCGGGTACTGCAATTTCCAGCCCTGCAATATTGAAGGTAACTGTGTCACCTGCCTGGAAGTTAAACATGCCACCGTTCATGGTGGTGCCTGTCAACCCGCTTGGTGTTGCGGTGTAGGGAACGCCATCAATAGGAGAGTTGGTAAGCTGGCCTGAAGTGGTGGTACCGCCACCGCCGCCTGCTCCACCTCCACCTGCTGCTGGCGCAGTGCCATCACCGCCACCGCCGCAGCCCGCTAAAATAGCCAAGCTTAAAATGCTGGCGCCAAAAAAACGATTAAAACCCATAAAACACCCCTTTTGAGTAGGCTAATTGTTTCAACTTATTAATCAGATAGTTAACACACCGTTAATTAGTGCGAACGGGTATTAACCACTGAAGAATATAGAAGCCAATTACTGCCTACCACCCACTCAAATTGGGGCCTGTAAAAATACTGACTTACTGCTTATTTACTGCTCAATCACCACTGGCTTTTTAAGCGCAACCCAGCCCTCGGCTTTGGGCAGGTAATTGGCTTCAATCACATTGCGCTTGATTTTCATGGTGGGGGTCAAGAAGCCGTTTTCCATGGTCCACAGTTCTTTCACCACCACAATGCAGCTCAACTTTTCATGAGCCTCGAGCTGATCGTTTACTTTATGAAGCAATTCTGTCATTTCGCTTTCAACCCGTGCCGCTT
>JAHJCM010000196.1 GCA_018812945.1 Gammaproteobacteria bacterium | reverse complement strand
TGGCGAATGCTCAACCCCGTTGGACGCGTAGAAAACAAGAGCGCCCACAAGAACTACTCGATGCCGCACTGACCATTTTCAGCGAAAAAGGATTCGCTGGAGCCCGCCTTGAAGACGTGGCCAAAAGCGCAGGCGTGAGCAAAGGTACGGTCTACCTTTATTATTCCAACAAGGAAGAATTGCTGAAAGCCGTGGTGAAGGAACATGTTTCACCCATTGTGGAAGAAGCAAAAAGCCTGCTGGAACCCGAGAAAAGCTCGGCCACCCTGATTCGCGAAGCCATTCACCTGTGGTGGCTGAAATACGGATCAACCAAGCTGAGCAGCATCACAAAAATTGTGCTTTCTGAGGCCAATGCCTTTCCCGAATTGGCGCGCTTTTTCTATGACGAGGTCGTTCGCCCTTGGTGGGACTACCTGGAATCTGTGCTGAAACGTGGCATTTCCCGCGGAGAATTCACCGACATCGACACGGAGTACGCCGCACAGGTGCTGTGCGCACCCTTGGTAACACTCGGGCTGTGGAAGCGAACCATGGACGGTTGTTGCGGCGTGGAAACCAACCCGATGCGCTACATTGAAGCGCATATTCAAATGGTGCTGAATGGTTTGACCTGCCCGCAGACATCGCGTGTTGCATAAAATTTGCTAAAATAGCGAGTTATCCATTTTCCCCACGCGAGAACCCGCCATGGACTTCGAGAAAGCCCGTTTCAACATGATTGAACAACAAATCCGCCCCTGGAACGTGTTGAACCAGAAGGTGCTTGATTTGCTTGAAATGATCAAACGCGAGAATTTTGTGTGTGCGGGGCTTGAAAAACTGGCCTTCACCGATTGCGACTTGCCGATCCGCCTGAATGGCGCCGACACGGGCGAGGCCATGTTCAGCCCAAAAATGGAAGCTCGCATTCTTCAGGAACTTGAGTTGGGTACGCATGAAAAGGTGCTGGAAATTGGCACTGGCACAGGCTATATGGCTGCGCTGATGGCACAACAGTGTGCCCACGTCACGACCATTGAGCTGAATCCGGCCATCGCGGAAATGGCCCGCAGCAATTTGAAGAAAAATGGCATTACCCGAGTGAAGGTGATTGAAGGCTGTGGATTTCAATTGGCCCCAACACTCGGCCAGTTTGACGCCATTGTGTTGTCGGGTGCCACACCCATCATGCCTACCAGCTTGCTTGAAGCACTCAACCCACTTGGGCGCCTGATGGCTGTGATTGGCCAAGCACCTGCCATGCAATTGGTGTTGGCCCGCAAGTCGCGCGACAATCAGCTGATCACCACACCTTTGTTTGAAACCATGACCAAGGTGTTAATCAACGCACCCAAGGCCAACGAATTCGTATTCTAAGGACACGGGACTCATGACCCAGCCCGATCAACCCGTGCTAACGCGACAGAAATCGGGCCTCAAGCACTTGCTGTTCATCACTTTGTTGGGATTGCTGGCTTGCTCAATACTCAGTAATTCGGCATGGGCTCAAAACCCCACCCCTCAAAACCTGCTCACGCTGTACAACCTGGCCAAACAGAACGACCCTGCCTTTCGGGCGGCAGCTTCGCAGTTGCAGGCTGACCTTGAAACTGAAAACCAGGCATTTTCAGCTTTGCTGCCCAACATCAACTTTGGGGCACGCATTGAAAAACAGGACAATACCTATGATGCGTTTGGCAGGTCGATTGACGCCAGCCGCAATCCCGGCACCTACAGCCTGGTTCTGAACCAGGCACTGTTTCGCCCTCAAGCCTGGGAAACCTACAAGCAAAGCCAATTGAGTGGAGAAGTTGCCAAGCTTAGTTTTCAGCAAGCTGAACAGGAACTTGTTTTGCGGTTGACTCGCGCATATTTCGATTTATTAACCGCGCAAGACGACTTGGCTAGCCTTCGTGATCAAAAAACGGCGATTACTGAGCAATTGGCCTTGGCCAAAGCCAATTTTGAGGTGGGCAGCGCGACCGTTACCGATCAACAAGAGGCACAAGCCCGATTCGACCTGGCCGTGGCCCAGGAACTGGCTGCCCAGAACCAGTTGGCACAACGCAAACTACAACTGGAAACCATTGTGGGCAGGTCGGTGGATGAACTGGCCACACTTGCACCCACAACGCAACTTAAAGCACCCACGCCGAACACCGCCGAGGCTTGGGCCGAGCAGGCCCGAAACAACAACCTGAGAGCCCAGCAGGCGCGACTTGCAAAACTGATTGCCCAAGGCGAGAGCAACAAGGCCAAATATGGGCACTTGCCCACCCTTGACCTGACTGCCCAAATGGTTGAAACCGAGCAGCAGATTTTTGATGGCAACAGTGGGCGCCCTTTTGACTTGGGTGTAGACAGCACCACCATTGGCCTGGTGATGAACATCCCAATTTTCAGCGGAGGCGGCACCCAAAGCCAGGTGCGCCAGCAAGCGGCGTTGTTGGAAAAAGCGATGAACAATGTAGAACTCGCGAGCAGAAATGCCACACAGGCTGCAAAGTCGGCATTCCTGGGGGTTCAAACCAGCCTGGCACAGGTGAGTGCACTCGAAACCGCACTGGCCTCAAGTGAACTGGCACTCCGATCCAACAAAACCGCCTATGAAATAGGCATTCGAATTAATGTTGATGTTTTGAACGCTCAGCAACAATTCAATGCCACACAGCGCGACCTTTCAAAGGCCAAGTACAGCAGCCTGATCAATATGCTTGAACTGCAGGCTGTGGCTGGGCAGTTAAACGCGGAATCGCTGAAACAGATCAATCAACTTCTGCTGCAATAGGCACGCTACCCCAAAACGTCATTCAATTGATTGAGCACATTGAAGCTGCGCTGGGTTGCCCCCCGGTGGCTCCGCGCATAGGCAAAGGCCGCTTTTTTCGCCTCGTGATTGCCCTGAAAATCACTCAGATAAAATTCGCAAGCCGCCATTAAATTCTCAAAACGACGGGCTGCTTTTGCTGCCAGTGCATCCTCAGCTGCTTTGGCAAAATTAAAGGTATTCGGCCCCATCCACACTGGGCAACCATAAGCGCAAGCCTCAATCAGGTTTTGCCCGCCAAAAGGTAACCATGAACCGCCCAACAAAGCCAGATCGGCCACGCTGTAATAGGCCGGCATTTCACCCATGGAGTCGCCCAGCACCAAACGGGCCTGTCCAAAACCTGCCAAGGCAATATTGCTGCCTGCATTGAACGAGGCACTTCGACGTACGGGACGGGCCACGCCCATCCGCGTGGCTGCCTCTGCCATCAATTCAAACACCTCATCAAAACGCTGAGGGTGGCGCGGCACAATCCACACACTGGCTTTGGGCATACGTTTGAAAAACTGGCAGCGATTCAAGGCGTCGAGTAACAATGCCTCTTCACCCTCCCGACTGCTGGCAAACAACACCACCTGCTCCGCCTGGGTAGCCTCTCTCCAGGCGCGCCCCATGGTGGCCAACTCGGGCTTCAGCGCCACATCAAATTTCAGGTTGCCGCACACCGCATCTACAGGTCGACCAAGTTTCTCGAACACAGCAGCATCGGTCGGTGTTTGCGCAATCAAGGTACCAATACTTTGCAACACGGGTTTGCTCACCAGCCCCAATTGGACCAATCGCTTTCCGGTGGTGGGCGAAACCCGGGCATTGAGCAAGGCAGTGTGTACCTTGGCTTTGATCGCCCCCAACAGCAAATTGGGCCACAGCTCGGTTTCAACTACCCACAGCATATGGGCGCGCACTTGTTTGAGTGTGCGCGCAACCAGATAGGGCAAATCGTATGGCAGATAAAAGAACTGAACGCTGTTCAATGTCGAATAAAGCTGTCGGCATGTGGCCAAACCCGTGGGTGTGGTGCAAGAAACAGCCCATTCATGTTGAGGATAAACCTTGGCCCAATGCTGCACCAAAGGGGAAATGGCATGGGCCTCGCCCACTGACACAGCATGCACCCAGATTCGCTTCTGCCCCGCGGGCACAGACCTGAACTCAGGCAGGCTCGCCAGAAAACGCTGGCCCCAGCCCTGACGATATTCGGGCTGCCGAATACCGCGTTTGAGCAAATACAAGGCTAAAACTGGCTGAAACAAGAAAAGAATCAGGCTGTAAAGCCACAAAAAAATACGAGCAGGCACACTCAAAGTTTGTTTCCCCGTAGCAGACGCGTTGCCGCCTCGAACACCTCGCCCACCGCGGGCTCTCGACCGACATCGCCCAAACTGATCGCATGTGGGTTAAAGCGCGGCGCGAATCGCCAAGCTGGCGTGGCGAAAAACAATGCAACCATGGGTAAATAATGCGCCGCAGCCAAATGCGTTATACCGGTATCCACACCAATCACAAGGCCAGCTTTTTCAAGGCGAAGGCGCAATTCGCCCAAAGCCATGCGAGGCAGCACCTCAACCCGGGCTATGCCAGCCGCTATTTTTTCTGCCTGCTGTTGCTCAGCGTCACTGCCCCAAGGCAGTTTGACTGAATAACCCAGGTCTGAAAATCGATGTGCCAATTCACGCCATTTGACGATAGGCCATTTTTTTTCATCACGGGCTGTGGCATGTAAAAACCAGACCTCAGCGCCGCGGGGTATAGCAGGGAGCACCTTATGCGGAGCGATATCGTAAAAAACCGGCTTGCCGAGCAAACGGTAGCCCAATAGCCCGGCTGCCAATTCTCGCAGACGCTCGACCGCATGGGCTTGCGGATCCCAGCCAGCCCGCTTTGAATAGAAGAGACAAGCCAGGCTTTCCTTTGCATAGGAAAAACCAGGGCCCATCAAGGTGCCATTTGCCGCGCGTGCCAACAGTGCGCTTTTGAGCAAACCCTGCAAATCAACAATGGCATCGTACTGCCTGTCAGCCAATTTGTTTTTCAGCAACTTCCATTGCTGCCACGTGTGGCGAATCCCCAGCTTGCGCCACTTGCGTAAATTCACCGGGACTATTTCGTGAACATGGCGGCTACCCCGCACCAGATCCGCAAATGGCTCCTCCACCATCCAGTCGATTTGAATGGTGGGATCGTGGGTATGAACATCATTCAAAACCGGCAAGGCATGAATGACATCTCCCATGGAAGTGGTCTTAACAATTAAGATACGCTTCATCTAGCGCTTAGGTTGATCGCAACCGCATCATTGTAAGCGGCAAGCGAGTAGCCATTCCGAATCCGCTCAGCCAAGGAACGATAAATTTGAACACTGCAGCCAACAACCGCATCGCCCTCTCCGCGGTGCTGATCACCTTGAATGCCGACAAACAAATAGCTAACGCCTTGGAAAGCCTGCAATTTTGTGCCGATTTGGTGGTGGTGGACTCCAATAGTACTGACGACACAATTGAAATTGCGCAAAAACTCGGTGCGCGGGTTGTGCAGCAAGACTGGCTGGGATTTGGTCCACAAAAACAGTTTGCAGTGACCCAGGCCACCCATGATTGGGTACTGTGCCTGGATGCGGACGAACGAGTCACGCCCGAACTGGAGCGCAGTATTCGAGCGGTCATGCAACAAGCCGAACAGGGGCTTTTACCTGGCGATGTTGCCGGGTTTGAGATGCCCCGCTGTAACTTCTTTTTAGGCCGTTACCTTCGCCACGGCGAGGGTTATCCCGATTATTCACGCCGATTGTTTAACCGAAAGATGGCCAACTGGAGCAATGACGCAGTCCATGAGAAAGTGGAATGCACAGGTCCAGACACACGTTTTGAAAAACTTGAAGGCGACTTGCTGCATGAGTCTGCAGAAAGCCTGGAAAGTTACCTGACCAAACAGAACAGATACACGAGTATCCAGGCACAACACCTGGCAGCACACGGAAAATGGCCAGGGCTGGGAAAACTGATGCTGTCGCCGGCGGTGCGATTCATCAAGTTTTACCTGGTACGAAAGGGCTTTTTAGATGGCTGGCCCGGGCTGGTTCACATTGCAATTGGGTGCTTCAACAGCTTCTTGAAATACGCCAAGACACGAGAGTTGATGCAGCAAAAACGTGAGCGCTGATTGGCGTGCGGCGTGCGTGATACTAGTCAAGCACCTGACCCTGCGCAAGCCCCGTTTGCGCAGGGTCAGGTGCTTTCACTGAGATGACATGCCCGCACAGCGTTGCGACGCGGGATTATCGCTGATACATCGCCGATGCAGCACAAGCTTGCATGTCGCTTGCGCTAGAAGAATTCCTACCCAGCTGAGTGTGCCCAACATTCACGTCTCGCCCGCCGTTTCCTCATCTGAAATGGATTAGACGCGAAGCGGCTCCGCAAGGCGCCATTGCGCTTGCGGCATCCATTGCAGATGGGAGAAGAAACGGCCACAGCCGCGCACATCACCTTGGGCGAGGCGGTTGGGCAAGCTTGGCTAGGTGGGAATTCTTCAGCACGCGCCCGCATCCAGGCGTAGCGTTGAATCAAGGTGCTGCCGCCAGAGCCCAAGCCCTGGCAGCACCGAACTCTGGATCAGTGGCCCAGAATTTTCGAGAGGAACAACTGCGCACGCTCGGAGCGAGGCGTGCCAAAAAAGTCTTCCTTGGTACAGTCTTCGACAATATTGCCCTGATCCATGAAAATAACCCGGTCAGCAACCTTGCGTGCAAAACCCATTTCATGGGTTACGCACATCATAGTCATGCCTTCTTGGGCCAATTCCACCATCACATCCAGCACCTCGTTCACCATTTCAGGATCGAGCGCTGAGGTAGGTTCATCAAACAACATGCAAATTGGGTCCATCGACAATGCGCGTGCAATCGCAACACGCTGTTGCTGACCACCCGACAACTGCCCGGGAAATTTCTCGGCCTGGGCTTTCAAACCCACGCGATCCAACAAACCCAAACCCTTGGCGACAGCCTCTTCCTTCGAACGACCCAGTACTTTGATTTGCGCCAAGGTCAGGTTTTCGGTGATAGTCAGGTGCGGGAACAATTCAAAGTTCTGGAACACCATGCCCACGCGTGAACGCAACTTGGGCAGATCGGTGCCTTTGGCACCCACCGAGATGCCATCTACCGTGATCGTGCCTTCTTGAAAAGGCTCCAGCATGTTGACTGTTTTGATCAGGGTTGATTTGCCAGAA
Source organism: Gammaproteobacteria bacterium (assembly GCA_018812945.1). Taxonomy (GTDB): domain Bacteria; phylum Pseudomonadota; class Gammaproteobacteria; order Burkholderiales; family Burkholderiaceae_B; genus Limnobacter. The sequence goes on along the minus strand of JAHJCM010000196.1, from coordinate 148 downwards.
CCCGAAGGACCGCACACCACCACCACTTCCCCTTTTTTAACTGAGGTTGTGCAATTGGTGAGCACCTTGAAACTACCGTACCACTTACTTACTTTATTGATTTCAATCACAGTGCTCTCCTGTTATCGAATGATTTGAGTTTTTTTCT
>JAHJCM010000195.1 GCA_018812945.1 Gammaproteobacteria bacterium | reverse complement strand
GGTGATGCTATTGCTGGTGTACCAGTCCCAATCATTGAGCACGATTTCATCGAACTTCTGCTCTCCAGCTAGCACCGGCGAAAGCATGATCCGGTTGTAATTGGGATGCGGCTCTGCGCCAAACACGGTGATTTCATACAATTCGGGGGCAAGCTTGATCAGTTCTTCAACCACCCGGATACCGGCCATGCCGTTACCAATTACCACCAGCTTCTGTTTTTTGACGGACATCAGCATACTATTTATCCCAATTTACCAAAAAAAAAACGGCCCCCGGCTGCACGAAGCAGCACGGACGCCGTTGTCCAACTCCCGTGGCCACTTTCGTAACCGTGGGAGACCTGTCAATCCACCTGCAGATCGCCGCCGTTGACGACCTACGCCCCTAACAATGCAAGGGGCGTGCCAGCCGATTCAGCGTAGTTTTGCACCACAAAGAGGCTGATTCTGGTGAAATGGGGAAGTATTGAACGGGAGGGCTGGCACCCAACTAGTGCAGCGCACCATTCTGTGTAGAACAGTGCGCTGGTTTGTTACAGCGTACAAAAACCGGTTGGGTCTTGAACTTTATTGGGCAAGGCCACGCTGGCACTGACTGTAACAGGCACTGGCAAGCGGTTGAAACTACTGACAAAAACGGGGTTGTAGCCCTGAATGGTCAAGGTGAGCGAATCGCCTTCCGACAATTGAACCGAGATACCCGGCAACTCGATTGCCTTCTCGCCATAGCCTTTCAACGGCGTAATTTGATCATGCAACACGGTTTGGGTACCATCGGCGCGCTTCAAACCCAACCCCACGTACACAATGGGCGCCTCCGGCGACGCTGGGCCAACCGGCTCTATTTTCACAGTGGCTTTGGGCGTACCCACAAAACAACCGGGCAAGTTCGCATTGTTCAATTCAACATACACAGGTTGAGCCAACTGCGCCGCCTGTGTTGACGTTAAACCAGAAAACAGACCTGCCACGCCCGCCGCCACTTGCGTAGGTGCAGTAAACGCCGAGGCTGCACGTACACCCTCCAGTGTTGGCCGGTTGGATGAATTGGACTTCACTTCAACCGCGGTGGGGTCATTTCTGCTGTCCTCAAGAACTGAAGCAATTTCGGGCAAGGGCACTGGGTCGAACCCCAGATAATTCGCTGACCTGGCTTGCCTGCCGCCCACCAAATGCTGGGCCAGGAACTGGAACATCATATTTTTCAGTGGAATGACGCAACGGCCTGTTTCAGCATCCCAATTGGCACTTGGGCAGCTGTTCCGTGAAGTTTTAAGCCAGATCAGACTTTCATTGAAGGCGTATTTGGCGCCTGTACCTTCCAGCGCCACGTTGGGGTCTTGCTGCACGCCCAAAGCATTGAGCAGGTGCCCATATTTGACGAACAACAATTTCGCATTGGCATTCACCTTGCGGTAACACTCAAAGTTTTGAATTGCTTCATTCAGGTTAAACAACACATCGGTGGCGCCTTGAATAAAAAAGGCAGGCACATCCGTTTTCAAGGTCATGCCTCTGGGCAAGTTTGCAGACAAGTCACAGTACGAAATTGAGCCTTGCGAGCCCAATCGCTTTGCGATTTCCTCAGACACCACACCGGTGGTGTTGGCCTGCGCCAAACCTTCAAACAGGAAAGGATCGTAGCGTCCACGGTTACTTTCCAAACCACCCGCCACCAAACCGTTCAGGTAAGTCGTTTTGGGTACACCGCCCGGGTTTAGGCTGTAGCGCAAGTCGTACCAGGTGCCGTTGGGCACCATGGCATCAATTCTGGGATCAAGCCCGCTGCCAATCAGTTGAAAAGCACCGCCATAACTGCGACCAATGGTGCCCACCACCGGGTTCAACGTCCCAGCCTTGTTGCGGTAACCCAGGTTGGGCAAATTGGCCTCGGCCCAATCCAGAATGGTTTTGAAGTCTTTGCCCTCAAAATCAGGATCAAGAATAGTGACATTGCCACCGGTGTCGCCATGACCACGCTGATCATAGGAAATCACGTACCAACCTGCGCGCCCAGCAATCGGTTCCTTTTCGTTGTAGGCCACCTGCATGGTATCCACACCAATTTCGGAGGTTTGTTGGGCCTCGTCGAAATCAAGCGTTGCAGCGCGGTTGCCGCCAAAGCCGTGGGAGTGCAACAACAGGGGAGTAGCCTCGCCCGCATCCAACTCAGGAAAATAGACAGTCAACGCCAAATCTGTGCCGTCAAATGCTGGAATGAGTACCTGCTCAACACGTGCGGCATGGCCTGTGGCTGTTTGCTGGTTTTTAACCCGCAACGGCATTTCAGTTTCAGAAGGACTAACGCCACCACTGCCGTTTGAGCCTGTATTGCCAACCCTTGCCTGGTCAGTTTCCGACAGGCAACCCGCAAGCCCAATTACCAACAGCAGGGGTCCCAACAGTCTGGTGACGCCGATCAACATGAAATGTCTCCGATTTGTAATGTTTCGACTATTACTTGCACTTGAACCCTTTCAGATTCAATTGCTTATCGAAGCCACGCTAAAATAAGGTGTTGACTCCATTTTGGCCGCCTGAAGTGACTTCTGCTGAAAATTCTCAAAAAATTGTGCTTGGTTTTGAAAGCTCCTGTGACGAAACTGGCGTAGCGCTGTGCACCACCGATGGCCACATTCTTGGGCAAGCGCTGTATTCTCAAATTGCAATGCACAAGGACTACGGCGGCGTGGTGCCCGAACTGGCCTCACGCGACCACATTCGCCGCCTGATCCCGCTGATGAATGAAACCTTTGAACAAGCCGGCATTGCCTTACAGGATGTTGATGCGATTGCCGTGACCACAGGCCCCGGTTTGCCAGGCGCGCTGATGGCGGGTTGCGCCTTCGCCTACAGCCTGGCGATGGGTTTGAACTTGCCTGTTATTCCTGTGCACCACCTGGAAGGGCACTTGCTGTCACCTTTGCTTTCTTCGAACCCACCTGCTTTTCCTTTCACCGCGCTGCTGGTTAGTGGCGGGCACACGCAGCTGATGGGTGTGGAAGGCCTGGGACGTTACACCCTGCTGGGTGAAACGCTGGACGATGCAGCTGGCGAAGCGTTTGACAAAACCGCAAAAATGATCGGCCTGCCTTACCCAGGTGGCCCGGCGTTATCAAGACTGGCAGAAAGCGGAAATGCGGAACGCTTCAAACTGCCCCGGCCCATGCTGCACAGTGGCGATTTCATGTTCAGTTTTTCAGGCCTTAAAACCGCAGTACTGACCACCGCCATGAAACTGGCCGGGGTCAGTCAACCTACTGAAACCATGGCGATCAGCGACACAGACAAAACTGACCTCGCGGCCAGTTTTCAAGCGGCCATTGTGGAAACCTTGGTGAAGAAAGCCTTGGCAGCTTGCCTGCAGCAAGATCACAAGCGTTTGGTTGTGGCCGGTGGCGTGGGTGCGAATAAATCGCTAAGAGAACAATTGGTGAAAGCGGCGCGCAAACGTGGTGTGGAAGTTTACTTCCCCGAGCTAAGCTTGTGCACCGACAATGGTGCGATGATTGCTTTTGCGGGTGCCATGCAACTGGCCATGAACCCAGCGCTGCTGGATGCGCGGGATTACGGCATGCGCACTCGCCCCAGGTGCGAACTGGCCACCCCGATGGAAATATAAATTGAACCCATCGACAGCAAATGCCACTGACTGTGTTTACCGCTTCGCCTCTTGCAGCACCCATGATAAATGCAGCTGAATGCCCCATTTGCTACGAAATACCGTCCTCACAGAACAATCCAGAAATTGAACTTTGCAACAACCAGCACACAGCGTGCACAAATTGCGCACGCAAATTGGCCAATCAGGCGATTGCACAGGGCATAGACCCGCGATGCATGATGTGCCGGGCACCTGTTACCATGAGCAATATTCTCGTTAATCCAATAGACACCGCGCTCCACCGCTTGCGCGAGGAACCATCCAACCCCAACTATTGGGCACAACTTGGTTTGACCTTGGGCACCGATGAACATGTAATTTTCCAGGGTAAAGCGTATTCCAAACAAAGGTGTTTTAACAAAGCCGCAAAGCTGAGTGCCTAGAAACTCGGGCAAGCACCAATTACCATAGGGGTTCTGAAAAAGGTATTCTTTAAAGCTGTCAAAGAGGTACCCCCTATGAATGCGCCCACCGAAGACTTTGTACTGAATGCCGCCCAGCGCGCAGAGGTAATCGCCGGACTGAACCAGATTCTGCCTGCACACGCTGTTTTGCACGAAGTTGAAGACACCAAACCCTATGAATGCGATGGCCTGAGCCTGTTTCGCCAGCTGCCCATGGTGGTGGCCTTGCCGGAAACAGAAGATCAAGTCATTCAAATCCTGAAACTGGCCAACCGCTTGAATGTGCCCGTGGTCGCCCGGGGTGCTGGCACAGGTTTGTCTGGCGGTGCACAGCCCCACAAACACGGCATTTTGCTGGGTATGGCCAAATTCAACAAAATCCTGAAAGTGGATGTGCCATCGCGCAGTGCAGTGGTTCAGCCTGGTGTTCGCAACCTGGCCATTTCAGAAGCAGTGGCCCAGCACCAGTTGTATTACGCCCCCGACCCCTCTAGCCAGATCGCCTGCACCATTGGTGGCAACGTAGCCGAAAACAGCGGTGGTGTTCACTGTCTGAAATATGGTCTGACTGTACACAACGTATTGAAAGTACGCGCCATCACTATTGAAGGCGAAATCGTTGAATTCGGTTCTGAAGCGCCTGATGCGCCGGGTCTTGAACTGCTGAATTTGGTGATCGGTTCCGAAGGCATGCTGGCTGTGGTTACCGAGGTAACCGTGAAGCTGGTGCCCAAACCAGCACTGGCTCAAGTAATCATGGCGAGTTTCGACGACGTAGCCAACGCGGGCAATGCCGTGGCTGCAGTCATCGCAGCAGGCATTATTCCCGCTGGCCTCGAGATGATGGACAAACGCGCCAGCCAAATGGTTGAGCCTTTCGTGAAAGCCGGTTACGACACTGAAGCCGAAGCCATTTTGCTGCTTGAAAGCGATGGTACGCCCGAAGAAGTGGCCGAAGAAATTGCGGAAATGACCCGCGTGCTGAACGGCTGCGGTGCCACGGCCATCAAGGTGTCGCAAAGCGAAGCTGAGCGCCTGAAGTTTTGGGCGGGGCGCAAGAATGCATTTCCTGCTGCTGGCCGCGTTTCGCCCGACTATTATTGCATGGACGGTACCATTCCCCGCAGAAGCCTGGCCCGTGTACTCAACGCCATCACCGAGATGGAAAAGAAATACGACATGCGCTGCGCCAACGTATTCCATGCGGGCGACGGCAATTTGCACCCCCTGATTCTGTTCGATGCCAACAAGCCCGAGGAAATTAAACGCGCCGAAGATTTCGGCGCCGAAATTCTGGAACTGTGCGTCGAAGTAGGCGGCACCGTGACCGGTGAACACGGCGTGGGTATCGAGAAAATCAACCAGATGTGCGTGCAATTTTCACGTGCTGAACTGGATGCATTTTTCGCAGTGAAGAAAGCATTCGACGAACCTGGTTTGCTCAACCCTGGCAAGGCCATTCCAACCCTGCACCGTTGCGCTGAATATGGCCGCATGCATGTGCATGGTGGCCAAGTGCCTTTTGCAGACCTGCCCCGCTTTTAAAAGAACGAGACCATGAGCGACTTTATCGACGACCTGTGTAAGCAGGTGGAACTGGCTGCACGCAACAACACACAACTTCGCCCGGTGGGCGGCGGCACCAAGAATTTTTATGGCGGCCCCTTGCAAGGCATTGAGGTGGACATGCGCCAATGGGCTGGCATTGTGGAGTATGAGCCAACGGAATTGGTAATCACGGTAAAACCAGGCACGCCGCTGGCTGAAGTGGAAGCGGTACTGGCTGCGCAAAAGCAGGAATTGGCATTTGAGCCACCAAGGTTGAGCGCCGGCGGTACCATTGGCGGCGCCATCGCCAGCGGCCTGGCTGGCCCGGCTCGTTTAAGCCGTGGTGGCGTGAAAGATTACGTATTGGGCTGCACCCTTTTGGATGGCAAAGGCCAACTGCTGCACTTTGGCGGCGTAGTGATGAAAAACGTGGCGGGCTACGATGTGGCGCGGGTCATTCCCGGCAGCATGGGTACACTTGGAATTGCCACGGAATTGTCGATCAAGGTCATGCCGGTTGCACCTGCTGAAGCCACGCTGCAGTTCGAGATGGATGTGAACAAAGCGATTTCTCAAAGCAATGAATGGCTGTCCAAACCATTGCCAATTTCAGCCACGTTTTTTGAAAACGGCAAGCTGACAGTTCGCCTGCGCGGTGCCAGTGCGGCTGTCCAGGCTGCACTGAAAAACATGGGCGGTCAGGAAATGGAGGTGCAGCAGGCACAAGCCTTCTGGACAAGCGTACGCGACCAGCAACATGAATTTTTCAGCCGCGAAGGCGATTTGTGGCGTTTGGCCGTGCCACCCACCACAGTAGACTTGGCCATGCATGGTCAAAGTGTGCATGAATGGGGCAGTGGTTTGCGCTGGTTCCGTGCAGATAACTCTTCTGCTGCAAATGCCGAACAAATTCGCGAAATGGCCAAACGCGTGGGCGGCCATGCCACTTTGTACCGAACTGCCAACGAAGCTGCGCGCGTTCACGCATTCCAGCAACCCGATGCGGTAATGCTGAAACTACAGCGTCGCCTGAAAGAACAATTCGACCCGGCTGGTGTATTCAGCATCAACCGCCTGTCACCCATTTTGTAAGCAGAGCCCATGGACACCCAACTCGCCGACTGGATCAAAGACACACCCGATGGCAAGGCCGCCGATGCCATTTTGCGCAAGTGCGTGCACTGCGGTTTTTGCACAGCCACCTGCCCAACTTACCAAATACTGGGCGACGAACTGGACAGCCCACGCGGTCGTATTTACTTGATCAAGCAAGTGCTTGAAGGCAAACAAGTGACCCGCAAAACCCAGCAACACCTGGACCGTTGCCTCACATGCCGCAACTGCGAAACCACCTGCCCATCAGGCGTGAAATACGGCCAGTTGATCGACATTGGCCGCAAAATCGTAGACGAGCGCGTAGAGCGCCCCATGGCTGAAAAACTGACCCGCGAAAGCCTGAAAATGCTCATGACCAACCGCCCCATGTTCACTGCGGGCATGGCCATGGGCAAGGCTGTGCGCGGCATACTGCCCGAAAGCATCAAGAAAAAAGTGCCTGCCAAGCGCGCCACCCTGCCATTTGCCAACACCGCACACACACGCAAAGTCATTTTGCTGAAAGGGTGCGTGCAGCCTGCAATGATGCCGTCGATTGACTCTGCAACATCGGTAATCCTCAATGCGCTGGGCATTCAAAGCATGGTGGTACAGGAATCAGGCTGCTGTGGTGCGGTGAAGTTTCACCTGAATGATCATGCGGGCGGACTTGCGCAAATGAAAACCAATATTGATGCGTGGTATTCATTGCTCCAAAGCGGCGAAGCTGAAGCCTTGGTGATGAATGCATCAGGCTGCGGCGTAACCGTTCGTGAATACGCTCACCACTTTGAGAATGATGCAGCATACGCAGCCAAGGCCAAATTAGTCAGTGAGAAAACACTGGACATTGGCGAGTTCATTACCCAACAAAACGCCGACGGGCTGGCGCGCCTTGGAACCAAAGTAAAAGCTGCTATCGAGCAGCAACGCATTCCGGGCACCATTGCTTTTCACCCCCCGTGCACATTGCAACATGGCCAACAAATCAAGGGCGTGATTGAAAATGTGTTGACTACTCTTGGCTTCAAACTAACTCCAGTTGCGGACTCCCATTTGTGCTGTGGCTCCGCTGGCACTTATTCAGTATTGCAGCCCGAACTATCGAAAGAATTAAAGAAACGCAAACTGGCCAATTTGATGGCGGGCAAACCCCAAGCCATTGCATCGGCCAATATTGGTTGCTTGGGTCATTTGGAAAGTGATGCCACGGTGGATGTTCGCCACTGGGTAGAGTGGGTGGCGCAAGCGATTTAAACTAGCTGTCGAGCCAGGGAACTGAAAGGGCTGAACTATCACTAAGAGGTCCTTTCAATTTCACAACACGGATCACCATGACAATCAACAACTCGAACAGCACGGTTGTGCCACGCCAAATCAGTTCAATGACAAGGAACCTTAGCCAAATCGGTTTGGAGGAACAGGCAAGACCTACGAAAAAAGCAGCCTTGACCATCGCGAGTGAAACACTAAGAAATGAGCAAGCGCTGCAAATCATTTGCCATTGCAACGCAATTAATCAAGAAATTCCATTAATCAGGGTAAACACCCGAAGGGCTTTGTCCACCTATCTCATCGACAAGCAGGTTAACAATCCCGGGCTTTTAACACAAAGACAAGAAGACTTGTGCGCTTGGACCTTGCTCGAGCATGCCGCACGAGAAGACCGGAATTACGGGAAAATTACATCTGGATTGATCAGCAGCTACGTGAGACCCACAGAAAAGCCCAGATTCGAATCACTTGCCAAATCAATGAGCCTGAATCCCGCGAAGTATCTGGTGTGATCAGCTCATACGGGCAAGCTAATTTCGACATATCACCTGCCTACGGCTGTAGTAGCCAGGGTGCGAGGGCACCACTGGCATCATCATGTCTGCACCATCAATGCTTCGAAGCACGTCTTCGGTGCAGGCGGTAATACCCAAACTGGCCAGCCATTTGGTGGCAGCCTCGTCAGCATCCAGTTCAAACTGACGGTTCATGGCATGCAGTTTTTCCATGGTGGCCGGGTTGCGTTCAATCGCATCAAAAGCCATGTCAGGTGTAGGCTGGCCAGCCAGTTCCATGGCTTTAAAGCCTAATTTTTTCTGATGCTCCAGGTGCACATGGGCGTACTCATGGGCGATCACAAACAACACGCCATCCGGCGTTAAGCGGTTCAGAAAATCGGGATCCATAGTAAGCAGCGCGCCCTCGATGCGGTCAGACACGTAGGCCCTGCTCCAGGTTTTGGTCAGCTCCACTTGAAGCCTCATATTGGGCACGGCCTTGCCCAACTGAACTATTGCATGGTCAACGTCCGTGCGGGTTGCCGCCTGTGCGCTCGAGTAAAACAACAGAAAGCCCAGACAGGTGATTCGTACAAACCACAAAACTTTGACCCATGCACGCCACATACTCCACTCCAACTTCGAGCAACATTACTTCCTAAGTGTAATCACGACACCGGCGCCATGCAATTGGCTAGAAACCAAATGGCTTCAGACCGCTTGCAAACTGTATGGCGTCCAGGGGTCGAAAACTGGTCAAGGCATGGGTTTCAACCACCAGCGATTCAAACATGGGGCGCTGATCTTCGGTCAACTCAGCGCCGTCAAACTGGATAAATGGATCGGTTCCACCCTTGATCGTTGCCAACAAAGCCATTTCAAGTACGGAGCCTGGCAAATTCACATGATCCGAAGTAGACAACCAAGCGGCTGCCTTGCTGCGATTCTCTATGCCACCCTCCAGCCAAATACAGGCGCGACGCAAAGCATTCGTCAAACCAGTCATCGCCTCAGGATTTTCTAGAGCCCATGCACAGGTACAACCCAACACTTTTTCGGGGGCCTTGGGCCACAAACCATTGGATGTCGCCACAATAGTGCCCAAACCCTCATTCACTGCCAAGGAATTGTAGGGTTCTCCCACACAAAAGGCGTCAATCAAACCCGCTTGCAATGAACCCACCATGCGGATCGGCGGTACCACTTCAAAGCGCACGTCCTGATCCGGATCAACATCGTTCAGGCGCAACCAACGACGAAGCTGCAGGGTGTGCATGGAAAACGGGAATACCGTGCCGAATACCATCGCACGCTCACCTCGGGATTTTGCCGCACGCAAGGCTGAGCCAAGGGTTTCACCCTCGCCCAGCCCGGATATCAACGCCGCCAAGGCCTTGCTGACCGTAATCGCGTTGCCACTTCGATTCAATACGAGTGGTGCCAATACATCTTTTTTGGGAGAACCACCCAAGCCCAACTGAAGAGCGATAGCCATGGGCGAAAGCATGTGTGCCGCATCTATTTCACCGTAGGCGAGCTTGTCACGTAGCGTAGCCCAAGACGCCTGCTTGACCAGTTCTACAGTCAAATTCTCCGCCTCGAAGAAACCCATTTTCTGGGCAACCACAAACGGCGCAGAATCAGTCAGCGCAATCACGCCGATGCGAATTTCCTGTTGCATTACACGCCACCTCCACCCAACATTTCAAACACCTCAATGACGTTGCGTGCCGTATCCACAAGACGTTGATTGCGCTCCATGGCCAGCTTGCGCATGGCGTGGTAGGCCTCGTCTTCATTAAAATTGCGGTGCTTCATCAACAGGCCTTTGGCTTTGTCGATCAGCTTGCGGTCAGCAAGTTGATCCCGGGTTTGCTGCAACTCGTTTTTTAGCGCCTGAAACTCACGAAAACGCGCCACCGCCACCTGCACGATGGGTCGAACCCGATCCGGGTTCATGCCGTCGGCCACATAGGCACTCACGCCAGCCTTGATGGCGCTGGCAATGGTGTCTTCGTTGTCTTCATCCGAAAACATGATGACCGGCTTGGGATTGCTACGCGACAACACGGCCATGTTTTCCAGGCAATCGCGATCAGGCGAGTCGATGTCCACAATCACGATGTCGGGTTGGGACACCGCCACATGCTCAACCAAACGATCAGCAGAACTGAGACGGGACACCAACACATAACCTGCATCAAGCAAGGCGCGTTCCAGTATGGCAGCGCGGCCTGGTTCTTCGTCGACCAAGAGTACTTTCAGTGGAGGTGTGGCGGCTTTGCCGGTTTTGCTATTGGCCATGAACAGGTTTACTCATTCCTCAAGGAGCAAGGCGGGACATTGCCCATGAATCACCTTGCAAGGTGTAGGCCAGGCGATCGTGAAGTCGCGATGGACGGCCCTGCCAAAACTCAAAAAAATCGGGCACCAAACGGTAACCGCCCCAAAATGGTGGCCTTGTTTGCGGGTCACCCCGCTGCTCTTCCTGAGCCTGACGCACCCTGGCTTCAAGCACCGCCCGGGAATCGATTACCTGGCTTTGCGGCGAAGCCCAAGCGCCCAACCTGCTACCTGCCGGTCGAGACAGGTAATAGGCATCAGACTCTTCAGGACTGCACTTCTCTACCCGCCCCTCGATTCGCACCTGTCGCTCCAGTTCTGTCCAGTGG
>JAHJCM010000194.1 GCA_018812945.1 Gammaproteobacteria bacterium | reverse complement strand
CCATGAAAGCCTGTTCCTATGCGGGCACTTGCCGCCGTATAATACGGGCCTTGATTCACCGACCCAAAAACCCGAACTTGACGCCCACTGGAAAACCAGCACGGTTGCAGTATCCAAGCGGGCGAACTTTATGCTTTCACATTTTACTTCTTCTTTTCAGTTAACCGGTGGGCACAGGCTCAGCTTGGCGCACCCACCCGGCAGTGCAGATGCTTTTTTGCTGGCGCAGTTGTGCACGCAGGCCCAGCAGCAAAACAAGCTTTGCCTGATCACCTGCGCCAATCCGCACGACGCTACTCGCCTTCAAGAAGAAATAACCCTGTTTGCCCCCACCCTGAAGGTGCATTACCTGCCAGACTGGGAAACCCTGCCCTACGACAGTTTGTCAGCCCACCAGGACTTGGTATCCGAACGACTTGCCACGCTTTACCAAACCCAGCGGGGTGATCTGGACGTGTTGATTACAGCAGCCAGCACGGCCATCCAGAAACTGGCACCCCCTTCATTTTTGGCCGGCAGCACCTTCTACTTCAAAACTGGCGACAAACTGAATGAAAAGAAGTTGCGTGAACAACTGACGATTGCAGGCTATAACCATGTTTCACAGGTCATGACACCCGGTGAATACTGTATTCGCGGCGGCATTATCGACTTGTTTGCAACCGGCACTGCGTTGCCGTTTCGAATTGATTTGTTTGATGATGAAATTGAATCCATCAAAACATTCGATGTAGACACCCAACGCAGCCTGTACCCTGTGCGGGAAATGCGCCTGCTGCCTGGCCGCGAATACCCCATGGATGAACAAAGCCGCGCGCAGTTTCGCAGCAAATGGCGGGAACGTTTCGAAGGGGACCCTTCCAAAGTTTCCATTTACCGCGACATGGGTACAGGCGTGGCCAGCGCAGGCATTGAGTATTACCTACCCCTGTTTTTTGAGAACACCGCCAGCCTCGTTGATTACCTGCCAAAAAAAGAACTGGTGTTTATTCAGCATGGCGACGTAGACCAAGCCTTGCAAACATTTTGGGCAGACACCCAAAGCCGCTTCGATTTTCTTTCGAAAGACATTCAACGCCCTATTCTACGACCTTCCGAAATTTACCTGCATGCCACTGAATTTTTCAGCAGTTTCGAGAATGCTGCACGCGTGAATTTGTCGGCATCCAAAAATGCCTTGGTGCCGGAATACAGCGGCGCACTGCTGCCCGATCTGGCTGCGGATCGCAAAGCTGAAGACCCCATTTTCAAGTTCCGCAACCTGATCGAACGAACTGGTGCTGGAAGCTACAAACAAGTCATCATGGTGGCCCCAAGCGATGGTCGCCGCGAAACCCTGAATCAGTATTTTCTGGAACACAAACTAAAGCCCCACCAAACAGAAACACTGCAAGGTGCACTGGAAAGTGGCGAACGTTTTGTACTGTGCACCGCAGTGCTCGACCAAGGATTTGGCGTGCACCGTGGGCTGGAAGCGCAAGTTGCGTTCGTCACAGAAGCAGAATTATTCTCACTTTCACCCCGCCGCCGCGGCGCACGCAGGCAACAGGAAAGGCAAAGCAACGTTGAATCCATGATTCGCGATTTGTCGGAACTGAAAATTGGCGACCCGGTGGTGCACCAGCAGCATGGCATAGGCCGCTACAAAGGCCTGATCAGCATGGACCTTGGTGAAGGCGCATCTGAATTCCTGCACCTTGAATATGCCAATGGTTCGAACCTGTTTGTGCCGGTTGCCCAACTGCATGTGATTGCCCGCTACAGCGGCGCTGACCCGGAAAACGCGCCAGTACATGCCCTGGGTTCAGGCCAATGGGAAAAGGCAAAAAAGAAAGCGGCAAAAATGGTGCGCGACACCGCAGCCGAATTGCTGAACCTGTACGCCCGCCGCGCGCTGCGTAAAGGCCATGAATTCAAGTTAAGCATTGGCGACTACGAAGCCTTTGTTGAAAAATTTGGATTTGAAGAAACCGCTGACCAGGCTGCCGCCATTCGTGCCGTCATTGCTGACATGACTTCCCCCCGCCCCATGGACCGCCTGGTGTGTGGCGATGTGGGTTTTGGAAAAACCGAAGTGGCCTTGCGTGCTGCTTTCGTCAGTGTGATGGATGGCAAACAGGTGGTGCTGTTGGCACCCACCACGCTGCTTGCTGAACAACATTTTCAAACCTTCTCAGACCGGTTTTCGGACTGGCCTGTGAAGGTGGTTGAATTGTCGCGTTTCAAATCGCCCAAGGAAATTCGCGATGCAGTTGAATTAATCAACAGTGGGCGTGCCGACATCATTATTGGTACCCACAAGGTGCTGAGTTCCGAGGTGGAGTTTTCACGCCTTGGCTTGGTGATTATTGATGAAGAACATCGTTTTGGTGTGCGCCAAAAAGAAGCGCTGAAAAACCTGCGTGCTGAAGTAGACGTGCTTACGCTGACAGCAACACCCATTCCACGCACCCTGGCCATGAGCATGGAAGGCATTCGCGATTTTTCGGTGATTGCCACTGCACCGCAACGCCGCCTGTCGATTAAAACCTTTGTGCGTCGCGAAACCGACAGCGTGATTCGTGAAGCTGTGCTGCGTGAATTGAAACGTGGCGGGCAGGTGTACTACCTACACAATGAAGTGGACACCATTGAAAATCGCCGAGAGGCGCTTGAGAAAATATTGCCTGAAGCACGAATCGGGATTGCCCACGGGCAAATGAACGAACGTGACCTTGAACGTGTGATGCGCGATTTTTATCAACAGCGCTTCAACGTGTTGTTGTGCACCACCATCATTGAAACCGGTATTGATGTACCCACCGCCAACACTATTGTCATTCACCGTGCAGATAAATTCGGCTTGGCCCAATTGCACCAGCTGCGCGGCCGGGTTGGGCGAAGCCACCACCAGGCCTATGCCTACATGATGGTGAACAATGAAGAAGGCTTGAGTAAAAACGCAGAGCGTCGCCTCGAGGCTATTACCATGATGGAAGACCTGGGCAGCGGTTTTTACCTGGCCATGCACGACCTTGAAATTCGTGGCGCCGGTGAAGTGCTGGGCGCCAACCAAAGCGGCAATGTGCACGAGGTGGGTTTTCAAATGTACACCGACATGCTGAACCACGCCGTGCGCAGTTTGCGTGCTGGCAAAGAACCCGATTTAACCGCACCACTGAACGCCACGGTAGAAATTAACCTGCATACCCCTGCCTTGCTACCCGAAGATTACTGCCCCGACGTGCATGAACGCCTTACGTTATACAAGCGCCTGGCCAGCACAGAAGAAATGGACTTTGTTTCAGAGGTACAAGAGGAATTAATTGACCGCTTCGGCAAATTGCCTGATGCAGCAACAGCACTATTGGAAACGCACCGTTTGCGCATTCTGGCCAAACCACTGGGCATTGCAAAAATAGACAGCTCCACCGACGCAACCGTGGTGCAGTTTGATGCCCAACCCAATGTGGATGCTGGCAAAATTATCTTGATGATTCAAAAAGAAAAAGATATGAAACTGGCTGGTGCTGAACGCTTGCGCATCACGCGCAGTTTCCCGAAAGTCAGCGACCGTGTACAGTTTCTCAAAGGTTTGATTAAACAACTGGCTTGAATTCATGACCCACAACGCTGGCAAATACAACATTTGGTTGCACTTGTTGGGCGCAGCCATCATTGGTTGCGCGGTTTTCAATCCAACCACCGCCAAGGCAGCGGAAAGCCCAACGGCCGGCGAGGCCGGTGTGGCCGTGTACAAAGCGCTTTTACCGAAGGCCGAGGCAGGCGACGCAGAAGTACAAACCACACTGGGCTTGATGCGCTTACGCGGCGATGTAGTAGAGCGCGACCTGAAAGTTGCACGCGTATGGCTGGGTAAAGCAGCGCTGCAAAACCACACACCCGCTCAATATTATTTGGGCCAGTTGCTGCTGCTTGATGTGTTCGACGCCAAGCAAAGCGATTTGAACAAACAGTTGACCGAGGGTATGGGTTGGTTACGCCGAGCATCGCGAGACCAACACAACCCATCGCAATTGCTGTATTCACAAACCGTGCTGGAAAGCCAATTAGAGAGCCCGTTCGGACACAGCAAAATTGAAGCCCAGCAGCATCTTGCTTCCTGCGCAGAAATATACGTTCCCTGTACACAGTACGCCTTAAAGCGACTCGACCAAGGCAAGGAAGAGGTTTACTGCCCCAACAACGAATTCTGCGAACAGAAAAAACGCCTGCTATACACCCTGGCCAATGCTGGCGACGCCAACGCTCGTTACCGGCTGAGTAAATTTGAAGGTGAAGACCGCATGTTTTGGGTGCGGCGTGCTGCGCGCTTGAATCACCCGAAAGCAAGCCATGAATTGGCCGAGTTGGTATTGAAAAATGAAGTGCCCCTGCAACCCGAAGACCCTGCCGTGCTGGCCCTGCTCAACACAGCCGCACAACAAGGAGTGCTTGAATCCATGCACCTGCTAGGCAACCTGCTTTACGAAGGAACACGATTTCCTGTCAACAAGTCCCTGGGGTTACAATGGTTAAACCTTGCGGCGCAACGGGGCCACAAACCCTCGATTGAACTCTTGGCACAACTTCAAGAGCCCGCCGGCAACATTCCTGCAACTGACAAGGTAGAATCCGCGCAACCCACGGAGAGCACACCATGAGCCGACTATTCTTTTCCTCGCAAACATTAAGCACAGCACAAGTACACACAGCCCTGGATGCACTGAACCTGCCTACGCTTGGTGTAGAAACGCTAAACCAACAAGCCTGCATTGAAATTCCAGAAGCCTACACCCTGCCCAAAGCTGCAATTACCGACACCTTGCGACCATTAAGCCGTGCACATCAATTTGACTTTGCAATTCTGGAAGCCGAGTTTCAGGCCAATGAGTTCAAGCTGTTGGCCATGGACATGGACAGCACCTTGATTACCATTGAATGCATTGACGAGATCGCCGACTTCGCAGGCAAGAAAAAAGAAGTATCCGAAATTACTGAAGCTGCCATGCGCGGCGAGATCAAAGATTTTTCGGAAAGCTTGAACCGCCGCGTGGCCTTGCTCAAGGGCGTGCCGGAAAGCTGTCTGCAATCCGTATTTGAAGAACGCCTGCGTTTGTCACCAGGCGCTGAACAGTTGATCGCCTACGCAAAAGCCCACAATTGGAAAACATTGTTGGTCAGTGGTGGCTTCACATTTTTCACAGACAAAATGAAAGAAGTGTTAGGGCTTGATTACACCCGCTCCAACACACTTGAAATTGTAGATGGGCATTTGACAGGCCGTGTGCTGGGCACCATTGTGGATGCAGAAGTAAAACGCGAAACCGTGTTGGAAACCTGCACAATATTGGGCTGCGAGCCCTCACGCGCCATTGTGGTGGGCGATGGATCGAACGATTTGAAAATGATGGAAATTTCAGGTGCTAGCGTGGCTTTTCATGCCAAGCCAGTGGTGCAGGAGAAAACAGATTTTTGCATCAACCACGGCGGCTTGGACACGATATGCAAGTGGTTTGAATCGAATATTTAAACCCACACACCGAGTGGCGCGCTTGCCAACAAAACACAGGCGCGCCACAAACAGGTAATTACATCCGCTCAAAAATCGCGGCAATACCCTGACCACCACCAATACACATGGTCACCAGCGCATAACGCCCCTGAACGCGCTGCAGCTCATACAGGGCTTTCACAGTAATGATTGCGCCTGTTGCGCCAATGGGGTGACCAATTGAAATACCTGAACCATTTGGGTTGACCTTGGCTGGGTCCATGCCCAACTCTTTGGTCACGGCGCAAGCCTGCGCTGCAAACGCCTCATTCGCTTCAACCACGTCCATGTCTTCGATTTTCAAGCCCGCTTTGGCCAGGGCTTTTTTGGTTGCGGATACTGGTCCAATACCCATGATGGTTGGCTCTACGCCGGTGTTGGCATACGCCACCAAACGGGCCATGGGCTTCTTGCCCGCTTTTTCAGCCGCGCTGCGTTCCATCAATAGCACTGCGCCTGCACCGTCGTTCAAACCAGAGGCATTGCCAGCAGTTACAGTGCCGTCTTTCTGGAACACAGTTTTTAGTTTGGCCATGCCTTCTACAGTGGCGTCACCACGAACATGCTCATCGGTGTCAAACATCACCGGGCCTTTCTTGCTCTTGATTTCAATCGGCAAAATCTGCTCTTTGAAATAACCATTGGCAATCGCATTGGCCGCACGCTTGTGGCTTTCAACTGCCAAAGCATCTTGGTCTTCACGGCTTACATTGAATTCCTTGGCCACGTTTTCAGCGGTCACGCCCATGTGAATTACATGGAAGGGGTCGTGCAAAGCGCCCACCATCATGTCGATGCCTTTCATATCGCCCATGCGTGCACCCCAACGGGCGGCGGGCAAAATGTAGGGGGCTTTGCTCATGCTTTCAGCACCGCCACCAATGGCCACATCGGCGTCCCCCAGCATAATGCTTTGCGCTGCAGTCACAATGGCTTGCAGGCCAGAACCACACAGCCGGTTCAGCGTGAGCGCTGGCGTGGATTTGTCCAGACCACCTTCAATGGCAGCAACACGCGACAAATACATGTCACGCGGCTCAGAATTCACCACGTGCCCAAACACCACATGGCCAACCTGGTCAGCGCTTACACCTGCGCGCGCAACCACTTCCTTCACCACCATGGCGCCCAACTGCGTTGGGGAAAAGTCTTTCAAACTTCCACCAAAGTCGCCCACTGCGGTGCGTACACCGGCTACCACTACCACTTCACGCGTCATTGTTCTATCTCCTTGTTATTAAACGACTTAGTTAAACGATTCGGCCCCAAAGATCGTGTTCATCACAGTCATCGATCAGCACATTAATAAAGTCGCCCGGCTTGGGTTGCCGCGCCTTGTCTTCTGGCATGGGTATAAACACATTGCCATCAATTTCAGGTGCATCGGCTTTGCTGCGCGCCACAATGCCCTCTTCGTCGGTTTCATCGACCAACACCTGTATCACCTTGCCCAACTTGGCTTCGTTCCGGCTCAGTGAAATTTTTTCCTGCAATTCCATCAAACGCGCGCGGCGCTCTTCCTTCACCTCTTCCGGCACTGGGTTATCCAGGGCATTCGCAACCGCACCATCCACAGGTGAATAGGCAAACACGCCCACACGGTCAAGTTGCGCTTCTTCAATGAAATCGAGCAAGTGCTTGAATTCGTCCTCTGTTTCGCCAGGGAAACCGGTAATGAAGGTGCTGCGCAACGTGATATCGGGGCAGGTTTCACGCCAGGCACGAATGCGCTCGATATTGCGCTCCCCGCTGGCTGGGCGCTTCATGCGCTTTAATACATCGGGGTGTGAATGCTGGAATGGAATATCCAGATACGGCAAAATTTTACCTTCAGCCATCAGTGGCACCACGCGGTCCACATGGGGATACGGATACACGTAATGCATGCGCACCCAAATACCCAGTTCACCCAACTCTTCAGCCAGTTGCTGAAACTGTGTTTTTACGGGGCGACCATTCACAAAGTCGGTCCGGTACTTCAAATCCACGCCATAAGCGGAGGTGTCCTGGCTCACCACCAGCAGTTCTTTCACACCCGCTTTTTTCAGGCTTTCTGCTTCACGAATTACTTCACCGATTGGGCGTGACACCAAATCGCCTCGCATGCTTGGGATAATGCAGAAGGTACAACGGTGATTGCAGCCCTCTGAAATTTTCAGATAGGCGTAGTGCTTTGGAGTTAATTTCACGCCATGGTCGGGCACCAGGTCGATGAACGGGTCATGTGGCTTTGGCAGGTGTATGTGCACTGCCTGCATCACCTCTTCAGTGGCATGCGGGCCCGTAACAGCCAACACCTTGGGGTGCAGGCTGGTGATCAGTTCCTTGCCTTCGTTTCCGTTCTTGGCACCCAGGCAACCTGTCACAATCACCTTGCCATTGGCGTGCATGGCTTCGCCAATTGCATCGAGGCTTTCCTGCACAGCGCTGTCAATAAAACCGCAGGTGTTCACAACGATCAGGTCTGCACCTTCATAGGACGCGGACACGTTGTACCCCTCTACTTTCAGTTGGGTCAGAATTCGTTCGGAATCCACGAGGGCCTTTGGGCAACCCAAAGAAACAAAGCCCACACTCGGTGGGCGCTTGGCAGAGAAGGTGTCGTCTTGCATGATCAGGTTTTACTTTTTTGTAGGGTCCGGCTTTGCTTTGGTGGCACCGGGCATTCCAGGCATGCCTGGCATTCCGCTCATGCCGGGAAACTCGCCCGGGTTGGGAAATCCAAAGTTTGTGAACATGCTGCGGGTCTGGTTCTGAAACTGATCCTGCATTTGCACAAACATGTTTTTGCTTTGTTCAATGTAGTTGCTCATCATGCTTTGAATGACGGGCGTTTGCACACTCATGAACTGTGACCACAATTCCGGGTTGGCAAATTGGCTGCCATCCGCAACATTCTTGCCTTGGTCGGTAAAGCTGTTCTGAATATCCATAAATGCTTGCAGGTTCTTTTCAAGGAAGGTGCCCATAATCCCCTGCATTGCATTGCCATAAAACCGAATGATCTGCGACAGCATGGGTGAAGTGAAAATGGGAACACCCGCTGTTTCTTCTTCCAGAATGATCTGGAGCAAAATACTTCGGGTTAAGTCTTCGCCACTTTTCGCATCCACGACTTGAAAGCCTTCGTTTTCCAGCACCAAAAGCTTTACATCACCTAGCGTGATGTAACTGCTGGTTTGTGTGTCGTACAAGCGTCGGTTCGGATACTTCTTAATCAGTCGTGTTGCTTCAGCCATGCCTCTCATCTCTTTCTTGTGGTGTTATACGCCGCCGCACCTGCGTGGGTGGGTGGTCTGGATGCCAGTGCCCCAGTGTTACAGGTTGCCAAACAACCCAGCACAAACAAGCACTTACAAAAAACAAAGCACTGCACGCTTTTCAACGTGCAGTGCAACATCATACCGCCTTTTTGGCACTTGGTTGCCGAAAATGCAACAAGCATTAACCCATGTGCAAGCCACCATTCAGAGAAAAGTCTGCGCCAGTTGAGAAACCAGAGTCCTCGGAGGCCAGCCAGGCACAAATCGATGCGATTTCTTCAGGGGTACCCAAACGCTTGACTGGAATGGTGTTCACGATTTTTTCGAGCACATCGGGGCGAATGGCGCGAACCATGTCTGTACCAATGTAACCGGGAGAAACGGTGTTCACGGTGACGCCCTTGGACGCGACTTCTTGGGCCAGCGCCATGGTAAAGCCGCGCAAACCGGCCTTGGCTGTGGAATAGTTGGTTTGACCAAACTGCCCCTTCTGGCCATTCACTGACGAAATATTGATGATGCGGCCGAAACCCTGTTCAACCATGCCACCAATCACCTGCTTGGTCACGTTGAACAGCGAATTCAAATTGGTGTCGATCACGGCAGACCAATCATCGCGGCTCATTTTCACAAAAGTGCCGTCGCGGGTAATACCGGCATTGTTCACCAAAATAGACACGGTGCCGTGCTCAGCACGCACTTTTTCAAACGCCGTTACAGTGCTGTCCCAATCGGCCACGTTGCCTTCACTGGCATACACTTCATAACCGGCACTGCGCATTTCACCCAACCATTTTTCCTTGCGGGGCGAATTGGGGCCACAACCTGCAATCACACGGTAGCCCTGCTCACACAGTTTCTTGCAAATGGCCGTTCCAATGCCGCCCATACCACCTGTTACATACGCTACTTTTGGTTCACTCATGATTCACATCCCTTCTCTGTTTATATTAATTTGAATTTACCTGACCTTATCTGGACACGGCCAACGCCACACCCATGCCGCCGCCGATGCACAAAGAAGCCAAACCTTTCTTGGCATCGCGCTTGTTCATTTCGTGAATCAAGCTGACAAGCACACGGCAACCTGACGCACCAATGGGGTGGCCCAAGGCAATCGCACCGCCGTTCACGTTGATCTTGGCAGTATCCCAGCCCATTTCCTTGTTCACTGCACAGGCCTGTGCAGCAAAGGCTTCATTGATTTCCATCAGGTCCAGGTCGGCCGCTGTCCAACCCGCTTTTTCCAGACATTTTTTGGAAGCAGGAACAGGCCCCATGCCCATGATGGTGGGGTCCAGACCCGCGCTCGCGTATGCCTGAATTTTGGCCAACACGGGCAAACCCAATTCTTTAGCCTTCGCGGCGCTCATCAGCATTACGGCGGCGGCGCCATCGTTCAAACCAGAGGCGTTGGCCGCAGTCACGCTACCGTCCTTTTTGAAAGCTGGCTTGAGCGATGTCATATTGTCCAAGGTGGCACCCAAACGCGGAAACTCGTCGGTGTCAAACACCAAAGGGTCGCCTTTGCGCTGGGGAATACTTAGCGGGAAAATTTCGTCCTTGAAACGGCCAGCCTTAATCGCAGCCTCAGCCTTGTTCTGGCTTTTGACCGCGAACTCGTCTTGCTCGGCACGGTTAATGCCATACTTCTCGGCCACATTCTCGGCAGTAATACCCATGTGGTATTGGTTGTACACGTCCCACAGGCCATCCACAATCATGCTGTCTACCAACTTGGCGTCGCCCATGCGGAAGCCATCGCGGCTACCCATCATCACATGGGGCGCAGCGCTCATGTTTTCCTGTCCACCGGCAATCACGATTTCAGCATCGCCGCAGGCAATCGCCTGTGCGCCCAACATCACAGCCTTCAGGCCAGAACCACACACTTTGTTGATGGTCAAGGCGGGAACACTCACCGGCAAGCCTGCCTTAATCACCGCTTGGCGCGCCGGGTTTTGACCCGAGCCCGCTGTAAGCACCTGGCCCAAAATCACTTCGGAAATTTGCTCGCCTTTCACGCCTGTTTTATCAAGCAAACCTTTAATCACATGGGCACCCAATTCTGGCGCAGAAATTTTTGCCAGTGATCCACCAAACTTGCCCAGTGCGGTTCGGCCCGCAGCCACAATTACCACTTCAGTCATGTCAACTCTCCTTACAGGTTTTTATACGGCTCGCTGTTTGACGTATCGTCCAGGTGCGGGCTCAATCGGTTTGTATTTCGCATTGCCAGGCTTGGCGGGCGCTTTTACTTCGCCCCCTTTCATGGGCTCAAGCCACTGCGCCCAATCATTCCACCAACTGCCAGGTAATTCTTTTGCTTTCTTGAACCACTGTTCTGGTGTTTCCGGAATTTCACCTTCACACACCCAGTAATTGCGTTAGTTCTTGCTGGCCGGGTTGATCACACCAGCATTG
>JAHJCM010000193.1 GCA_018812945.1 Gammaproteobacteria bacterium | reverse complement strand
TTCTACCTGCAAGAAAGGCCTCGCGACCGGCCTGCGTGGCCAAACGCATGGCACGGGCCATTTGAACCGGGTTCTGTGCCTTGGCAATGGCGGTGTTCATTAGCACGCCAGCGCAACCCAGTTCCATGGCGATGGCGGCATCGGACGCCGTGCCCACACCGGCATCCACAATCACGGGTACCTGTGCTTTTTCCAGAATCAGGTTGATGTTCCAGGGGTTCAAAATGCCCATGCCTGAACCGATCAGTGAGGCCAAGGGCATGATGGCCAAACAACCCACATCTTCAAGTTTACGGGCGTAAATTGGGTCGTCTGAGCAATACACCATCACGTCGAAACCATCGGCCACCAGTTCTTTGGCCGCAATCAAGGTTTCTTCCATGTCGGGGTACAGATTATTGGGGTCGCCAAGCACTTCGAGTTTGCACAGGTTGTGGCCATCCAGCAGTTCGCGGCCAAGCCGCAGGGTACGCACCGCATCTTTGGCGGTGTAGCAACCAGCCGAGTTGGGCAGGTAGGTGAACCTGCTGGGAGGAATGTAATCGAGCAGGCTGGCTTCTCCGGCGTTCTGGCCAATGTTGGTGCGGCGTATGGCTACAGTCACAATTTCTGCGCCGCTTTCAGTAATCGCTTCACGGGTTTCATCCAGGCTGGCGTATTTGCCGGTGCCCACCAGCAAACGGCTGGTGAATTCGCGACTGCCAACTTTCCAGGTGTCGTTGTTCTTCTCGATTGGGGTATTCATGGGGTACTGCTCCTGATTGTTTAACCGCCGCCTACCGCAACCACAATTTCAAGGCTGGCCCCGGCGTTCAATGGTGTGGTGGCGTGCTGGCTTTTGGGCACAATTTCGCCGTTCAGTTCGACAGCGATGCGCTTGCCGGTCAGTTTGAGGCTTTCCACAAGATGCGCCACAGTGCTGTTCTCGGGCATTTCACGATTTTCACCGTTGACTGTAACTTGAATCATGGCTTGAGCGAATGAGCTTGTGTAAGTTTGTTACTATCGATTAACGCGATAAATAAACTGCATCAATCTTGCTTCCGAGCATTGATTCTCTCATTATCTGAAAACGAAATAACCGCGCGGCGCACAGAAACCGGAGCCTACATGCACTCAGTAGTTCATTTGTTGAAAAGTACCACCTTCCCTAGCGTGAAGCGCTTGAACCTGGAAACCATTCAGGTCAACCTGGGTTATCTTTGTAATCAAAGCTGTACACACTGCCATGTGAATGCCGGCCCAAACCGCACCGAGCTGATGCAAGACGAGCAAATTGACCAGTTGATTACCCTGATGAATCAGGGCTGGGTGAAAAAGCTTGATTTGACCGGTGGCGCACCCGAGATGAACCCACGCTTTAAGCGCTTGGTGGTGGCGGCCCGCAAGGCGGGTGTGCATGTGATTGACCGGTGCAACCTGACTATCCTCAGCGAACCTGGTTATGAGGACTTGGCTGAGTTTCTTGCTGAAAATGAAGTGGAAATTTTCGCATCCTTGCCTTGCTACCTTGAGGACAATGTGGACAAGCAACGCGGCAAAGGCGTATTCGATGCCAGCATTGCAGGCCTGCAAAAGCTGAATGCCTTGGGCTACGGCGACAAGCTGCGCTTAACATTGGTGTTCAATCCGCAGGGTCCCTCTTTGCCACCCCCGCAAGAAGCGCTGGAAGCCGATTACAAGGCTGTGTTGTTCGAGAAATTTGGCATACGCTTTACCGGTTTGGTGACGATTACCAACATGCCGATTGCCCGTTTTGGCAGCACTTTGATCAGCAAGGGCACGTTCGAGACTTACATGAATACGCTGAAAGGGGCATACCGGGAAAGCAATTTGGCAGCTGTGATGTGTCGCAGTCTGGTGTCGGTTGACTACGAAGGTACGCTGTACGATTGCGACTTCAACCAGCAATTGGGTTGGCCGGTTCGCGATTCACAGGGTAGGGCGCTCACATTGGCTGATTTAACGCAAACCGCGCTGGACTCAATTGATGTGGTAGTGGGCGACCATTGCTACGGCTGTACGGCGGGTCAGGGCAGCAGTTGCGGTGGTGCTTTGGCGGCTTGAATGTTCGGTGAAGCCAGCGCAGTACGCTGGCTTTTTTCCATCAGGCGTTTGGCCAGGCGCAAGGCGCTTTCAGATTCTTGCGATGCAGATTCTGCCACCTGCTCAACCTGACTGAGCAGGTTGGACCAAGCGGTTTGATTCACCGCCATGTATTCGGCCAGTTTGTTCGATTCATACTGACCCGCATTGATTTTCTGGCTGGCCAACACCAATCCTTCAATGGATTCCTTCAAAGCCTGTTGGCTTTGTTCGACCAGTTGCTGCAATTGCCGACTGTTCTCGGGTTCAGTCAGGGTGAGTTCCATTTGCGAGGCATCCAGCCTGCCCAGTAGCTGTCGGCTCACTTCTCCAGCCTTTCGCAAGCCTTGTGCAGCACTTCGAATGTCAGATCGCAAACCCTCAAGTTGGGTTTGCATGATCTCCATGTGGCTTTCCGCTTTGGTGTTGCGTTGCTCACTGTTCAAAGTTGATTTCACAACCTGGGTGCCTTGGGCGGACAACTGGTGAAATGATTTCGCAAACTGCAACACAGCCCGTCCGCTGTTGTTCAACTCTTCAAGTTGCTGGCCAATTTGCATTAGCGTGCCACGGTGCTCCAGTTGCTGATTGCTGTTCAGTGCTTTCAGCACACCTTCAAGGGCTGCATGGGCGCCTTCACGTTTTTGGTCATTTTCTTGTTGGCTGTGCAGGGCGCGGCTTAACATTTGCACACGCCGACCCAGGGCAAGCGTTTTTCGGTGGGTAGTCCATTGAATGCCCAAGGCAAGGCCGATTGTAGCCAGCAAGGTGGCCAGGCCAAACAGCAACACCAGATAACCGTTGGTGGCTTGGGCAATGTGTGTTTTGAGTTGGGCAAGCTTGGGCAGTGTATCAAGCCGAAGCTGGGTTTCAAGCTGGCGCTGGGTTTCCAGGCTGGAATTGACACCCGCCACGGGGCGCGAGAGTGCTTCAATGCTTTGAGTCAACAACACTTGCAAGGTTTGGCTGTGCAAGGCACCAAACCACTGTATGCCTTTGTTTTGTTGACTGACTTGTTGCCCCAAACCCAGCAGAGCCTTCAACCCTTGGGGTTGAATGGTCTCGCTGCCGGGGCCATTTAAGGCCAGCAATTCTTGCTGTATGAGGCCTTCCACCAAATTAATTTGGGCCAGCTGCGCATTGCGAATGTTGTCGGATTGGTTTTTGGCGAACAGACCCGCCGCAAATAAAACCAGCGCTGCGATCAACAGACCAGCTGAAAACTGCCCCAATTGCCGAACAAACTTGGGCCTGACCGGCGTTGGGGCGTGGTCTTCAAACGCTTTGGCGGGGTCGGCTTGTGGTTCGGTCATTGATCCATGGGTTTTGGTGTTTTTTAGATTTGAGTCATCTCAAAATCTTCTTTGCGGGCGC
>JAHJCM010000192.1 GCA_018812945.1 Gammaproteobacteria bacterium | reverse complement strand
AGCGAAAGACGCGCTAGGGCGCTGAACTTGTGGTTCAGAAGCCCATGGCCAACCTGCCCGACATAATCGGGTTGTGATCGCCAGCGCTTTGCGACATGTCCACACCCACAAGGTTGTTCATTTTCAAAAAGCCTGTGCCCCACGGCAATGCGATCCAGGACGGCATCCGACCAATGTCCCGTGGATTTTGTCAGGATTTTTTAAAATGGAATATACCGGCGCGGAAATCGTTGTCAAATGTCTGGAAGAAGAAGGCGTCAAGCACGTTTTCGGTTACCCAGGCGGAGCAGTTCTTTACATCTACGATGCCATCTTCAAACAAGACGGTTTCGAACACATTCTGGTACGTCATGAACAAGCTGCCGTGCATGCAGCCGATGCCTACTCGCGTTCAAGCGACAAGGTGGGTGTTTGTCTCGTTACATCAGGCCCAGGCTTGACCAATGCTGTTACCGGCATTGCAACTGCCTACATGGACTCAATTCCCATGGTGATTTTGTCTGGTCAGGTGCCTACGCACGCGATCGGTCAAGACGCATTCCAGGAATGCGATACCGTGGGTATCACACGCCCCTGCGTCAAGCACAACTTCCTTGTAAAGGATGTGAAAGACCTGGCACGTGTCATGAAAGAAGCGTTTTACATTGCCCGCACAGGCCGTCCAGGCCCAGTGCTGGTCGACATCCCCAAAGACATCACCATTCACAAAACCACGTTTGATTACTCCGAGCCAGTCAAAATGCGCTCGTACAACCCGGTGGTCAAGGGTCACCAGGGGCAAATCAAAAAAGCTGTGCAAATGATTCTCGAAGCCGAGCGCCCCATGATCTATTCCGGCGGTGGTGTTATTTTGGGTGATGCCTCAGCTGAACTGACTCGTTTGGTAGAGTGGGTTGGTGCGCCAACAACCAATACCTTGATGGGTTTGGGCGCATTCAAGGCCAGCGACAAAAAGTTCGTGGGTATGCCCGGCATGCACGGCACCTACGAGGCCAACCTGGCCATGCAAAATTGTGACGTGCTGATCGCCGTCGGCGCTCGTTTTGACGATCGTGTGATTGGCAACCCCAAAGACTTCGCGTCCATTCCACGCAAAATCATTCACATTGACATCGACCCGTCTTCCATTTCCAAACGCGTGAAAGTGGATGTGCCAATTGTCGGCAACATCAAGGACGTGTTGGTTGATCTGATTCAGTTGCTGGAAGAAAGCGGCAAGCGAGTAGACCAGGGCAAACTGCAAGGCTGGTGGGAACAGGTTGAAAAGTGGCGTGGCCGTAAGTGCCTGGACTACGCCAAGTCCGATGAACTCATCAAACCCCAGTTTGTGGTTGAAAAGCTTTGGGAAGTAACCAACGGCGACGCCTTTATTACATCGGATGTGGGTCAGCACCAAATGTGGGCTGCCCAGTACTATCGTTTCGACAAACCGCGTCGCTGGATCAACTCCGGTGGTTTGGGCACCATGGGTGTGGGCTTGCCCTATGCCATGGGTGTTCAAATGGCCAACCCCGACGCACAAGTAGCCTGTATCACTGGTGAAGCATCCATCCAGATGAACATTCAGGAATTGTCCACCTGCTTTCAGTACCATTTCACGCCGAAAATCGTGAACCTGAACAACCGTTATCTGGGCATGGTTCGCCAGTGGCAACAGCTGGATTATGGCTCACGCTATTCTGAAAGTTACATGGATGCACTGCCAGATTTCGTCAAGTTGGTGGAAGCGTATGGCCACATTGGCATGCAAATCACTAAGCCGTCGGATGTAGAACCGGCATTGCGTGAGGCCTTTGGCAAGTACAAAGACCGGTTGGTGTTCATGGACTTCATCACCGACCGCACTGAAAACGTGTGGCCCATGGTCAAGGCTGGCAAGGGCTTGTCCGAAATGCTGCTGGGTTCGGAAGAACTGTAAAAAGGAGATGGCAAATATGAGACACATTATTTCCGTTCTCCTCGAGAACGAACCGGGTGCGTTGTCCCGCGTGGTGGGCTTGTTTTCTGCCCGTGGCTACAACATTGAAACATTGACTGTGGCCCCCACCGAAGACGAAACACTGTCGCGTATGACCATTGTGACAGTGGGATCCGATGACATTATCGAACAGATCACCAAACACCTTAACCGCTTGATTGAAGTGGTGAAAGTGGTTGATCTAAGTGATGGTGCGCATATTGAACGCGAACTGATGCTGGTAAAATTGCGCGCAGTGGGCAAAGAGCGTGAAGAGCTGAAGCGTACCGCGGATATCTTCCGTGGCCGCATCATTGATGTCACCGAGAAAAGCTACACCATTGAATTGACTGGCAACAAATCCAAGCTGGATGCATTTCTGGAGTCGATTGATCGCACAGCCATTCTGGAAACAGTCCGTACGGGCAGCTCTGGCATTGGTCGCGGCGAGCGTATTCTGCGCGTCTAAAAGGTGGGCCCGGTTTTGCAACCGGATTCCCGAAAATGAATTAAATACCTGAATCAAAAGGAAAATGACATGAAAGT
>JAHJCM010000191.1 GCA_018812945.1 Gammaproteobacteria bacterium | reverse complement strand
TTGGTGCGGCTGGCAGGATTCGAACCCACGACCCCTTGGTTCGTAGCCAAGTACTCTATCCAACTGAGCTACAGCCGCTGTGAAGAAGCGAGATTATGCCCCAAACAATACCGTTGTGCAAGGGCACGCCTGCTCTTTTTAAAAAAAACTTTAACAATCTGCGCACAGGCTGTATTGGGCCACCAGTTTGCGGAATTCTGCCTCTTGGCGATCCAGCTCCTCATCGCTGTAACGCAGTTCATTTTGCAACACAAACCGCACTTCGTTCATGCAGGCCAGGGCAGCCTGGCTGTCCAGTAAAAGCGCCCTGCTTCTGCGCGCCAGCACATCTTCAATGGTCACTGCCATTTCCTCGAGAACGGCCTGCGCAATTTCGGCTTCATTCAAATCAAGATTGGCATGAATGGCAGAACCGGGCTTTCGCAAGGGGAGGTCGTCTTCCAGACGCAAGTAACGGGTACGGGTCGGCTTGTTAACCCAGCCCTGTTGTTCACACACCAAATCAACCACCTCCTCCGCCATACTGCGATAAGTGGTCCATTTGCCACCAGTAATCGTCACCAATCCGCTGGGCGCTGTAATTACTGTGTGCTCACGAGAAATGCTCTTGGTATTTTGCTTCTCGCCCCCCGCGCTCACCAATGGTCGTAACCCTACAAACACGCTGCGAACATCGGCGCGAGTGGGCGCGTTGGCCAGGTATTGGCCCGCCGTTCTCAAAATAAAATCGACCTCTTCAGGCAATGCATCGGGTTCCCACGGAGAATCTTTCCGGGGCGTGTCTGTGGTGCCGATCAGGGTTTTGCCCAACCAAGGCACCACAAAAAGTACTCGACCATCGCTGGTTTTGGGCACCAGCAAGGCTTCCTTGGCTGGATAAAAGTGCTGGTCTACCACCACATGTACACCTTGGCTGGGACTCAACATGGGCTTGGAGTCGGCTGAATCCAATTTGCGAATGTCGTCCACCCACACACCAGTGGCATTGATTACTGCTTTTGCTTTAAAAGTAAAAGACTCGCTGCTGAATTCATCGCGGGCTTGCACCCCACTGATTTTTTCGGCCTGTTTCACAAACCCGGTCACAGGCATGTAGTTGATGGCGAGACCACCCAACTTGTGCAGCGTTTTCATCAAGGCAATGGCCAAGCGCGCATCGTCAAATTGCGCATCGAAATAGCGCACACCACCATACAGCTTGTGCTGCGAAATGGTGGGTACCGCACGCAATACCTCATTTTTCTTCATCATGGTGGTGGGGCCTACACCCAGCTTGCCCGCCAACATGTCGTACATTTTCAGGCCGATCCAGTAAAACAGTTTCTGGAATACATTGCGCACTGGAATGACAAAAGCCAAGGGCTTAACCAGGTTGGGAGCATTCACCAACATGCGGCCACGTTCTTCAAGGGCCTCTTTCACCAAACTGAAATTGCCCTGCGCCAGGTAACGCACGCCGCCGTGGGCCAACTTGGTGGCTCGGGAGCTGGTGCCCTTGGCAAAGTCGTGCCCTTCGAGCAACAGCACTTTCAAACCACGGCTTGCCGCATCCACTGCGCTGCCCAAGCCTGTAGCACCACCGCCGATTACAATCACGTCCCATTCATATTGCTCTTGTGCCTTGAGTTTCAGTGTTTCAAGGTGCTTCTTACGACTAAGCATCTGCCCATCCTTTGGAACGTTCTACCGCGCGGTGCCAGCGATCAAGCAGTGCACCGCGTTCATCAATACTCATCTTGGGTTCAAACCGAGCGTCCACTTGCCAGTTGGTCAACAAGCTTTCCTCCGTGTCGAAAACACCCACGGCAAGGCCTGCCAAATAAGCAGCGCCCAAAGCAGTGGTTTCGGTCACCGTAGGGCGTACCACTGGTACACCCAATAAATCGGCTTGAATTTGCATCAACAGATCATTGTTCGAGGCACCACCATCGACGCGCAGTTCACTCAATGGCTTGGCACCATCCCGCTGCATGGCCTGAACCAAATCCACCGTTTGCAGGGCAATGCTTTCCAACGCGGCCCGTGCAATATGCGCTTTGGTGGTACCGCGGGTCATGCCCACCAGGGTGCCACGCGCATACGGGTCCCAGTGCGGCGCGCCCAAGCCTGCAAATGCAGGTACCAGGCACACACCATCGGTGCTTTGCACACTTGCCGCCAAGGCCTGCACATCGGCTGATTTTTCGATAATGCCCAAACCATCGCGCAGCCACTGCACCACCGCACCACCCATGAATACACTGCCTTCCAGCATGTAACTGGTTCGGCCATTCACCTGCCAACCCACTGTGGTCAACAGACGGTTGTGGCTTTCAACCACTTCAGTGCCGGTGTTCATCAACATAAAGCAGCCAGTGCCATATGTATTTTTGGCTTCACCAGGTTTGAACGCAGTTTGCCCAAACGTGGCTGCCTGCTGATCACCGGCAACACCTGCGATTGGAATGGCTGCACCCAACACCGCGGGATCACACCGCGCAATTTCACCGCTTGATTCACACACCTGTGGCAACATGCTCGGCGGTATGTCAAACAACTGAAGCAACTCAGAATCCCACTTCAGTGTTTTGATGTTCAGCAACATGCTGCGCGATGCATTGCTGACATCGGTGGCATGCACTGCCCCACCTGTCAGGTTCCACATCAGCCAACTGTCCACCGTCCCAAAAGCAAGGTCTCCGGCTTCGGCTTGCGCACGGGCACCCGGTACATTGTTCAGAATCCAGTTCACTTTGGTGGCTGAAAAATAGGAATCCAGTTCCAGCCCGGTACTTCGGCGGATCAAGGCCGCCTTGCCCTGCTCGCGCAACTTGTCGCAATACGCAGCCGTGCGGCGGTCTTGCCACACAATCGCGTTGTACACGGGCTTTCCGGTTTTTCGGTTCCACACCACAGTGGTCTCGCGCTGGTTGGTAATACCAATGCCAGCAATGTCAGAGGGTTTAAGCCCGGCTTTTTCAATCGCGCCCCGGGCACAAGCCAACTGCGTGTTCCAAATGTCTTCGGGGCGGTGCTCGACCCAACCAGCCCTTGGAAAAATTTGCTCAAACTCTTGCTGGGAACTGGCCACCACTTGCGCCTGCGCATTGAACACAATGGCGCGCGAACTGGTGGTGCCTTGGTCCAGTGCCAAGATAAAACCCATGCGGTCATCTCCTTTTTTGTTGTTACTTTCTTTGCCCGGTGCTGTTCCAGTTGCCCACGTGTTTGTTCAAAAAAGCCTGCATACCCTCGGCCTCGAACCGGGTTACACTCCACAACTCATCAGTCAATACATCCCGCTTCAACCAAATGTAGGTCTCGGCTTTCAAGGTTTCGCCACTGGTGTTGAGCACAACCTCAATTTCGCGGCGCTCATATTCAGGCCCCTCGAAGGCATCAAGATTCGTGACATCCTCTGGCAACACATTCAGCCACACCAAACCCTGCACTTGCGCGCTCGGGTTTGGCACCATGGCCGGGTAAGTTTCACCAGGCACAGCATGGCGTTGATGCCCTTTGGCAATGGCATTCAAACAGGGATAAACACCCTGAACCACTTGCCCCCAAACCGGCAAATACATCAGTGACCCGTATACAAAAATATGCTTGCCGTCTTGCTCAAATTCCGAGCCCATGCGATGTTACCTTTTCAGATGAAAAACAATTAGAAAATGCCTGCAAGGAGACGATGTGAAAACAACAACTGATTTGTTCAATTTACAAGATAAGGTGGCTTTGGTCACGGGCGCGACCCGCGGAATTGGTTTGGCCTGTGCGGAATTGCTGGCAGCCAAGGGGGCTACAGTGATCATTTCAAGCAGAAAACAGGAGGCTTGCGAACAAATTGCTGCGCAATTTCAAGCAGATGGCTTGAAGGCGGTGCCCATGGCTTGCCATTTGGGCGAGATGGACCAGATTGAGGCGCTGTCCCAACAAATTGAAGCGAAATTTGGAAAGCTGGATATTTTGGTGAACAACGGCGCGACCAACCCACACTTCGGGCCAATTTACGACACCGACCTGGCTGCCTTTCAAAAAACCTGCGATGTGAACATTCGCGGTTACTTTTACATGAGCAGCCACGGCTGCAAGCTGATGGCAAAAAATGGTGGCGGCAGCATCATTAATGTGGCTTCTGTCAATGGCGTTATTCCCGGCCTCTACCAGGGTATTTATTCGATTACAAAAGCCGCAGTCATTTCAATGACCAAAGCTTTTGCCAAAGAGTGCGCGCCAATGAAGGTGCGAGTCAATGCGCTGTTACCGGGTGCAACCGATACAAAATTCGCATCGGCCTTGGTACACAACGACGCCATTCGGAATGCACTGCTGCAGCATGTGCCCATGAATCGTGTGGCGCAACCCAGCGAAATGGCGGGTACTGTGCTCTATCTCGCCTCCGAGGCTTCCAGTTACACCACCGGTGCCTGCATCAATGTGGATGGCGGTTACCTGGTGGTGTAAATATGACTGGGCTTACTTAATCTGTATGCCTTTGTAATCTTCAGCGTTCAGCGTGCGCCCCATTTGTTGCCAAAGAATGTGGCGCATGCGCTTGAACGGCACCAAACGCGAACCCAACCACACACGTGCAGCATTGTTGCCATACACAATGCGTGGCTCGTTTTTCTGGATGCACTTCAGCACGTACTCACAAATTTCATCGGGCGGCGTGGTCAGGAATTTTTTGGCAAATTTTTCATGCTCGGGCTTGCTGGCAATATTGGTGTTAATGCCACCTGGGTGCACCAAATGCACCTGCACCTTGCTGTTTGAAAGCTCAACCATCAGCGATTCTGTAAACCCACGCACTGCAAATTTGCTGGCGCAGTAATCCGAATTGCTCGGTGTGCCCACCAAACCAAAAATACTCGACACATTCACGACAGCGCCCTCGCCATTGGCCAATAGTTGCGGCAAGAATGCGCGCGTGCCATGCACCACACCCCAGAAATTAATGCCCATGACGCGCTCATAGCTGTCGTCACTCAAGGCCCACACTGGGCGACCTTCTCCGCTAACACCCGCGTTGTTGATAATCACATGTGCATTGCCCAGCGCTGCCTTCACTGCTTGGGCAAATGCATACACCCCCGCCTTGTTCGACACATCAAGCTTCTCGGCATACACCTGCACGTTGGCCGCTTGCATCACCAGTTTCTCGGTTTCTTTCAAACCTTTTTCATCGTAATCACACAGAGCAACTTTGCTGCCAAGTTTGGCAAACATCAGCGCGTACGAACGCCCCATGCCCGAACCTGCACCTGTAATCACCACCACTTTGTCTTTGAAATTTTTCATGCAGCAGCTCCTTCTGTAAGCAATGCAGATTCATCGGAGTGTAAAGGCTGCTGCTGTGCCAAAGGTGCCTGCAACACATGGTCATTCATCTTGAAATTCCTGGCCATTCGCAGGTAGGTGTAACTGAAGCCGGGAAACATGGCCACCACATGGCCGCTTTTGCTTTTGTACCAACTGGTGCAACCACCGCGTTTCCAAACGGTTTTTTCCATCTCGCTGTGAATGTGGGTGGTGTAGCGCTCTTCGGCTTGCGGCTTCACCTCAATGGCAGCGGCTTTTTTCGCTTTCACTTCAGCAATGGCACGCATAATGTAATGCATCTGCGCTTCAATCACAAAAATTGCTGAGGTATGCCCAATACCGGTATTCGGACCGGTCACGATAAACAGGTTGGGAAACTGCGGCACAGTGGTGCCCAAATAAGCGCGTGGAAACTCATTCCACACATCGGCCAGTTTGGTGCCGCCTTTGCCCACAACCGGGTAGGAAATTACCCCGTCAGTGGCGTCGTAGCCCGTGGAATACACAATGCAGTCCAGATTAATCTGCTCTCCGCTCAGTGTCTTGATGCCGGTTTCATTAATCTCCGCAATGCCGTCGGTCTTGTCGTGCAAGCTGACATTGGGGCGGCAGTATGCTGGGTACAGCGTGTTGCTCAAAATAATCCGCTTGCAGCCAATGGTGAAATCGGGTGTTACTTTCTTACGCAGTGCAGGGTCTTTAATCTGCTTCTTGATGTGGTGCAGTGCCTCGCGCTGCGCAATGTTCTTCAATGCGAAGTCAGAGTACTTGAATGCAATAACACGGCTTTCCAGCCCCCAGTAAATGGCAGCGCGTGCCAGTTTACGAATAGGCTCTACCTTCAGCAAGGCGCGCTGCCAGGGTTTGAATACACGATCGGGGCGCGGCAGCACCCAATGGGGCGAGCGTTGAAATACATGCAAATGCCCTACTTCAGGCGCAATGGCCGGAATAACCTGTGCCGCGCTGGCACCACTGCCAATAATGGCCACCCGCTTGCCTTTGTGGTTGTATTGCTGATCCCAGGCATTGGTGTGAAATGTTTTACCTTTGAATGTATCGCGTCCCTTGAAGTTCGGAATCACGGGTGTACTCAAGGGACCGGAGGCGTTAATCACAAACTGCGCCTTGATCACATCGCCTGTTTGCAAATGTACATACCAGCGTTGTTCGTTCTCATGCCACTCGGTGCGCTGCACATTGCTGTTGGTGCGGGTTTTCTCACGCAGGCCATGCTTGGTAATCACATGCTCGGTGTATTGCTGAAGTTCTGCACCTTCAGCAAACATTTGGCTCCAGTCGTATGGCTCACTCTCGATGGAATACAACAGCGACTGAACATCAACCGCGGCACCAGGGTAAGCATTTTGACACCAGGTACCGCCCATAAAATCGCGGCGCTCCAGCATGATGAAATCTTCAATGCCGCGCTTTTTAAGGTTGATGGCGGCGCATTGCCCACCAAAACCACTGCCAATGATCACCACTGTGTATTCACTCATACCTGGAACCTTTTCAGAAAATTTTTGCTTGTGTGAATGTATATCTGACAACGATCGTTGTCAATTACAAATTCACCAATAGAGGGTAGAACCCTCCCCCTAATTGGAGGATTAAAAAATTGGCGTACTAGCAAAATTGATGGATGTTAAACACAAATCCAACAATTCAGGAGCAAACCCATGGCCGCACCCCAAGCATTGATCAAAGACCTTGAAGGCGAAGTCAACGTAAGCCGCAACGGTGAAACTGTGGCTGTAAAGGCAGGCGATTACCTGCTGCCGGGTGATGAAGTGGTCACAGGCGCAAATGGACGTTTGGCGCTCGAGTTTCCCGGAACTGAAGGACAAATTCCTGCTGCGGGTGTAATGACCGCCAACGGCAAACTCAGCCTGGGTGAGCAAGCTGGCCCGAATGGACAACAGCAAATTGTGGTGCTTGAAGACGGTGAATGTTTCGAATTCACCACCGAGCTGGCTGAAAATTCGGCAGCCGCCGAAGGTGGCGCAGTGGCGGGCCTGTTTGGAGCGGGCCTTCTGGGTGCAGGCAGTGGAGGTTTGGCTGGTGCAGGCGCTGTTGCGGCAGGCGCATTCCTCGCAGGTGGTTCTGGCGACTCAGGAAGCAGCGATGCTGGAACGGGTACCAGCACAGGCACTAGCAGCGCTGGCAATGGTGGCCTTGGGGGCGTTGGTGCTGGTGAGTTTTCTTCTCAAGACAGCCCACAAAGTCTCGAAGAATTTGCCACTGAAAACCTGACTCAGGACAACTTGCAACAAAGCATTCTTCAGCCAACCCAGGATGCTGTACAAAACAGCCAGAACAGCCCTGAATCGACTCCTGACAACATTGCAGTTGCAGTGGAGCAAACAGGTTTGGGTGTACTTGAAAACGTGCACGATGCTTTGGTTGCCACCACTGGGGAAGGCACACCGCAGGCTGACCTCGTACAACAACTGGTCGATGGCGTAAACCAAACACCGCTGGGCGAACCCCTGAGCCCGATCACCACCCCCCTCTCAGAGGCTGTGAATACCGACCTTGGCCTGGATACACTGATTTCAGCACTGCCCAATGTAGACCCCACAGATGGTGGCTTGGTCACCAGCGTGGTGGATTTGGCCGATGGCGTTACACAACCCATCAGCGAACAGGTAGAGCCCTACGATCAATTGTTGCAGGGTTTGAGAGATGTTGCTGTTGAAATCGACAATGTACTGGAAGGTGCACTGAGCCAAATGGGCACCGAGGTTCCTAACCTGGACAGCTTGGATGGCGGCACACCTGCCCTTCCCGCTGAAGTTGAAGGCGGGCTGGCCGATTTGGTCGACGGTATTTTAGGCGGCGCAGACACCTTGCAATCTGCACTTCGGGCGCTGGCGGTTCCGGTTTGCCGGAAATTCCAGAAGGCGATTTGCTGGGCACACTGAGCAGCGGTATTTCATCAGGTGCCGATGCGTTGGGCAGTGAATTGGGCGGTTTGCCTGGATTGCCGACAGACGGATTACCTGGCTGACACGCCGCACCTGCGTGCCGCTTCACGAGTCACTGGCAAAGCCCGCAGGGGCTTTGCTCATCTCCGCCGCAAAAACAAAAAGCCCCTTTCGGGGCTTTCTGTTTTTTGGCGGAGAAGGAGGGATTCGAACCCTCGAAGAGGTTGCCCCCTTACCTGATTTCGAGTCAGGCCGATTCAGCCGCTCTCGCACTTCTCCATGGGGCGCAAGTATATAGTATTCAGGTAGTATCCAAAAACACTCAAAACAACAAACGGAGACAACTTTTGAACAGCACAGCAAATAACCGGTTCATTTTTCTGGGCTTTATTGCCGGCGGCTTTACCAATATATTTGGCATGCTCGCCGCCAGCGAGTTTTTCACCAACACGGCCTTTCACAAATTAT
Organism: Gammaproteobacteria bacterium; assembly: GCA_018812945.1. Taxonomy (GTDB): domain Bacteria; phylum Pseudomonadota; class Gammaproteobacteria; order Burkholderiales; family Burkholderiaceae_B; genus Limnobacter. The sequence goes on along the minus strand of JAHJCM010000191.1, from coordinate 9,796 downwards.
CACCCGAAGTCTTTTCTGATTTCGGTACGTTCATGGTGATGGTATGGGGTCTGGCGTACTTGGCTGTGGCCAAACAAGCGCATCAACTGCCAGCGATCTGCTTTGTATTTGCATTCGAGAAGGCGATCTACGTGTACACGTGGGTCATCTGGATCAGCAGCAAATCAGACATGCTGCCAGTCATCCGTGAAGAAACACCACTGCTTGCCCTTTTCTATTCAAGCTATGGACTCATCGATTTGGCTTACGCCCTGTTTTTTGCATGGGTGGGTATTCGCGCACTTCAAAAATAAGCACCGAAACACGCACATCAAACAGGTGCATGCACCACACCCATCAAAACCAGCGCACCGATTTATTTGGTGCGCTGCACCAAACTCGCTCCACGCACCAAAATTAGTGTGGAATCCCGCACTGATTTAACTCAATTTCATAAGCGTGCACCCCTTTTTTGCATGGCACACATTCTGCTAAGAGTGTACTGAGACCATGACCAACGACGGATCGGGTCAATTGCATTGAAGTGATTGAAGTACCGGACAACGGCGTCCATCCCAAACTTGCTTGGGCAGGTTTGGAGGGGTGCGCCGTTTTTTCTTGGTTTGATTTTTTAAGGACGCACATGATGAGCAACAAACCTACTGACAAAAAAACTGAACTGTCGGAAACACGCCGTACTTTTATCAAGCAATCAGCCGCAGTGTGGGGCTCTACCCTTCTGGCTGGTTTTGGCGCCCCGTCTATCGTGATGGCTCAGTCCTCCAAAATTGAAACCACGAAGGCCAAACTAGGTTTCATCGCATTGACTGATGCAGCACCCTTGTTTGTCGGCATTGAAAAGGGCTTTTTCAAAAAGCACGGTATGCCCGATGTTGAGGTACTCAAACAATCCTCTTGGGGCACCACCCGCGACAATTTGGTATTGGGATCTGCAAACGGTGGTATCGACGGCGCGCATATCCTTACCCCCATGCCATACCTTATTAGCACCGGCGCAATGACCGCCAACAATATTCCAACGCCCATGTACATTCTTGCTCGCTTAAACCTGGGTGGTCAGTGCATTTCGGTGGGAGAAGAATACAAATCCTTGAAGGTGGGCACGGACACCCGCGAATTCAAAAAAGCACTGATGGCGAAGAAAGGCGGCGGCAAAGCAGTCAGCGCTGCAATGACATTCCCGGGTGGCACGCACGATTTGTGGATCCGCTACTGGATGGCTGCCGGTGGTATAGATCCAAACAACGACCTGTCAACAATCGTTGTTCCACCTGCGCAAATGGTGGCCAATATGAAGGTAGGCAGCATGGATACCTTCTGTGTTTGCGAACCCTGGAACAAACAACTGATCAGCCAGAAGATTGGCTACACCGCTTTGACCACCAGTGAACTGTGGCAAAACCACCCTGAGAAAGCGCTCGGTATGCGCAAAGATTGGGTAGATGCCAACCCGAATGCAGCCAAAGCACTGGTCATGGCCGTAATGGAAGCACAAATGTTCTGTGAAGAACCCGCCAACCGTGAAGAGGTGGCCCGCATCTGTTCACAGCGCCGCTGGATCAATGCCCCCCTGACAGATATCGTGGATCGTATGAAAGGCGATTTCGATTACGGCACTGGCCGCGTAGTCACCAACAGCCCGCAACAAATGCGCTACTGGAAAGACCAGGCCTCGTACCCCTTCCAAAGCCATGACTTGTGGTTCCTGACCGAAAACCAGCGCTGGGGTTACCTGCCAACCAAGCTGGATACTTCAAGCCTGATCAAACAGGTTAACCGCGAAGACATTTGGCGCCAGGCAGCCGCCACTTTGAAAATCGACAAATCAGCCATCCCCGCCGGTACTTCGCGCGGTGTTGAAAAAATGTTCGACGGCAAGGTGTTCGATCCCAAGAACCCCAAGGCATACCTCGACAGTTTGACCATCAAAGCCTTGAAGGCCTGAGTATTTTTTAAAGGATTCGAATCATGATGACCACTGACTCCTTAGAACGTTTGCAAACTGCATACAAAGTGAAAAGCAAACCTTTCATTGAAACTGCGGCATTCAAGCAAGTGCAAGAGAGCCTGGGCAAGTTGGTTCCGCCCATCGTAGTCATGACCATCTTGTTGCTGATCTGGGAAATCCTGTGCAGCACTGAAGGTGCGCGCTTGCCTGCCCCCAGCAAAGTGATTACCGATACCTGGGAACTGATCATCAATCCGCTTTATGACAACGGTGGCAACGACGTGGGCATGGCTTGGCAAATCCTGGCCAGCCTTGAACGCGTGGCGATTGGCTACAGCCTCGCAGTTGTGGTGGGTGTTGCACTGGGCGTGTTGGTGGGTCAGTCAACCTGGGCTTTACGCGGGCTTGACCCACTGTTTCAGGTACTGCGCACCGTGCCCCCACTGGCCTGGCTGCCTTTGTCACTGGCTGGGTTTCAGGATGGAAACCCGTCTGCAATATTTGTGATCTTCATCACAGCCATTTGGCCGATCATCATCAACACCTCAGTGGGTATCCGCAATATTCCTGAAGACTACCGCAACGTGTCACGAGTCATTCAACACAACGGCATTGAGTACTTCTGGAAGATCATGCTGCCTGCTGCTGCGCCCTATATATTCTCCGGGCTTCGCATTGGTGTGGGCCTCAGCTGGCTGGCCATTGTTGCGGCTGAAATGTTGATTGGGGGTGTGGGCATTGGCTTCTTCATCTGGGACGCTTGGAACAGCTCGCTGATCAGCGACATCGTTTTGGCGCTGGTGTATGTGGGCATCGTCGGTTTCATCCTCGACCGCTGTGTCGCTTGGGTGGGCAAGAAAATTACGCGCGGCACATCCGCAGGTTAATGCAGAACGCAAGGAGTTAAAAATGAGCGATCGTTTCTTGAGTATTTCCCAGGTGCAAATGCGCTTCGAGCGCAACGGTATCGTTAACCCTGTGTTGAAAGACATCAACCTGGAGGTGAATCGTGGTGAATACATTTCACTGATTGGCCACTCGGGCTGCGGAAAGTCCACTGTGCTTAACATCATTGCTGGCCTGCTCACGGCCAGCGAGGGCGTGGTGATTGTCGACAACAAGGAAGTGAACGCACCTGGCCCTGACCGCGCCTTGGTGTTCCAAAACCATTCCTTGCTGCCTTGGCTCACTGTGTATCAGAACGTGGAAATTGCCGTTGAAAAAATATTCAAAGGCAAGAAAAGCAAAGCTGAGCAACGTGAATGGATTTTGCACAACCTGGACATGGTGAACATGAGCCATGCGCTGGATCGTTTGCCCTCTGAAATATCGGGTGGCATGAAGCAACGCGTGGGTATTGCCCGCGCACTGGCCATGGAACCCAAGGTGTTACTGTTGGACGAACCCTTCGGTGCACTGGATGCGCTGACGCGTGCTCACCTGCAAGACGAAGTAATGAGAATTCAGAGTGAGTTGAAGAACACCGTGGTCATGATTACGCACGATGTGGACGAGGCTGTGTTGTTGTCTGATCGTATTGTGATGATGACGAATGGCCCTTCAGCCACCATTGGTCAAATTCTGGACATTGACTTACCCCGACCTCGCGACCGTTTGGCCCTGGCCGACGACCCCACTTACAACCACTATCGCCATGAGGTACTCAGCTTCCTGCACGAGAAACAGCGCAAAGTAGAAAGCATAGGCAAACTGCGTGAACAGAAAAAAGCTGGAGAAAAACAAACCGCCTCAGCTTGATTTAATGCCCGATAAAAAACCGCTGTGGTTTCATTAACCACAGCGGTTTTTTTATTGACGCTTACATTCATTACAATCCAGTCAAATCCCTCAAAGCCTGTACATAAGTCTCCACAGGCAAATCTTCGGGCGCCTCGAACTGTGCCTTCATCAAGGCCATTTGCGCACGGCTGTTGAATTCACCAATAGTTTGGTTTGCATACAGGGGTGACGCTGCAATGTCCGGCGCACGGCGGTGCAACGTAGCCTGCTCAAAATCAAATGCAATTCCCAATCCTGTGCCTTCATCAAAACGCCTCACGAAAATTTCCATGCCTCTTGGGGTTCCTGCCTGTGAATCAAAACCCACTGGCACCACGATCGAGCCCATTTGCGTGGTTGAGCCGAAATCGCAAGTACGCCCACCCGTCGGGCCTGGCGACAACACCAGTGCATCAAGCTTGACCTGGACTGCATTGCCCTGGGCATCCAGCACCATGGCCTGTTTGTCACCCAAGGCGTCCAGTTCCCCATTCATCACCTTGGTCACGTAATCGCGTTCCAGTGCAATGGCATCGATTTGGGCTTGTGTGGGTTTTCCACCGGGATCCCCAGAGGCACTTACTGCAACAAGTCCAGCCGTGCGTGGTCCCACCCGCAAGGTTTCAAGAATGCCTTCAGTGGTGCCACAATTGGGCAATACATCGGGGTTGCTCGCGAAAAACGCGCTGCTCAAACATTTCCGTGGGCTTTTCCCACCATCACGCACAAACTCAAAAAAGTAGCGGTTGGTGTCGTAGTGCGTTGAGCCGCCACCACGATTCTGAAAACTTGGCAGGAACACCTCATAGACCTCGGCGCCCATTTCACGCATCTTGGCCACAGCTTGAGCAATCAAAGCGCCCTGCTCACCTGTTCCCGCGGGCGTGGTGCTGGTACCTAGTTGGCGCAGCACCCCAATTTTCTTGCCTTTCACCCCATGCGTGTCACGGTCCAGAAAACGAAGGTAAGTGTCGGGACGGTCTTCAGCTTTAAACAAAGTAGTGTCCGGATCATCCACAGGATCAATGCTCGCCATGGCCGTCAACATCAACGCAGAATCTCGCACTGAACGTGTCATTGGCCCACCGGTGTCACGGATATGTGAAAGCGGAAAAATTCCCTTGCGTGAAATAACCCCGATACTGGGTCGAATTCCCACCAGTCCACTGACCGATGACGGGTGCCGGATAGACTGACAAGTATCGCTACCTGTGCCTCCAATCGCGAAATTGGAGGCCAGCGCAGCACCGGACCCAGACGAGGAACCCGCCGAACTCTCTTGTGTGTTGTATGGATTGGTTACCAGCACAGTACGCCCTGAAAACCCGGTGGTGAAATACGCAAATTCGTCTTGATGCGCCTTACCCAAAATAACGGCGCCAGCCTTGCGCAAACCGGCCACAGAGGGTGCATCAACCCCCGCCTGATGACCCAACATGGAATAGGACGCCGAAGTGGACGGATGGTCAGCTGTATCGTAATTGTCTTTTACCAACACAGGCATGCAATGCAAATAGCGATCGCCTACACCACCATCGGCGGCGTATTGTGCATCCAGTCCCTTTGCGATTTCCAACGCTTGCGGATTAATCGCCAATACCGCACTAATCGGCAGGCCACCATTGGGTTGCGGATTGTCGTTGTACATAAAAATTCGCTCGATGTACATTTTGGTCAATGCTTCGCAGGTCAAAGTGCTTCCATCCCGCATTTTTGTTCGACCAGCAAATGTGTCATGCACCATTTGCATGTCTGCTTCCACCAACTCAAAAAATTCTGCAGGTGGTCGCAGTGACTTATCCACAAAAATCTCTGGTTCGGGATTTTCTACTGTTGGGTCTTCGCCGCCTTCTGCTGGATCGGTCGGAGAGCCGCTTGAACCTCCGGGTGCCCCTGTAAAAGCTGTTTCATCTGAACTACAAGCCGCTGAAGCGACGATCACAAGAAGCGAAATGAGTTTGATCAATGTGTTCATGAAAGGGTCCTTCTTGATTGAAATCATTCCCCTTCACTGCAAGCCCAATGCCCGAATTCACTGATTAGAGTCGGTTTTCGATTAGTTCACAATTTTGTAGTAGCAATACGGACAGTTATTGGGAGGTTTTATAAGGATTTGCAACGATTGCAAAATAAAGTGAAATTCTGAAGGCGGAAATACAGGGTAAATCCTGACCTGAAATGGTGCATAAAAGCTGCCCGGATAAGGGTTTGCTCCTATTTAGTTACAAGTGGGTGGCTATCACAATGCAGGTTCGAAAAGTAAAACCAAAAACAACAGTCGAAAGCTAAATCAATTTAAGGAGGCAAAATGACTGACTCAGTGAACAACCAAAAGCGCCGCGATTTTATCAAAGGCACATCAGTGGCTGCAGTAGGTGCAGGCGCCATGGCGTTCCCCATGATTTCCACTGCCCAAACAGTGAACATGCGCTTCCAGAGCACATGGCCCCAGAAAGATATTTTCCACGAGTATGCGGTTGACTTTGCCGACAAGGTGAACAGCATGACTGGTGGTCGCCTTAAAATTGAAGTACTGCCAGCTGGCTCAGTGGTAAAAGCTTTCGACTTGCTGGACGCAGTGAGCAAGGGTACTTTGGATGGTGGCCACGGCGTGATCGCCTACTGGTATGGCAAGAACCCAGCGGTTGCGCTGTGGGGCTCTGGCCCCTCGTTCGGCATGGATGCCAACATGCTGCTGGCCTGGCACAAATACGGTGGCGGTAAAGAACTGCTGGAAGAAATTTACGGCGACCTGAACGTGGACGTGGTGTCGTTTATGTCTGGTCCAATGCCAACACAACCCTTGGGCTGGTTCAAAAAGCCAGTGACCAAACCTGAAGATTTGAAGGGCCTGAAGTTCCGTACCGTAGGTTTGTCAGTTGACATGTTTACCAAGATGGGCGTGGCTGTTAACGCGTTGCCAGGCGGCGAAATCGTTCCTGCGATGGACCGTGGCCTGCTAGATGCTGCTGAATTCAACAACGCATCTTCTGACCGTCTGTTGGGCTTCCCAGACGTATCTAAAGTTTGCATGTTGCAATCGTTCCACCAGTCTTCTGAACAGTTCGAGATCATGTTCAACAAGACCAAGTACAACAAGCTGCCAGCTGAAATCAAGGCGATCATTGCGAACGCTGCAGAGGCCTCTTCTGCCGACATGAGCTGGAAAGCAGTCGATCGCTATTCCAAAGACTATGCAGAAATGCAAAGCAAGCAGGGCGTCAAGTTCTTCAAGACACCCGACAGCATCTTGAAAGCGCAGTTGAAAGCTTGGGATGAAGTAACAAAGGAAAAAGCTGCGGCAAATCCAATGTTCAAGAAAGTGTTTGAATCGCAGCGTGCATTTGCTGCACGTGCAGCCAAGTGGCAAGCCGACACATCCGTCGACTTCAAAATGGCACAGGCGTTCTACGCTCAAAAGAAGTAATGTACCCCTAGATAGAAAGCCAGCACCTGCACAACGGGTGTTGGCTTTTTTTTAACCGAACCCGAGGTTCACCCCATGTTAGCTTTCCTTCATTTGGTCGACAAAATTTCTACCAAGATTGGTCATCTTTTTGCCTGGACCATCGTATTGTTGACCGGAATTATTGTGTTTGAGGTATTCACGCGATACGCGCTGAACCACCCGAACCCCTGGGTGTTCGACGCATCCTACATTCTGTATGGCATCCTGTTCATGATGGCGGGTGCGTATACCCTGGCTACCAACGGCCATGTGCGTGGCGACATCCTGTATGGTTTTCTGGAACCCAGAACACAAGCCACTCTTGATCTGATTTTGTACTTCATATTTTTCTTCCCCGGCATCATCGCATTGACCTACGCGGGTTACACATTCGCTGACGAAGCCTGGGCCATTAAGGAAATGTCCTCTATCACCGCCGATGGACCGCCCATTTATCCCTTCAAGGCTTTCATTCCTCTCGCTGGTTTCTTTTTGTTATTGCAAGGCATCGTCGAAGTACTTCGTTGCGCACTGTGCATCAAAAATGGTGCTTGGCCCAAGCGTGAAGATGACGTTGAAGAAGTGGACGTAGAGAAGCTGAAAGCGACTCTTGGCAAGAAATAACAGGAATCATCATGAAAAAAGAATTATATTTTGGTATTGCCATCATGGCGGTGATCCTGATCGGAGTCGCCATTGCAATGCCAGCACCCTCTGAGATGACCAACGGTCACCTCGGGCTACTCATGTTGTCGCTCGTGGTTGTAGCCATCATGCTCGGCTTCCCCACCGCGTTTACCCTGATGGGCATGGGCGTAATTTTCACCTATTTCGCCTATGACGGAAATATTCAGCACACGTTGGATCTCATGGTCCAGTCCACCTACAAGGTCATGACCAACGACGTGTTGATTTCCGTGCCTTTGTTTGTGTTCATGGGCTATCTTGTTGAGCGCGCCAATTTGATTGAAAAGCTCTTCAAATCATTACACCTCGCCTTAGCCAGGTTACCTGGGGCCCTGGGTGTAGCCACGTTGGTAACCTGCGCAATTTTTGCAACGGCTACGGGTATTGTGGGCGCAGTGGTTACCTTGATGGGCCTGCTGGCCATGCCAAGCATGCTGAAAGCCGGTTACGACACCAAAATGGCTGCTGGCGCAATCACCGCAGGTGGTTGCTTGGGAATCTTGATTCCCCCGTCGGTACTATTGATTGTGTACGGCGCCACTGCGGGTGTTTCCGTGGTTCAGCTGTACGCGGGCGCATTTTTCCCTGGTTTGATGCTGACAGGCCTGTACATCGCCTACATCATCATTCGCGCCAAAATTAATCCCAAATGTGCCCCTCCCCTGTCTGAAGAAGACCGAAAGGTCGCGCTAAGCCCAGTGCTAGATTCACTGAAGCGTACCTACGGAAGCAGCCGTGCCGTATCAGCATTGGTCAACGGACTGAAAGGGCGTCGTGAGGGAAACCTCAGCGCCACACAGGTTGCAAATCAGTTGTTTGTAGCGATGTTACCAGCCATATTTGCCGCTTTCATTCTTGGCCTGGTCTATTCCTCCCTGACAGCACCAAAGGAGGCCGCGTTTGACACATCAGGTCTTGTAAGTTTCGGATCTGAATATCAGGATTCCAGCGAAAGCAAGTATGACTTTGGGTTTGACGAACCTGCGGGCGCGGAAACCACGGAATCCGCACCCGTTGTTGAAGAACCAGCAGCACCAGTCGAGAAAGCTGCGGAAGAGCCGAAGTCTAACCCCGCACCCATGAATTTCTGGATTTCACTTCTAGTTGTAGTGGCGGTGTTAGTTTATTACTATGCGCGATTGAGTTTCGAACGTCTTGAAGTATTTAAAATGCTTCTCACCTCGTTCTTCCCTTTGGCAATTTTGATCCTTGCTGTATTGGGTAGTATTGTTTTTGGCTTGGCAACACCGTCAGAGGCCGCTGCAGTTGGTGCTTTTGGTGGATTGTTCCTCGCTGCGGGGTATCGACAACTTTCATTCCCGGTACTACGTGAATCTGTCTTCCTCACCTCCAAGACCACTGCAATGGTGTGCTGGCTGTTCGTGGGGTCGTCCATCTTTTCGGCTGCCTTTGCTTTGTTGGGAGGCCAGGAATTAGTCGAACAGTGGGTTCTTTCGCTTGGTCTGACGCCAATCCAGTTTCTACTGTTGTCCCAAGTCATTATTTTCTTGTTAGGTTGGCCACTGGAATGGACTGAGATCATCGTGATTTTCATGCCGATCTTTATTCCCTTGCTGCCCTATTTTGATGTAGACCCACTGTTCTTCGGCTTGCTGGTTGCGTTGAATCTGCAAACCGCCTTCCTGTCGCCACCTGTCGCTATGGCTGCGTTCTACCTCAAAGGTGTGTCGCCACCTGGGGTTACCTTGAATCAGATCTTCTTGGGCATGATTCCGTTCATGTTTATCCAGATCTTCGCCATGTTCGTGCTGTATGTGTTCCCACAAATCGGCATGTGGTTGCCAGGCGTGCTCTACAAATAATCAGTCGTTGATGTGACTGAATGCAAAAAACCGCCCTCAAGGCGGTTTTTTGTTTTCTGGTTCCGTTCGTTCGAATCTACTCACAGGTCGCAAAAACAAAAAACCCGCCAC
>JAHJCM010000190.1 GCA_018812945.1 Gammaproteobacteria bacterium | reverse complement strand
AGGAATTCCTGAAAGCCGACACCAACACCGAAATGATTCACTTCATCGGCAAAGACATTCTTTACTTCCACGCCCTGTTCTGGCCCGCCATGCTTCAGTTTGCCGGTTTGCGCACGCCCACCAAGGTCAACGCACACGGTTTCCTGACTGTCGACGGCGCAAAAATGAGCAAAAGCCGCGGCACCTTCATTACTGCGGAAAGCTTTATTCAACAAGGTTTGAACCCGGAGTGGCTGCGCTATTACTTTGCAGCCAAGCTCAATTCCACCATGGAAGACCTGGACTTGAGTTTTACCGATTTCACAGCGCGCGTAAACAGCGATTTGGTTGGCAAATACATCAACATTGCCAGCCGTAGCGCAGGCTTTTTGGTGAAGAATTTTGAAGGCCGCGTTCTGGATTCAGCCATGCAACATCCCTTGCTTGAAGAGATTCGCGCCCAAGCCGCAACAATTGCCACGCACTATGACGAACGTGAGTACGGCAAAGCCATTCGCGAAGTCATGGCCTGTGCCGACAAAGTCAACGCTTATGTAGATCAGGAAAAGCCATGGGAATTGGCAAAGAACCCGGACAAGCAGGTTGAATTGCAAACCGCCTGTTCGATTTGTCTGGAGGCATTCAGACTGCTAACCCTGTATTTGAAACCCGTGCTACCGGTGCTGGCTGGCAATGCCGAGAGTATTCTGGGTGTTGCCCCAATGACGTGGGCCGACGTGAACACACCGCTGAGCAGTTCAACACCTGTGCAGGCTTTCAAGCATCTGATGCAGCGTGTGGACCAAAAACAGATTGATGGATTGATTGAAGCCAACAAACAATCATTGGCTCCTGCCGCAACTGCTCCGGTAAAAACCGATGGCAAAAAACCTGCCAATCAGACCGCAAACAACGCGTCAGATGATTTCATCAACATTGATGACTTCGCAAAGATCGATCTGCGAATTGGCTTGGTGAAAGAGTGCAAAGCGGTTGAAGGATCGACCAAGCTGCTTCAACTCACGGTTGACCTTGGCGAAGAAAAGCCACGCAATATTTTTTCCGGCATTGCCGCGCACTATCAACCAGCGCAACTGCTTGGTCAATATGTGGTGGTAGTCGCCAACCTGGCGCCACGCAAAATGAAGTTTGGGCTTTCTGAAGGCATGGTGTTGTGCGCTGCCAGCGACGACGATACTGCGCTGAGCACACTCACCGCCTCGGGCAAACTGACGCCAGGAATGAAGATCAGCTAAAAGGAAACCATGGCCACGCCTCAATTTTTCAAAACGCTCAAGCCATTCAAACCACGAATTGTTGAGAGCTTGCAGGGATACAACTTCCAGCGTTTTTTGAAAGATTTGGGCGCCGGTATTACCGTGGGGGTAGTGGCGTTGCCGTTGGCCATGGCGTTTGCAATCGCCAGTGGGCTTGAGCCACAAACCGGCCTGTTTACCGCAATCGTAGCGGGCTTCATTATTTCCGCCTTTGGTGGCTCCAGCGTTCAGATCGGCGGCCCTGCTGGTGCGTTTATCGTAGTCGTGCTCGGGATCGTCAACCAATATGGTGTGGCCAATCTGATTGTCTGCACACTCATGGCGGGGGCGCTGCTGTTTCTCATGGGCCTGACTGGCCTTGGCAGCTTGGTTCGGCTCATTCCCGTCAGCATTGTAATTGGCTTCACAAACGGAATTGCGGTCCTAATTGCCCTGTCACAAATCAAAGACTTCTTTGGTTTGAACATCGACGTGACTCAGAGCAATTTTTTTGAGAAGAACTGGGCATTGATTCAAGCCATTCCCGGCCTCAACTGGTCCGCGTTCCTTTTGGCCAGCGTCAGCCTCGCATTCCTTTTCCTGTGGCCAAAACTATTTTCCATGCTCAGCCGAGGGCGCACTGAAGGTACATTCCCGAAAATACTTCAAAGCGTTCCAGGCTCAGTCATTCTGTTGGTCATGGGCACACTGGTGGCTTACATCCTGGGCTTGAATGTTGAAACAATCGGCAGCAAGTTCGGCGAAATTCCAAGAAGTCTGCCCACGCTGTCATGGCCATCCATTGAAATCGCCAGCGTGCAAACCCTGATCGGCCCCACCTTGACCATCGCATTTCTGTGCGCAATTGAATCCCTGCTTTGCGCGCGCGTGGCCGATGGCATTACTCACGAAAAACACGACCCCAACCAGGAATTGATGGCCCAAGGTTTGGCCAATATCGCCTCGCCCCTGTTCGGCGGCATGCCCGCCACGGGCACCATCGCCCGAACAGTCACTAATATCCGATCAGGAGGAAACTCCCCTGTAGCAGGAATTATTCACGCATTGGTGCTGTTGATCATTATGCTGGTGGCATCACCACTGGCGTTTCACATTCCATTGGCAGTGCTCTCGGCCGTTCTAATGTTCGTGGCCTACAACATGGGAGAATGGCGTGAATTTCCAAAATTAAAACAGTACACAACCGTGTACAAGGTCATCATGCTGGCCACTTTCCTTCTTACGGTGATTGTCGACCTCACGGTAGCAGTACAGGTGGGCTTGGTGTTGGCAGGCGTTTTTTTTATCTATCGGGTTTCAACCCTCACAGAATTCATTCCTGTCTACCTGAAAGATGAAGACAGGGCGCGAGGAATTACGGCCTATAAAATTTATGGATCCCTGTTCTTCGCAGTGGTAGGAAAAATTGAAAACCTGATTCTGAACACCGGAAAATCGACCAAAATTTTGATCCTCGACCTTCATCAAACCATTTCAATCGACACTACAGCGCTGGAATGCCTTGAAGAACTGAACGATGATTTACAGCGTGCGGGTCACACACTGATCTTTTGCGGATTGAACAGTCAGGCGCTATCCCTGTTCAAACGCAGCGGTTTCGTGGCTCAACTCCAAGCCGGGCAAATACAAATCGACTTTTCTGCAGCGATGGCACACGCCCATGCAATTTCCATCGAGGATCAGGCCGGCGCCTGATAAAATAGAAATATCCTTTAAAAACCATTTATTTGGCACGCCATCATGCAATACGAATCTGAAGCAACCCAGTTTCTGGCCCAACTCAAAAACGAGCGCCCTCACCTGGAAAATGAGCAGCAAAAAGGCAGAGCCCTGCTGTGGGACAAGCAACTGGACAAGAAGCTTCAAGAAGGCTTTAAGGAAGCCAAGGTTGCACAGAAACCCTATGTGTATCAAAGCAAATAAAGTGCAGCCACTTTGAGCAGCGAACTCGACGACATCAGCGTACTGAACCCCAACGACAGCACCCCCGATACGGTGGATGGAGTTGGGCTGGCGCGCTTGTATGGCGCACCGCTGTTCAACATGCCCAAAGACCTGTACATACCCCCAGACGCACTGGAGGTATTTCTGGAGGCCTTTGAAGGCCCGCTGGACTTGCTGCTTTACCTGATTCGCAAGCAAAACTTCAATATTCTGGACATTCCAATGGCGGAGTTGACCCGCCAGTACCTCACCTACATTGAAGAAATTCGTACCCGCAACCTTGAACTGGCCGCCGAATACCTGCTCATGGCCGCCATGCTGATCGAGATCAAATCTCGCATGCTGTTGCCCGTGATTCCCAAAGATGGTGAGGAAGAAGCGGAGGACCCCCGTGCCGAGTTGGCGCGCCGCCTGATTGAATACGAACAAATGAAGCTGGCGGCCCAAGAACTCGACAAGGTGCCACTGGTTGGCCGGGATTTCTGGATTGCACACGCCTTCCACGACCCAAATACCGTTGAGCGCTTCCCAGACGTGAACCCCGAAGAACTGCGCGATGCCTGGCAGGCGATTTTGCGCCGCGCTTCTCTGGTAAAAGCACACACTATTTCTCGCGAAGAACTGTCAGTGCGTGAGCACATGACCATGATTTTGCGTCGTCTTCAAACCCAGAAGTTTGTTGAGTTTTTCGACATGTTCGACATTGAACGTGGCGTACCTGTGGTGGTGGTCAACTTCATCGCGATGCTTGAATTGACCCGCGAAGGCTTGGTGAAAGTGACACAGGCTGAACCATTTGCACCCATCTATGTTCGCCTGGGCTACGAGGCCACGGGCGACAGCGGAGCAGGCAGTATCGTTCCGGCATAGGCCATCGGACAATATTTGTATGCTGAGCGACTTGCGAGCCTTAGCTGCGAGCAATGTGAGGTTTGGGTACTACACAGCCTTGCCGGCTTTGCAATACTTCCCGGCGGCTTCGCAGCGCGGGGCGGTTCCGCCAGGAACCGATGCGAAGACGCTTAAGCGTTTCGCATGCCCCAAGCCAGAGGCATCAAGCCGGATTGAGAAGTATTGCTGAGGCAAGGTGGTGTAGCACCCAAACCGCAAAGATCACTAGCCGCAAGCCAAATCAAACGGCTGGCTTAGCCGAAAAAGTCCTTTACCTTGTCCATCCAGCCCTTAGCCCTTGGTGAGTGCTTGTCACCATCGGCTGTACAAGACTGCTCAAACTCCTTAAGCAGTTCTTTTTGACGCTCAGACAAACGCACCGGTGTTTCCACCACAATATGGCAGAACAAATCACCAGGGTAGGATGAACGCACACCCTTGATGCCCTTGCCACGCAAACGGAACGTTTTACCTGTTTGCGTACCTTCAGGAATATCAAATGAAGCTTTACCACCCAAAGTAGGAACTTCGATGGTTCCACCCAATGCCGCCGCAGCAAATGAAACTGGCATTTCACAATGCAGGTCATCACCGTCACGCTGAAAAACCGCATGTTCTTTCAAGTGCACTTCAACATACAAATCGCCAGCTGGACCGCCATTCACGCCGGGCTCGCCCTTGCCGCTCAAACGAATTCGCATACCGTCGTCAATACCAGCGGGCACCTTCACTTCCAGGGTTTTATTCGTTTTCTTGCGGCCCAAACCTTCACAGTCGTGGCATGGGTGCGGAATCATCTTGCCGGTGCCGTGGCACTTCGGGCAGGTTTGCTGCACGCTGAAAAACCCCTGGGTCATGCGCACCGCACCCGATCCACCGCAGGTGGAGCAGGTTTCAGGCTTGGTGCCTGGCTTGGCACCACTGCCTGCGCAAGTACCGCAGTTGTCCCACACCGGCACGCGAATCTGGGTATCAAAACCTTTGGCCGCCTGCTCCAGCGTAATTTCCATGTTGTATTTCAAGTCTGAACCACGGTACATCTGCGACTGGCGAGAACCACCACCACCTGCGCGGCCACCAAAAATATCACCAAAAATATCGCCGAAGGCGTCTGAGAAATCGGAGAAGCCACCCGCACCGCCGCCACCCATATTGGGGTCCACACCCGCATGGCCGTGCCGGTCATAGGCCGCACGTTTCTTGGGGTCAGTCAACATCTCATAGGCTTCTTTGGCCTCCTTGAACTTGGCCTCCGCATCCTTGCTGTCTGGGTTGCGGTCGGGGTGATACTTCATGGCCATTTTTCGATAGGCTTTTTTCAGCTCATCGTCCGTGGCATTTTTTTGTACACCCAAAATCTCGTAGAAGTCCCGTTTTGCCATGTCAGTCTCAATTCATGCAGCCGTTCGCGAAACACTGCTTTTATTCGTACAAAAAGGGCTTCACTGAAAAACCGCAACAGATGCAGCCAGCCAGTGTGCCCTTGGTTTTCGGCGAAGCACCCACAGGTGCTTCGCTGCCAACATCACTTGTCTTTCACTTCCTTGAAGTCTGCATCTACTACATCGTCAGCATCGTCTTTCTTGGAAGAAGACTGCTGCTCAGCGCCACCTGGGTTTGCACCGGCTGCAGCACCTTCAGCAGCCTGTTGAGCCTGCATGTCTGCGTACATCTTCTCGCCCAATTTCTGAGCCGACTCGGCCAATTCTTTGGTGCGTGCATCAATGGCGTCTTTGTCTTCGCCCTTGGCGGCCTCTTCCAAGGCTTTGCAAGCAGCTTCAATTTTTTCCTTTTCGCCAGCTTCCAGTTTGTCGCCATACTCGCCCAGCGACTTGCGGGTGCTGTGCACCAGTGCATCTGCCTGGTTTTTGGCCTCCGCCAACTCACGGCGCTTGGCGTCATCCGCTGCATTGGCTTCAGCGTCTTTCACCATTTTCTGGATCTCATCTTCACTCAAACCAGAGTTGGCTTTGATCACAATCTTGTTTTCTTTGCCAGTGCCCTTGTCTTTCGCTGACACATGCAAAATACCGTTTGCGTCAATGTCGAAAGTCACTTCAATCTGGGGTACACCTCGTGGCGCGGGTGGAATGCCTTCCAGATTAAATTCACCCAAGCTCTTGTTGTCGTTGGCCATTTGGCGCTCCCCCTGGAACACCTTGATGGTTACTGCAGGCTGGTTGTCGTCTGCAGTTGAAAACACCTGGCTGAATTTGGTCGGAATGGTCGTGTTTTTCTCGATCATCTTGGTCATCACGCCACCCATGGTCTCGATACCCAGAGACAGCGGTGTTACATCCAGCAACAAGACATCTTTGCGATCACCACTCAGCACGGAACCTTGAATGGCAGCGCCGGCAGCCACGGCCTCATCGGGGTTCACGTCTTTGCGGGGCTCTTTGCCGAAGAAGTTTTTCACAGCCTCCTGAACCTTCGGCATGCGGGTCATACCGCCCACCAGGATCACGTCATCAATTTGCGAAGTGGACACACCGGCATCTTTCAAAGCCATTTTCATGGGCTCTACAGTGCGGGCAATCAGGTCTTCAACCAACGCTTCCAGCTTGGAGCGGCTCAGCTTGGTGGTCAGGTGCACAGGTGCACCATTGGCCATTGCAATGTAGGGCTCGTTGATTTCAGTTTGCTGCGAAGAGGACAGTTCAATTTTTGCGCGCTCAGCCGCGGCCTTGATACGCTGCAAAGCAATTGGATCTTTCGACAAATCAACGCCATTGTTCTTTTTGAACTCGTCGATGATGTGGTCGATGATGCGCTGGTCGAAGTCTTCGCCACCCAGGAATGTATCACCATTCGTTGACAACACTTCAAACTGCTTCTCACCATCGATGTCGGCAATCTCAATGATGGACACGTCAAAGGTACCACCACCCAAGTCATATACGGCAATTTTGCGGTCGCCCTTCTCGGCCTTGTCCATACCGAACGCTAAAGCGGCTGCGGTGGGCTCGTTAATGATGCGCTTTACGTCGAGGCCCGCGATGCGACCGGCATCTTTCGTAGCCTGACGCTGACTGTCGTTGAAGTAGGCAGGCACGGTAATCACAGCCTCGGTCACCTCTTCACCCAAATAATCTTCGGCAGTTTTCTTCATTTTGCGCAGCACTTCAGCCGACACCTGGGGAGGTGCCAGTTTTTGATCGCGCACACTAACCCATGCGTCGCCGTTGTCAGCTTTCATGATGGAAAAGGGCATCATATCGATGTCTTTTTGTACTTCAGCATCTTCAAACTTGCGGCCAATCAAACGCTTTACCGCATACAAGGTGTTCTTGGGATTGGTCACAGCCTGGCGCTTGGCGGGTGCCCCGACCAGAATCTCGCCGTCTTCCATGTAAGCAATAATGGAAGGGGTTGTACGCGCACCTTCCGAGTTTTCGATGACTTTGTAGCCGCCGCCTTCAAATACAGCGACGCAAGAATTGGTGGTACCCAAGTCAATGCCAATGATCTTTCCCATGAATTTCTCCGTGATTTCTAAATTCAGTAATATTCGGTTAAAGCTGATATGGGGCTAAAGCCCTTCAGTTCAAGGGGTTTTTCAACCCAGCTTCAAAAATTTATTGCGCTGCCTATTGTGCAACCGAGACCAAAGCCGGACGCAATACGCGGTCATTGATCAAGTAGCCCTTCTGCAACACAGCCACCACGTGGTTGGGCGCAACAGCGGGCTCAACGGAATCTCCTGGCACCATGGCCACCGCCTGGTGCTGGTTGGGATTAAACTTTTCGCCCACGGGGTTAAGCACCATCACCTTGCCACGCTCGAATGCGGCTTCCAGCTGACGAAGGGTTGCAGCAACGCCGTCTTTCAATGCTTCCGGGGTCTGGTTTTCTACAGCCAGTGCCATTTCAAGACTGTCGCGAACGGGCACCAAGGATTCAGCAAACGATTCAATGGCGTACTTGTGAGCTTTGGCTATGTCCTCCTGCGTGCGGCGGCGCAAGTTTTCCATGTCAGCAGCCAAACGCAGATAGACCTCTTTGGATTTCTCAACTTCGTGGTGTGCATTTTCCAACGCAGCCTTGAGTACGGAGATTTCATCTTGGGGCGCTTCTTGCTGAACAGCCTGCTCGGTTTCTTGTTGGGTCTGCGCGCCTTGCTGCTGACCTTCTGGTGCCTGGGCAGACGTTTGTTCGTCTGTGTTCGGCTTTCCAGTGGGCTCTGACATGTCTTTTCCTCCATATAAAATCGAAAGAGGCGTCAAAAAGTGTATTGACCGCCCTCACTATGGACGGCAAATGGGGGCTTGAACGTCAATTTCAAGCCCCCATTTACACACAAGCCCAAAAAAGATACGAGATTTCTTACTGAGCTCCCATCTCCAAAGCCAGCTTGCGACTTTCGGCCAACTCTTGAGCCATGGATTCCTCGTACCCCATATCGACTGGCCAGCCCTGCATATGCTGGGCAGTAATTTCAGACAGCATGGCCGCGGCCAGTTCACTGTCATTCAGGCAGGCAATGTAATGAAATTCACCACCACCGGCATGCTGAAAGTCTTCACGGCCTTCCTGATTGATTTCCTCCAGCGTTTCAAGGCAATCGGCCATAAAACCTGGGCACATCACATCAATACGCTTGGTACCAGCCTGCCCCAAGGCTTCCAGGGTTTTATCGGTGTATGGCTCCAGCCATTTGGCTTTGCCGAACCGGCTTTGGAACGTAACCCTGTAATTGCCCTTTTGAAGCCCCAGTTCCTCGCCCAGTAAGCGCGCAGTTTTGTAACACTCGCAATGGTAAGGGTCGCCCTTGAGCAAGGTCATTTCAGGCACACCGTGAAAACTGAACAACAACACATCGCCTTGGTCAAAATTGGGCTTTCCATGGGCTTGCCAGTGCTTGCGCACGCTTTCCGCCAAAGCATGAATATAGGCCGGGTGATCATGGTAATGCTTCACCAAACGCAATTCGGGAATGTTGCGCACCGGCTTGGCCCAGTCAAACACCGCATCAAACACCGACGCAGTAGTAGCCGCCGCATATTGAGGGTACAAGGGGAACACCAGCACACGGTCATAACCATCTTTGCGAAGCTGGTCCATTCGACTGGCCACCGAAGGGTTACCGTAACGCATCGCCAAATCAACACGAACATCCCAGCGCCGGGCCTTGAAAGCCTCGCTAAGCACCTTGACCTGCCTTTTGCCAATCGCCAACAACGGAGAACCCTCATCGGTCCACACGGTGGCGTACTTGGCTGCGGATTTTTTGGGGCGGATCTGCAGAATGATGCCGTTCAAGATGATCCACCAGATCAATTTTGGAATTTCGACCACACGCGGATCTGACAAAAACTCTTTCAGATAACGCCGAAGCGATGGTGTGTCTGCATTGTCTGGAGTGCCAAGGTTAACAAGCAAAACAGCTGTTTTCTGGGGCGTGCCGTGACGAAAAGGGGCTTCGGTGCGCATGGATACTACCTAATGAACAACAAGCCTGAAAGTATACCCAAAGCTGGCGGCCGGGGTGAGTTAGCCTACTCCGGATCCGACAAAGCCGAAGAAACCAGCTTCGATGTGATGTCCACAATCGGAATCAACCGCTCGTAGGCCATGCGTGTGGGGCCAATCACGCCCAAGGTGCCGACCACCTCACCGTTCACATGGTAAGGCGCCGAGATCACGCTCATTTCCTCCATGGGCACCAGGCTGGAATCACCACCAATGAAAATTTGCACACCTTCGGCCCTGTTGGAGCTTTCAAGCAAGCGCAACAACGCAGTGCGTTGTTCAAACACGCCAAACATCTTTTTCAGGCGCTCCATGTCCGTCGACAAATCCGAAACATCCAGCAGTTTTCGCTCGCCCGACAGCAACACGCCGTCTGCCTGACTTTCCTCCGCCTCGGTGCCCGCATTAACAGCGGCCTGCATCAATTTGCTAATATCTTGGCTAATTTGGTGGAGCTCTTCCGACAACCTCTGTTTGGCCTGCTGAAAACTCAAACCTGCAAAATGCTGGTTGAAGAAATTCGCCGCCATGGTCAATTCGCTTTGTGTGTAAGGCTTCTCGACAATCAATATTCTGTTTTGAACATCCCCATCGGGTGTCACGATAATCAGCAACACCTTTCTATCCGACAAACTTAAAAATTCCACGTGTCGAAACAAAGCCGCCTTTTTCGGTGCTGTAATCACCCCGGCAAAAGAGGACAAACTGGAAAGCAAGTTCACTGCCTTGTTTAAAACACGGTTGGGGTCCTCACGCAGAATTCCTCCACTTAAGGCGGATTGCACATCGATTGCCAAAGGTTTTACGGTAAGCAGGGAGTCAACAAACATGCGGTACCCCTGAGGCGTGGGCACTCGACCCGCCGAAGTGTGGGGCGATACCACCAGGCGCAATTCTTCAAGGTCAGCCATCACATTTCGAATAGTGGCCGGACTCAAATCCAGCGTCGAGTACTTGGACAAAGCCCTCGAACCCACCGGGTTGCCCTCTGTGATGTACCTTTCAACCAATGTTTTCAATATGGAACGGGCGCGTTCGTCTATCATCAATGTCACTTCAAATGCGTGTTGCGATACGATTGGGCTTAGGATTAAAACCAAGGCTTCACTTTACGACAAAAACAGGGAATCAAGAATGCCGAAACAGAAAGGGATGTGCATTGCTGTGTTTGCCAAACATGGCGCCTCCCCAAAACAGGCCATTTGGCGAAGTGTGGTCGACCTATTGGCCGCCAACGCCTTCCATGTGCTGGTGTGCGATTCCATGTTGAGCAGCGGTTCTTCCAGAAAATCAAAACCTGAATGTGATGAAGCCAACTTTGAATTTGCCAATTTGGCCTTGATCAAAAAAAAGGCGAAAATTGCGGTCATTATTGGTGGCGACGGCACTTTTCTGGGCACAGCCCGAGAATTGGCCGACTGCAACATTCCCTTGATCGGCATTAATCAGGGCCGCCTGGGATTTCTCACCGACATTCGCTTGGACGACATCAACCCGACCTTGATTGATACAATTAAAGGCCAATCGGTATCAGAATCCCGTGCCTACTTGCAAGGTCAAATCATGCGTGAAGGCAAAGTGGTACAGAATCACATTGCCTTAAACGACATTGTGATCAGCCGCGGCATCGTGGGCGGCATGGTTGAACTGCGTGTAGAAGTCGATGGCACATTTATGTACGACTTGCGTGCGGACGGCCTGATTGTGTCAACCCCCACGGGATCAACAGCCTACGCGCTTTCTGCCGATGGGCCAATTCTGCACCCAAGCCTTGCAGGCCTGTTGATTGTGCCTGTTGCGCCCCATGCGTTGACCAACCGGCCAATCGCCCTGCCCCAACACAGCACAATTGATATTTTTGTAACTGGCGGCAAGCAGACCGGCGTGCACTTTGACATGCAGTTCAATGGCCGCGCCAAAGTGGGTGATCAAATACGGATCAAGGTGTCACCACACCCTATCCAGCTTTTGCACCCGGCACGATATGATTACTTCGCCATGTTAAGGCAAAAACTGCACTGGAGTGCAAGCCCCACGGAAGCCCCCCACAAAACTCGAGGACTCAGAGACAGCGGCCATGCTAAGTAGTTTGACCATTCAAGATTTCGTTATTGTCGATAAACTCGATTTGCATTTCGCCCCAGGCATGTCAGTGTTGTCCGGAGAAACTGGCGCGGGCAAGTCTATTTTGATTGATGCGCTGTCGCTGTGCTTGGGCGCGCGAGCCGATGCATCGCAAGTTCGGGAAGGTTGCGAACGCGCCAATATCACCGCGGTGTTCGAGTTGAACCCTGCGGCCAAAGCCATTCTCGATGAACAATCCATTGACTGCAGCGAGGGCGAAATGCACCTTCGCCGGGCCATTGAATCGAATGGCAGGTCGAAAGCCTACATCAACGGGACGCCGGTGCCTGCCAGCACGCTAAAAGAATTGTCTGAAACATTGATCGACATTCACGGGCAACACGCGTTTCAAACGCTTGCAAAGCCTGGGGAGCAACTGCGCTTGCTGGACGACTTCGGCCAACACGGCGACCTTGTCCAGGCCACTACCCAAATTTACTCCCGATTGAAAAATGCGGAAAAATCCCTGAAACAGGCCCAAAGCAGCCAGGAAGACCGGGCAGCGCGCCTTGAAAATTTGCAATGGAAACTGGACTCACTGAGCAAAGTGGCACCGAAGGCTGGCGAATGGGATACCCTGAGCGGCGACTTCGACCGCTTAAGCCATGGCGCAGAATTGATCGAGGGCACGCAACACGCAAGTGATGTGCTATCACAAAATGAAAATGCCCTGCTTGACCAACTTACCCAAGTGATCGAAAAGCTTAGCCACTTAAGTACCCGCGACCCAGCGCTTGAAGGCGTGGTCAAAACACTGTCTGAGGGCGAAATATTAATTCGGGAAGCCAGCTACGATTTGGGCAATTACCTGAAACACAGCGACCTGGACCCAGACACACTGGCTGAAGTGGAAGCACGCATGTCGCTTTGGCATGAAACCGCCCGCAAACTGCGCATTCAGCCGGAAACACTGCACACGGAAATGGAAAGTGTACAAGCCGAAATCAAGGGGCTTGAGGAAGGTTTCGATATAGAAAAGCTACAGAAGGAATTGGCCACCGCGCGGCAAGCTTATGAAACACAAGCCGATCTGCTTAGCACAGCGCGCAAAAAGGCTGCTCAGGCTTTGTCAAAACGCGTGACTGAATCCATGCAAACACTCAGCATGCAAGGTGGCGTGTTTGTAGTTGATGTGGCCAAAGGTGAGCCCTCTGCCAAAGGCAGCGACAACATTGAATTCCGAGTGGCTGGGCATCCGGGCGTTACGCCCCAAGCCATTCAGAAAGTGGCCTCAGGTGGCGAACTTGCGCGTATCAGCCTGGCGATTACCGTGAACACAGTTGAAAGCACACCTGTGCCCACCCTAATCTTCGATGAGGTGGACAGTGGCATTGGGGGTGCGGTTGCTGAAACTGTAGGGCGATACCTCCGCCTATTGGCCGCAAAAAAACAAGTGTTATGCGTAACCCACCTACCTCAAGTAGCAGCGCAGGGTCACAACCATTTTCAAGTCAGCAAAGACATTTCGGCACAAACGACACGCTCAAAGATTGTGCAATTGGAGGCCAAAGCCCGGGTGGAAGAAATCGCAAGAATGCTGGGCGGGCAAGTGATCACCGAGGCCACGCGCACCGCGGCGCATGAAATGATTGCCTCGGCCAATGGTTGACTTCACTGTCGGATGCGCTTTACCAAAGCCTGATTATTTGCGCCTGTTTTCGCAGTCTTTTTTGGTACATGAACCGTAAAGGGACAGTGCATGATCGTGAAGTTCAAACCCGCGGTCTTTGGCAATCATCTTTTGGCGACGCTCAATTTCCTCGTCAAAAAACTCCACTACTTTGCCGCACTGCACGCACACCAAATGGTCGTGGTGAGCGCCTTCATTCAACTCAAACACCGACTTGCCCGTCTCAAAATGCTGGCGAGCCAGTAAACCGGCTTGTTCAAATTGCGTTAAAACCCGGTAAACCGCGGCCAGACCGATGTCCAGGTCTTCTTGCAGCAGCAGTTTGTAAACGTCTTCAGCACTCAGGTGACGATGTTGCCCGCTCTGGAACAATTCCAGAATTTTCATTCGTGGCAGCGTTGCCTTTAAACCAATGCTTTTGAGATCCGTTGCTGTAGTCATGAGTTTGGTACCATTTTGAGGCTTAATCGAGTTCAAGTAGCTTATGATAACGCCTTTGCAGGACATGTTAGCGCACCGAATAAGGTACTCTGTTCCCACTTCACATGCGAATTCACAAAACAATGCGTATTTTACGACTGAATTTGATTCTTTGCTCGGCCATGGCCCTTGGGGTTTCCGCGTGTTCAATCATTCCGGACAACTACGTCCCCTCTTTCGTCAAACCCTACAAGTTTGATATTCAGCAGGGTAACTTCATTACCCAGCAAGACGTGGCTAAGCTGCAAGTGGGCATGACCAAAGAGCAGGTGCGCTTTATTCTGGGCACACCCTTGTTGAATGACGCCTTCCACGCCAACCGCTGGGACTACGTTTACCGTTTGATGCGCGCTGGTGGACAAACCACACAATCGCGTTACACCGTGATTTTCGAGAATGAACGAGTGGCCCGCCATGGTGGTGAAAACCTGCCTGCCAGCCCAACCGATTTGTTGGGCCCAGACAGCACCACCAAAGTGCCGACGGAACCCTTGCCCTCGGAAAAACCAGCCGAGGACATCAAGGATTCTGAATCTGCAGTGGGCGGAACAGACCGCGCCCCCGTACTTAAATAAAAAAACCATGACCAAGCCAATTCAAATCGCAATTGCCGGCGCCAGTGGGCGCATGGGCAAAACATTGATCGAAGCCATTTTGAACCACCCCGACTGCGAACTCGCCGGTGCTTTTGATCAAGCTGGTTCACCCAGCATTGGTCGCGATGCTGGCGACTTCATGGGTATTTCATCGGGAGTATTGGTTACCGACAATGCGGACACCGCCCTTGTCAATGCCGATGTGTTAATCGACTTCACCCGCCCCGAGGGCACTTTGCACCACCTGGCCTTGTGCGAGAAACACGGCGTGAAGGCCGTGATTGGCACCACAGGCTTCGAACCGAAACAACTGGAAGCGCTGAAAAAAGCATCCGAGAAAGTGGCCATGGTGTGGTCTCCCAACATGGCTGTTGGCGTGAACGCCACATTCAAACTGCTGGAAGTGGCTGCAAAAATTTTGTCACAAGGCTACGACATCGAAGTCATCGAAGCCCACCACAGCAAAAAAGTAGATGCCCCTTCTGGCACTGCGTTGCGCATGGGCGAAGTGGTTGCCAAGGGCCTGGGGGTTGATCTTCAAGACGTAGGCGTTTTCGCCCGGGAGGGCATTACCGGCGAGCGCAAGGCCGGTACCATCGGCTTCTCGACCATTCGTGGTGGCGATATTGTGGGCGACCACACTGTACTATTTGCCGGCATTGGCGAGCGTATTGAAATTACGCACAAATCTTCAAGTCGCATGACTTATGCACAAGGCTCAATTCGGGCAGCCCAGTTTTTGATTGGTCATGAAAAAGGTTTGTTTGACATGCAAGACGTGTTGGGCTTGAAAACTTTGTTTTAACCTAAAGCGAAACTGTAGTAGATTGCCGTAAGCAACTGTATAGTCAAGTTAAAATACCAACAACAGCAACCCTCGGGAACTATTACCCGAAGATGGAGCCAGCCAATGACGCAATCACTGCTTGCGAAACTCGACGAACTTCAAGTCAAAGTGTCCAGCCTGGCCAAAGCCCTTGAGCAGAGCCGCTTCGACAACAAGTCGGCCAAGGAACAAATTGAAGCCCTGCGCCGGGAAAATGAATTGCTTCACAAAAAAGTGAATCATGCACAAGGTCAAATCAACCAAATGCTGAATCAATGGTTCCCTGAACTTGAATTGAACTCGGAGGAATAATTGGAAGCACTTGACGTAAAAATCATGGGCCGGGAATTCCGCATTGCCTGCAAGCCCGAAGAACGCGCAGCCTTGCAGCAGGCTGTCAACATTGTAGAAACAAAAATGTCTAGCATCCGCAACACTGGCAAGGTGGTGGGGCTTGATAAAATCGCAGTCATGGCGGCCTTACAAATCGCGCATGAATCGCTCGTTGGTAGTAACCCTTCCAACCCTGTTTTAGGACTGGACATTGAGACGATTGAGCGTAAAATCGAGGCTATCGGACAAATGGTTGATGGCAGCCTGAACAACCCAGGCTCAAGTAAGCCCAAGAACGCCGACTTGTTCGAATGAAGAATTTTGTTTTATCTCTGCCGTGTCTGTATTGGTCAGTATTCCGTGAACCAATATCTGTGATCCCGGTTGCGGGCTTTTCAGGGTCGGTGTGATTCCCTCTTTGCCAGGGAAACCTAAAGACCCTAATACTGCGACCCACTTGAACCTTAGGTTCAGGGATCGGGCCAGTATGGCATCGGCAGAGACCCCCACACCGGGGCGATTGAACCTACGTTCAATCGCCTCTTTTTTTATGCTGTCCAGATTCAAACCAAAAATTTAATCACCATGTTCGATCCGGTTTTTATAGTTTCACTGCTTGTTTTGGGTGTAGTCAGCGGCGTGTTGGCCGGCTTGTTGGGCATTGGTGGCGGCATGCTGCTGGTGCCCTTTCTCACTTTCCTGATGGTTAGCCAGGGCGTACCCGTCGAGCATGTGGTGCACTCCTCCATTGCCACCTCACTGGCCATCATCATGTTTACCAGCATTTCGAGCATGCGTGCTCACCACAAGGCTGGCGCGGTGCGGTGGGACATCGTGAAGTTCCTTACCCCAGGTATTCTCATCGGCGGGTTTATTGGATCGAAAGTGGTGTCTTACTTACCTACCAAAGAACTGGCCTTGGTATTCGGTGCTTTTGTTATTTTTTCCGCTTACCAAATGTATGCCGACAAGAAACCCAAACCAAGCCGCACTTTGCCGGGAAAAGCAGGTCTCGCGGCTGTGGGTGGTGTAATTGGGGCAGCCTCGGCAATTGTGGGCGCCGGAGGTGGGTTTCTGTCCGTGCCCTTCATGGTGTGGAGCAACATCAACCTGCGCAATGCGGTGGCAACATCTGCTGCCTTGGGTTTTCCGATTGCCGTGTTTTCAAGTGCCGCTTACGTAATCAACGGGCAACACTTGCAAGA
Organism: Gammaproteobacteria bacterium; assembly: GCA_018812945.1. GTDB lineage: Bacteria > Pseudomonadota > Gammaproteobacteria > Burkholderiales > Burkholderiaceae_B > Limnobacter. Next base: position 15,666 of record JAHJCM010000190.1, on the reverse strand, counting down.
CATGCCAGCTGGGTCCCTAGGCTATGTTTATTTGCCCGCTGTGGCCTGCGTGGCAGTGATGAGCGTGCTATTTGCCCCTTATGGTGCAAAACTGGCGCACACCCTGCCGGTCAAAAAGATCAAGCGCATTTTTGCACTGCTGCTGGCTTTCATTGCCATGTCCATGATTTACAAAGCAGTTACCGGCTTCTAATTCATTATCACTTGCTACGTTTGCTGCCCTTGCCGACCTTGGCCTGGGCGGCCTCCAGCGCAGTCATGGTTTCAAGCCCTGTGGGCTTGTTTCTTGACCAGACCAACAAGGCAAATCCAACTAGAATCATGGGCACGCACAACCATTGCCCCATCGACAATCCCAGAGAAAGCGTGCCCAAAAACCGGTCTGGTTCGCGGGCATACTCCACCACAAAACGGGCTGCACCGTAGCCAATCAAAAACCAGGCCGACACTGCCGCACGCGGGCGTGGCTTGCTGGCAAACCACCAAAGCCCAATGAACAAGGCAATACCTTCCAAACTCATTTGGTAAAGCTGTGATGGGTGGCGTGCAATTGCATCGCCCGCCTGCGGAAACACAACTCCCCACCAGCCATCGGTGGGGCGCCCCCATAACTCACCGTTAATAAAGTTGCCAAGGCGACCCAAGGCCAATCCGATTGGTACGGCGGGCGCCACGAAATCCATCACATCAAAAAACTTCCAGTCTTTGTACCTGCCGTAAATAAAACACACCAGCAACACGCCGAGAAACCCACCATGAAAAGACATTCCGCCTTCCCAAATTGCGAGAATTTCGCTTGGGTTGGCCAGGTAATAATCGGGCTTGTAGAAAAACACGTAGCCTAATCGTCCTCCCAGGATGACACCTAAAACCGCCCAGGTCAGCATGTTGTCCACATCCGACATTTTGATGGCCGGGAACAAATGCAAGCGGCGCTTGGCCAACATGATGAAAGCCACAAAAGCCAACAAATACATCAAACCGTACCAGCGAATGGCCACAGGGCCGATCGAAATGGCAATGGGATCGAATTCAGGATGTACAAACATGGAAAACCCGGAATGTGAAAAACCGTTCAATTGTACTGCCCTAGGGACTACCCTTTGATGAATGAACGTCTTCCTGCGCCCAGCGGAGCATCATAAAATGGTAAATTCTCGTTTTGAATCCAATTCCACCTGCGAGCTTTTGCAATGAGCATCAATCGACGTTCCAAGAACATCACCCAGGGCGTGGCCCGTTCGCCCAACCGCGCGATGTACTTCGCCATGGGTTACAAAGACGAAGACTTCAACAACCCCATGATCGGTATCGCCAACGGCCACTCTACAATCACGCCTTGCAACAGTGGCCTGCAGCCATTGGCCGATGCCGCGGTGAAAGCAGTAAAAGAAGCTGGCGGTAATCCACAAATCTTTGGTACCCCCACCATCTCCGACGGCATGAGCATGGGCACTGAGGGGATGAAGTATTCACTGGTGAGTCGCGAAGTGATTGCCGACTGCATCGAAACTGCGGTGCAAGGCCAGTGGATGGACGGCGTTCTGGTTATCGGTGGCTGCGACAAGAACATGCCTGGTGGCATGATCGGCATGGCTCGCATGAATGTACCCGGCATTTACGTGTACGGCGGTACCATCAAGCCAGGGCGTTACAAGGGCAAAGACCTCACCATCGTTTCGGCTTTTGAAGCCGTGGGTGAATTCACCGCTGGTCGCATGAGCGAAGAGGATTTCAAAGGCATCGAGAAAAATGCCTGCCCAAGTTCTGGCTCCTGTGGTGGCATGTACACCGCCAACACCATGAGCTCAGCGTTTGAAGCACTGGGCATGAGCCTGCCCTATTCCAGCACCATGTCAAATATCGATGCGGAAAAGGTCACTTCGACTGAAGAATCAGCTCGCGTGCTAATCGAAGCGGTTCGCAACGACTTGAAGCCCCGCGACATCATTACCAAAAAGTCGATTGAAAATGCAGTGGCCGTGCTGATGGCCACTGGCGGCTCCACCAACGCAGTGTTGCACTTCCTGGCCATTGCCAAGGCGGCTGACGTGGCTTGGAGCTACGAGGACTTCGAACGCGTGCGCCTGCGTACACCCGTCATTTGTAACCTGAAGCCTTCTGGCCAATATGTGGCAACCGACCTGCACGACGCGGGCGGTATTCCACAGGTCATGAAGATTTTGTTGGACGCCGGCCTGCTGCACGGCGATTGCATCACGATTACCGGCAAAACGATTGCTGAAACACTGGCAGATATTCCGTCAGTGCCCCGTGCAGATCAAAACGTGATCATGCCCATCGAGAAAGCCCTGTACAAGCAAGGTCACTTGGCGATTTTGAAAGGCAACCTGGCACCTGAAGGTGCTGTGGCCAAGATTACCGGCTTGAAGAACCCGGTGATTACCGGCCCAGCCAAGGTATTTGACGACGAACAAAGCGCGATGGACGCAATTTTGGGCGACAAGATCAAAGACGGCGATGTGATTATTCTTCGCTATCTGGGCCCCAAAGGCGGCCCTGGCATGCCAGAAATGCTGGCTCCGACTTCAGCTATTATTGGCAAAGGTCTCGGCGAAACTGTGGGCTTGATTACGGACGGTCGTTTTTCTGGCGGTACCTGGGGCATGGTGGTAGGCCACGTTGCACCGGAAGCTTACGTTGGTGGCCCAATTGCTCTGATCAAGGAAGGCGACTCCATCACCATGGACGCGCACCAGAAATTGTTACAGATCAACGTAAGCGACGAGGAATTAGCAAAGCGTCGTGAAAGCTGGGTGAAACCCAAACCACGCTACACCACGGGTGTTCTAGCCAAGTTCGCAGCCTTGGCCAGCAGCGCCAGCAAAGGTGCCGTCACCGATGGTGATCTCGACCTGTAAATTTGCAAACGCTTACCTAAAAGGAAAACCCCGGCGCTGGCGACGGGGTTTTTTGTTTTGAAAATGTCGAATTCGTGCCTCTAGCTGACGCTTTCTAAACTGCTGTCGGCGCACATCCAAGCCAAGCCAGGGTTCAAAAAGTTCAAACCAGCAAATGGCCATGAGGAAAGGCAAAGCAATGGAGAACCATTCCCAGTTGCTTACGGGATGTACACCGCCTAGTTTCATTGTGAGCAAAAGGATGCCCAGAAGGATAAAAATCATGCTGTTTCACATGACAAACAACTGCGTTGTCTGCCAAAATGACGCCCGAGACGTTATTAATGTGATAACTGTAACAAAGTGAGGAGTTCAGTATGATCAAGCAAATGGGTGTCTTGGCGATTGCAGCCACCATGGTTGCTCTACCGTTGTCAGCCAGCGCCGACGAAGCATTGGCCAAGAGCAAAGCCTGCTTGGCCTGTCACCAGGTTCAGAAAAAAGTGGTTGGTCCGGCTTTTAAAGACGTGGCTGCCAAGTACAAAGGCCAAGCAGGTGCAGAAGCCATGCTGGCCGGCAAAATCAAGAACGGCACCAAGGGTACTTGGGGCCCAGTGCCCATGCCCGCACAAAACGTGACCGAAGACGAAGCCAAGAAATTGGCCGCTTGGGTACTGTCACTGTAATCAGCCCATAAGCAAGTCAAAAAGCCAAGGTGTTGCGCCTTGGCTTTTTTTCATTCCAGATTAACCATTAAGACCCGTCAAACTGAATGTTCTGCTTTTTCACCAAAGCGTGCATTCGTTCCATTTCCTGCCTGATTTCAGCCGCATGTTGAGCGGGTGTGTTTCCCACAGGCTCTGCACCGCTGGCCCGCAGGCGTTCTTGAACTTCAGGTAGCTTGAGAACTTTCACTGTGGCTGCGTTCAATTTTTGAACAATGGAATCGGGAGTGGCCGCAGGTGCAACCAACCCATACCAAACCGGTTCATTCACTGCCGTTAATCCCAACTCTTTAAAGGTGGGGACATTCGGAAGTGATTCAAGCCGGTTAGGCCAGGCCACAGCCAAGGCGCGCAGGCGATCTGCCTTGATGTGTGACATGGATGAAGGCAGATTGTCGAACATCATGTCCACAGACCCGCCCAGCAGGTCATTCAGTGCAGGGCCGGCACCGCGATACGGCACATGCAGAATATCAGTGCCTGTTTCAACCTTGAACTGCTCACCCACCATTTGCTGAATACTGCACTGCCCTGATGTTGCAAAACTCAACTTGCCCGGGTTCTTTTTCACGTGCGTCAAAAACTGTTTGAAGTCTTGCGCAGGAAACTTTGGATTCACAGTCAAAACATTCGGAGAACCTGCCATATTGGTAATGGCCTTGAAGTCTTTGACCGGGTTGTAGGGCACTTTCGGGTTGCAGGCCGAGATTACCGCATGTGTTGACAGTGTAGACACACCCAAGGTGTACCCATCGGGTGCTGCCTTGGCCACCAGCCCCGCACCAATGCTGCCACCGCCGCCACCGCGGTTGTCGACGATCACAGATTGTCCCAGTTCTTTACCCAACTTGTCCGCCACAATTCTGGCAACAATGTCAGTAGTTCCTCCCGCCGCAAAAGGCACTACCAATGTGATAGTTTTGCTGGGGTAATTGTCAGCGATGGCTGGGCCTGTGGCACAGGTCAACAGCATTGCAGTGAATAGTGTTTTTTTGATACCGCAGAAAATCATTCATCATCTCCACTTGTTATTGGCCACAACCTGAGGCGGTTGTGGCTCAACGCTTAAGTGGTAGATGACAAAAAGAAGTTCGTGACTGTTAAAAATTAATTCTGATTAAATTTACAAAATAAAAATGCATCCCGAATCGGTCCAACACTGCTGGATCAAATCAATTCACAACCTTGACCGGAAACTTTCCTTGAGGGCCATAAGAATTCAATGTCACCGCAGCATTCAGCACATCACCGACTTCATCAAACGCAATAGTTCCGATCACTCCTTCGTACCGAATCTCTTTCAACTTCGGCAGATACTTCTTGGGATCTGCTGACTTTGCATTTTTCATGGCCATGCCCATGGTCATGACTGCATCGTATACAAAAGGCGCATAAACCTGAATGTCCGCCTTGAACTGGGCTTTGTATCGTTTCTCGAATGCGGGTCCGCCTGGCATTTTGCTCAAGGCCATACCGCCCTCGGCGCAAAGCACATTCGACCCCACATTGTCCCCGCCCAAACGCATCAATTCAGTTGTACAAATACCATCACCGCCAATCAGCTTTGCCTTGATACCCAGTTGCTTCATCTGCCGCAGCATGGGGCCAGCCTGTGCATCCATACCCCCGTAAAAAACAAGGTCTGGATTCACGCGCTTGACCGAGGTTAATATCGCCGCAAAGTCAGTGGCCTTGTCGTTGGTGTAGTGGCGCTCCAGCACCTTTACACCTTTGGCTTCAAGCTGCTTCGTAAAAATATCAGCCAATGGCTGCCCGTAACCAGTACGGTCATCGATGACCACTACCCGCTTCACTTTCATTTCGTCGACTGCATACTTGGCCAAGGCAACCCCCAACACGCCATCGTGCGCAATCACCCTGAATACAGACTCAAACCCCTGCTTGGTCACTTTGGGTGTGGTGGCTGAAGGTGTAATTTGGGGAATGCCGCAGTCGTAATAAATACGGGATGCGGGAATGGTGGTGCCGCTGTTCAAATGCCCAACAATGCCGTTTACTTTCATGTCACACAATTTTTGCGCGACGATGGCACCAGTTTTTGGATCTGCGGCATCATCTTCTGCAACCAGCTGAAATTTGGCAGTGCCTCCATCCAGCTGAATTTTCATTTTATTCAAATCGTCGATCGCCAACCTGGCGCCTGATTCATTGTCTTTGCCGTAATGGGCCTGTGGACCCGAGAGCGGTGCAATATGACCAATTTTCACCAACACTTCCTTGCCGTAAACAGGCGCGCTCGCCAAGGCGATAAATACCGACATACCCATGAATGAATGTTTCAAATTCCGAAACCTGCAAAGGTTCATGATCGCCTCCAACTCGTTTTAGTGGTTAATTCATCCAATGTAGCATCTAAACCGGTAATGGGTTGAGCTGTCAATTAACTGACTTCTTTCTGAAGAAATACGTAAAACTCAAACCCAATTTGCTCTATTCTTTTTCCGACACATCTAATTTCAATCGCATTGGCGTACATGGATATTTTTGCGCAACAACTGATCAACGGCTTGGTTCTCGGCAGTATTTATGCGCTGGTGGCACTCGGCTACACCATGGTGTATGGGGTCTTGGGCTTGATCAATTTTGCCCACGGCGAGGTCGTTATGATTGGCGCCATGGTGGCGTTTAGCGCCATCACCTTGTTCATAGGTTTGTTCCCCGAGACACCGGGCTGGATTCTTTTCCTGGTGGGTGTGCTGTGCGCAGTGCCCGTGTGCATGCTGGTCAGTTTCTCAATTGAACGCTTGGCCTATCGCCCCTTGCGAAACGCACCCCGGCTTGCACCTTTGATTTCTGCGATCGGCGTTTCAATCATTTTGCAAACCTTGGCCATGATCATTTGGGGGCGCAATTACCTCATCTTTCCAGCCACCTTGCCCACAGACCCGATTGTGTTACACACCTTTGCCCCAGTCCTCGAGAACGATTACGAAAGAATTGTATCCATCACACCGGTGCAACTTCTGATTGTGGTGGTCTCTGCAGTCCTCATGTTTGGCCTTACCTACACAGTGAACAAAACCCGCTTGGGGAAAGCCATGCGCGCTACCTCTGAAAACCCGCAATTGGCGGGGCTCATGGGCATCAATGCCAATTCAGTGATCGCGGCTACATTTGTGATCGGAGCGGCCTTGGCTGGAGTAGCTGGCGTCATGGTGGCTGCCAACTATTCTGTGGCTCATTTTTACATGGGCTTTTTACCCGGTTTGAAAGCCTTTACTGCAGCAGTACTTGGCGGCATCGGCAATATTTACGGCGCCATGTTGGGTGGCCTCCTGTTGGGAATTGTTGAAAGCCTTGGCGCTGGCTATTTGGGGCAATTGACCGGTGGTTTTTTGGGCTCGCACTACCAGGATATTTTTGCCTTTGCTGTGTTGATTTTGGTGCTTACTCTTCGGCCATCTGGCCTGTTGGGTGAAAGGGTGTCAGACCGAGCATGAGCAAACTTGCCCAACGCCATCAACAAGTGATCGGTTTTCTGCTGCTTGCTGTCGCCTTGGCTGCCCTTCCTTGGGTCGCTGGCTTGATTGGCAACAGCTGGGTTCGAATTTTGAATATCGCCTTGCTGTATGTGATGCTGGCGCTCGGTCTCAACATCGTGGTGGGTTTCGCCGGCTTGCTCGATCTGGGTTACATCGCCTTTTACGCGGTGGGTGCTTACGTATACGGTTTGCTGGCTTCACCTCATTTAACCGACAATTTTGAAACCATCGCAACCCTGTTTCCAGATGGTCTGCACTTGTCCATTTGGTTAATGATTCCGCTGGGGGCTTTGATTGCCGCGCTATTCGGCGTGTTGCTGGGTGCACCCACCCTTCGGCTACGGGGCGACTATCTCGCCATTGTTACCTTGGGTTTTGGAGAAATCATTCGCTTGTTTTTAAACAACCTGAATGCGCCAGTCAATATCACCAATGGACCCCAAGGCATCAACATGATTGAGCCGGTACAAATTGCGGGGGTTCGTTTTTCACGCACTGTCGATTTATTCGGCGTCGAGGTTCCTGCACTTCATCTTTATTACTATCTGTTTCTGGCACTTACCCTGTTTATCATCGTGGTGTGTATGCGGCTGCAAAACAGCCGAATCGGCCGCGCATGGACTGCCATACGTGACGATGAAATTGCTGCCAAGTCGATGGGGATCAATACCCGCAACATGAAGCTGCTGGCTTTCGCACTGGGCGCCTCCTTTGGCGGCGTAGCAGGTGCCATGTTCTCTGCATTTCAGGGCTTTGTCAGTCCGGAGTCCTTCGGCCTTATGGAATCAATCATCGTACTCTGCATGGTGGTGCTGGGCGGAATGGGTCATATTCCTGGCGTTATTCTGGGTGCACTTTTGCTGGCAGGTTTTCCGGAAATGCTGCGGCAAGTGGTCACACCTGTACAGGAGTTTTTGTTTGGTAGCGTACTGGTGGATGCAGAAATACTTCGCTCCCTGATCTATGGCCTGACCATGGTGCTGGTCATGCTATATCGCCCCGCCGGGCTGTGGCCGAAACACAAATGAACATACCCCTCTTTAGCGCCACCCATCTGAAAAAAAGCTTCGGCGGCATCACTGCTGTAGATGATGTCAGCCTGAGCGTTCAGCCCGGACAAGTGGTGGGGCTGATTGGCCCGAACGGTGCGGGCAAAACCACTTGTTTCAATTTGATCACCGGTTTGTACGCACCCGACGAAGGGCAATTTGAATTCAAAGGTAAAACATACAAGCCCGCGTCACCACACCGTGTCGCGCAAATGGGGTTGGCCCGCACATTTCAAAATATCCGTTTGTTCAAGAGTATGACAGCGCTTGAAAATGTGGCCGTGGGCATGCATGGCAAAACCAGGCAGGGCGTATTGGGCGCGGTACTTCGTACCCCGGCACAACGCCGCGAGGAAAAACGGGTACACCAGCAGGCATTGAAGTGGTTGGATTATGTGGGCATCGGCGCTTACAGCAATCACCTGGCCGGGCAGCTTTCTTATGGTGATCAACGACGCCTCGAAATTGCACGCGCTCTGGCCAGCGAACCTGCGCTACTCGCCTTGGACGAACCCGCTGCTGGCATGAATGCGACTGAAAAATTGAAGCTGCGAGAATTGCTGCTCCGGATTCGACAGGACGGGACATCGATACTGCTGATTGAACATGATGTCAAACTGGTGATGGGTATTTGTGACGAAGTCATTGTGCTGGATTACGGCAAAGTAATTGCTCAGGGAACCTCCACGCAAGTGCAGCAATCCCCCGCCGTCATTGAAGCCTACCTTGGGGGGCTACACCATGGCTGATTCCATGCTGAACATTCAAGGTCTGACTGTTGCCTACGGCGGAATTCAGGCTGTGAAGGGCTTGAGTTTTCACGTGCATGCAGGTGAGCTGGTGTGCTTGATTGGCTGCAATGGTGCCGGTAAAACGTCAGCCATGAAAGCCATTGCAGGCTTGTTGCCTTTTCAAGCCCATGCAGCTACTTTCAAAAGCACCATTGATTTGACGAAGCTGCCCGCGCATCAAAGGCTGCCACTCGGGCTGGCCCTGGTGCCAGAGGGACGCGGAATTTTCACCCGCCTGACCGTGCTTGAAAATCTTGAATTGGGTGCCAATGCGCGCTTTCAAACCGGCTGCCTGAAAGCTGAGATTGATTGTGATTTGGAGAAAATGCTGACTCTGTTTCCGCGCATCAGGGAGCGACTGAAGCAATCCGCTGGAACTTTGAGTGGTGGAGAGCAGCAAATGTTGGCCATGGCACGTGCGCTGATGGGAAAGCCCGATTTGCTGCTGCTGGACGAACCCAGCATGGGATTGGCTCCGATCATGGTTGAGAAAATTTTTGAGGTGATTCAACAGGTACACCGCGAAGGAATGACGATACTGCTTGTCGAGCAAAATGCTCACATCGCCCTGCAACTGGCTAACCGAGCTTATGTCATGGATTCAGGTTTGATTGATTACGAAGGCCTGGCCAGTGAACTGATCAACGACCCCAGAATTCGAGAAACCTATCTGGGGCAAGTGTCGCAATAAAGCCTGCTGTAAGCTTGCTGGTCAGGCATCTGCCATAGACGTAAAGGAATCTGCGAAGAACTCCTCCTCGGGTAAACCACACTGTGAGGTGAAATCGCGCTGGGCTGACTCGATCACAATCGGTGCACCACAGGCATACACTTGGTGTGCGCTCAAATCCGGAAAGTCCTGCATAACCGCCTGGTGCACAAAACCTGTTCGCCCCGTCCAGTTACATTCGGCTGTGGCATCAGACAGCACCGACACAAATTTGAAATTTGAGTGCTCGCTTGCCCATTGCACGGGCAAATCCAGCATATACAAATCGGCCTTGGTTCGTGCACCCCAATACAACACAAACTCGCGGCTGTTGTTCTTGAAAAAGGCTTGCTCCAGTAACGATTTAATCGGTGCGAACCCAGTGCCACTGGCGAGCAATACCACGGGTTTCGTGGAATCGTCGCGCAAAAAAAATGTACCGAAGGGACCTTCAAAACGCAGAATTTCCCGTTCTTTCATGGTGCTGAATACATGGTCAGTGAACAAGCCACCGGGCATGTGCCGAATGTGCAGCTCGATCCCGCCTTCCTGATAAGGCGCATTGGCCAGCGAGTAACTGCGGCGCGAACCATCGCGAAGCATGAATTCTATGTACTGCCCAGCATTGAATTGCAACACCTCATTGGCCGGCAACTGCAACTTGAGAATGGCCACATCGGTCGCAGATCTCTCGATGCTTTGCAACCGGCAAGGCATTTTCTTGATGGGAATGTCACCCAAACCGGACAGTTCCCTCACCTTCAATTTCACTGGGCTCAATGGCTTCGCGCAACAAGTGAGCACCTTCCCGCGCACGCGTTCCTCCTCACTCAGGGCGCGCGACTGATAGGTGCCATAATCCACCCGGCCCTCGATCAAATCGGCCTTGCACGATCCACATGCGCCGTCTTTGCAGCCATATGGCAAAATGACGTTTGCGCGCAGTGCCGCCGACAACAAAGTATCGTCGGCCTCGCATTCAAACTGTTTTTGACTGGGAAGAATTTCTACGTTGTGAATCATCAAACTACTTTCCGTGACATCGACAAACCCGGCGGGCTATTTTTCAAACGCAGTTTGCCCCGGCGCTTTCGGCAAAGCAATATAAGCGTTGCGGGCTGCGGGCAAGTGGGCTTGGTCTTGTTACAAACCTTTCCAGATCAACATTTTACAGCGACTTATCGCCCTGGGGCGGATACCGCAGCAAAGCGCGCTGCCATCTTGGCACACAACGCTCGGCCACTGGCCATTGATTTGAATTCGAAGAGCGACCTGTTGCGCCTAATTTCAATGGGGCACCGAATCATCTGGATGGCGCCGCCCGACTCATCCGTAAACACTGACAACACACTGAAAAAACTGGTGCTGTGGGCAGCCACAAGGGCCAAGGCTCACGGTAAACCCGCACCGCGAATCAGCTATGTGTCCACCACCGGCGTTTATGGCAATGCGCAAGGGCAATGGATTAATGAATACACGCCATTGAATGCTCAATCAGACAGAGCGAAGCGGCGGGTTCACGCCGAAACGCAAATTCGACTGGGACTAAAACATGGTGTGCATGTGCACCTGCTGCGTGCGCCCGGCATATACGGCGATAACCGATTGCCAATTGACCGCATCAAAAACCGCACACCGGCCTTGCTGCCTGATGAAGATGCGTGGTCAAACCACATTCATGAACTCGATTTGGGCCGTTTAAGCCGATGGGTCAATTACAAAGGCGGTGCCTTTGAGGTGCTGAACGCCTGCGACGCAAAACCCAGCAAAATGGGAGACTACTTTAACCTGGTGGCCGATGCTTATCAGCTTCCACGCCCACCCCGCTTTTCTCGGGAAGAGCTGAAACAAATGGTGAGTCCCATGATGTGGAGTTTCATGTCGGAATCGCGGCGTATTGAATCGTTGAACCAGAAAAAACTGGGATTTCATCTTCGCTATCCCAGCGTTGCTGATTTTCTTTCCGGTCAAAGATGATCCGACTCGGATTGCTCGATCAAGCAAACATTTTGTCGATGTTTTTGTCGATTTCCGCTTGAATCTTTCCCTTGAATGCTTTCAGCATAAAGCCCAGGGAAATATCGACAGTGACGTCCTTGTCAGTCACATCCAGCTTGCCCTTCACACCTGAACGCGTGAAATTGAGGGTGTTGCCTTGCCATTGACTATCCAGCTGGAATTCTTTTTGAAGTTGATCTGCCAATTTTTGGGCAGTTTGCTTGGCCTCTTCCAGGGTCAAATTGTGTGCTTTGCGGGCGTGAATATCAGACATGTTGGCTCACTCTTGAAGGTGTTATGGCTGCATATTAACCCAGCCACGGTTTACACGGTAGAGAACCAAAAATCGAAAGCCATTTTAGAAGAAGGTGTCAGGTCATTTTCAAAACCCACCACACGCTTGGCAAATCGCATTTGAGAATCAATAATGCGTTTGAAAATCCGACTGTTGGCTGATTCGCGCGCAATGATTTTGCGCCACGCAGTCAGCTGTGCCTTCAAAATATCGTCCGGGGTGACGTAATAACGAACACCCTGCTTGCGGCGCATTTCCTCGTAATCGGTTGAAAACCGGTCAGAGGCCTTCCAGCTTAAATCTGCAGAAGAAGCCTGCAAGGCATATCGAATAATCGAGCGCAGGGCAAAAGGCAAGCTGTCAAAACGCTGCTTGTTGAAAATAACTTCAAATACTTCGCTGCTTTGGTGAAAGCTGCGAATCATGCACACCGACGACACACTGGGAAAACCCAAGGCACGATCGGAACTGGGGTTGTTAAACTCCGCTGCATCAATCAGGCCTTTGTCCAGCCAAGGCACAATATCGGCGGGCTGCAAGGCTGTGGTGGTTAAGCCAAGTTCCTTGAACACTTCAGCGGCCAAACCCACGGCCCGAAAACGCATCTTGTCGAGGTCCTTGATGCTCTCGATCCGATTCTTGAACCAACCCAAAGGCTGTGGAGTCAATGGTCCGTACATGAAGCCTTGAATGTTCAGGTTCATTTCTTTTTGAACCAGTTCGTCGTAAAGCTGTTGACCACCACCATACTGAAACCACGCCAGAATCTGGTTCGAGCTCATGCCAAAACTGGGGCCGCTGCCAAACAGGGAAAATGCGGCATGGCGATCGTGCCAATAAGTTGGAACTCCATGACCACCGTCAAGCTGCCCTTTGTGCACAGCATTCTGTATACCAAAAGCTTTCACAATGCTGTTGGTGGGGTACACATCAATGCGCAACTCGCCGCCCGACATGTCATTGACCTTCTTTGCAAAATCCTGGGCAAACTCATTGAAAATGTCTTTGGTGGGCCAGGTACTTTGGAACTTGAACACCACTGGTTTGATGGTTTTGACGAGCGATGCGGGCTGGGAAGCCGCAGGAGTGGCTATCGCACCAGCCGCGCCTGCGGCCAGAGCTTTTTGCACAAAGCGTCGCCGGGAATCGTCGCGCATGCTTATTTGCCGACCAGAATCAAATGCACCCTGTAAGGGCCATGTGCACCCAACACAATGGTTTGTTCGATGTCGGCAGTGCGTGAAGGGCCGGATACGAAGTTCAATGCTCTCGGCATAATCCGCCCTTCTTTTCGTAGCATTTCAAATCCGTCTTCCATGGTGTGCACCACTTGGTCTTCCCGAACAATTGCAATATGTGTTTCTGGCAGCAAGTGGGTGCTGGCTGGTTCATCGGCTTTGCTGGCAAATACCAGAGTGCCGGTTTCAGCCACAGCGCAAGCCACAGCACTGATACCAATCAAGTCATCACCCGTGGGGGCGCCCAAACGCGCCACATGCGGCAACACCGACCAGTCCAACTGATTCAACGCTGGCCAAATGGCCACTGTGCCCTTCAATTCGTTCTCGGCTAGATAAGCAGCACAGGCTTGAGGCACTTCGGCATTGCTTTTCACTCGTTGCACGGTACAAAGCATTGCCCGGGATTTCTCCTCAAACAAAGCCACCACATTTTCTACCGGGCTTGGCGCCGGGCCGCGAGTTTTCCGGGCCAGATAACCCTTGGCCAAGGTCATCTCATTGTCGCGCATGGTGACAGGCCTGGATTGAAGACTGCGAATCCGATTCAGAATTTCTGACCGGGCCGCGGAAGTATCCAGATCATCATCGTTGAAAGATTGGCTCAAAGTGCATCCTAGGCATATATTCGTAGTACTCATTATAGAAAAACCGCGCCACCGCCGCCCCTAGGGTATGCCCCATGCCAGTTGGTGAATTCGAGCGGAGGTTCAGGTGCAATGCAGCCCAATCGATTACAATGTCTCGTTATCTTGCTTAACCAAACATTTTCACCATGACACACGTAGTTACCGAGTCTTGTATCAAGTGCAAATACACCGATTGTGTGGATGTATGTCCAGTCGACTGTTTTCGCGAAGGCCCCAATTTCCTGGTGATCGATCCAGACGAGTGCATCGACTGCGCTGTTTGCATTCCTGAATGCCCTGTCAACGCGATTTACGCTGAGGAAGATGTACCCGCCGACCAGGTGAAGTTCATCGACATGAACGTAGAACTGGCCAAAGATTGGCCGAGCATTACGCGCATGAAGGCACACCTGCCAGATGCCGATGACTGGAAGGACGTGAAAGACAAGCTGCAATACCTTGAAAAGTAATCCACTTCAAGGCAGTTCCAATCGAGTAGTTGCATGAGTGAAGTTGAAGACAAATACACCCGAGAAACAATCACCAGCATGCGTGTTTGGGTGCCAGGCAAATTGTTTTCCTTCACCTGCACACGCCCAACAGGCTTTCGCTTCACAGCCGGCCAATTTGCCCGGCTGGGTGTTGATAACACTTTGCAACTACCGGGCGAACCGGAAATCATCTGGCGAGCCTACTCCATGGTCTCGGGCCCATTTGACGAGCATCTTGAGTTTTTCTCAATTGTCGTGCCCGAAGGAGCTTTTACCAGTCACCTAAGTCAGCTTCAGGTGGGTTCTCCTGTTTACATCGACAAAACCAATTTCGGCTTTCTCACCACGGCCCGCTTTGAAACCGGCCATGATCTTTGGCTGTTGGGCTCAGGAACCGGTCTGGCGCCATTTCTATCGATTCTTCACGACCCGCACACTTGGGAACAGTTCGAGAACATCGTGCTGGTGCACAGTGCCCGCACCGCTGAGGAACTGGTGTATCAAGACATGATCAAGGGTTTTGTGGAACACCCCGTGCTTAGCGAACTGATCGAGAACGTCAAGAAACGATTTGTCTACGTGCCAGTGGTTACCCGCGAGAAAGTGCCCAATTGCTTGGGTGAACGAATTACCACCTTGTTGGAACAAGGCACCCTGGCTGAACACACGGGCTTGCCCATGAATGTAGAACGCAGTCGATTCATGATTTGCGGCAACCCGGATATGGTTACAGATATTCGCAAAGTACTGAAACTAAAAGGTTACTCCCCAGCCCGACGAAACACCCCCGGTGAAATCGCTGTAGAAAACTATTGGTGATCGAAGAATCATTCAAACATGTTGCGTTGCAGCAATGTTTGCAAGATAATCGTCAGGAACCTGACACATAATTGTCAAATCAAGACAATCGCCTAATAAAGCCGGAGGCACTTTCAATGCTGTATCAAATGCACGAATTTCAGCGAGCGCTGTTAAACCCCATGACCATCTGGGCAGAAGCAGGTTCTAAGCTATACAGCAACCCATTCAGCCCTTTGGCGCATTTGCCCATGGCACGTCGTATTTCAGCGGGTTTCGAATTGATGTACCGCTTGGGCAAAGAATATGAAAAACCCGAATTCGGCATTACCACAGTGAAGTGCGGCGATCGCGAAGTGTCGATTGCCCAGGAAATCGTGGTTAGCGTCTACTTTAGCGGCTCGTCTTGCGGTCACTTCTGCTCCTGTCTGACATATGCCAGAATGTGTCTGACAGTCACGGCAGCGGCGGGTGAGTAGTCGCCGTCACATATCTCTTCGACTCGGACCTCACAAACTGCGGTGCGGCATCGTCGGCTGCCAGCTTCTTGCAGGCGTTTGTCGCGGTCTTTAGCCACTT
>JAHJCM010000189.1 GCA_018812945.1 Gammaproteobacteria bacterium | reverse complement strand
TGCACGGCCACAGCTATACCGCCGAGGTGTGGTTTGAAGGCCCGGCCGCCGATGGCTATGTGGTGCCTGAAAGTCTTTTGACTCAGCACGTGGGTGCGGTACACAAGCGGCTTGATCATTCCTATTTGAATGAGTTTATTGAGCTGCCCACATCAGAAAATATTGCCCGCTGGATTTGGGACCAGCTTCGCCCGGTGGGGCCCTTGATTAAAGTGAAGGTGTTTCGTGGGTCGATCGGGTTTGGGGTTGAGTTTGATCTTGAGGATGCGAAGGCGGAAGGCAGGGTGTGAGGCTGCGGTTTCTGGCCAACTCGGCGTGGGTTGTCTTTAGCGCGCTTGCGTGGCGACTTTAGAGCCAAACTTGAAGGGTCACCGCTGGCGCAACGCCCATTCGGCGGCGGTGTTTCGATCGCTTCGCCTTCAAGAAAACCTGCCCTTGTGTGCCGAGCAGGGCCGTTGTTGCCCAGCATGGGCAACAGAGAACGAACCCGACCCGCAGTTTAGGAGGGTTGTTCTCAGGCATCGCAAGGCTCAGCAAGGGGTCAACAGGTTTTCTGGCGAGAGATCGGAAACCAAGCCGAGAGGGCGATTAGAACGCAACGAGAGATCGGAACCCAAGCCGATCGGGCAGTTAACGCACCGCGAGAGATCGGAACCCGGGCAGACTGGTCGCCTGGCAGTAATCCTTAGCTTCCGCCTTCAAACCCCAGCTGCCGCCAAGCCTCATACACCATAATAGCCACCGAATTTGACAGATTCAGTGACCGGCTCTCCGGGCGCATCGGCAGGCGCAGCCAGTTATCACGGGCAAACCAGTTGCGCACGTCCTCAGAAAGCCCCCGGGTTTCGCTGCCAAACATCAGGTAATCACCCGTTTGGAATTTCACATCGAAAGGCGAGTTTTTGCCTTTGGTGGTCATCGCAAAACAGCGTTGCGGGTCGGGTAGGCAACGGTCGAGAAATGCTTGCCAGCTTGGATGAACCAGCATGTTGGCGTACTCATGGTAGTCAAGCCCCGCGCGTCGCATACGGGCATCTTCCAGCGGAAAACCCAAAGGTTCAACCAAGTGCAACTGCACGCCAGTGTTGGCACACAAGCGAATCACGTTGCCCGTGTTGGGCGGAATTTCCGGTTCAACCAATACAACATTAATCATTCTGGGGTCCTGCACACTGCCATGGTTACAATTGATTCAGCGCCTGCTTTGCGAAGCGCAGCGGCGCAGCTTTGAATGGTGGCCCCGGTGGTAATCACGTCGTCAACCAAGCCAATCCGAATGTTGCCCGGGATGCGACGCGTGGCCCTGAAAGCCCCATGCAAATTCTGCAGTCGATCTTCTCGGCCCAAGGTCGCCTGCGCACCAAGTTCCTGAGTTTTGATCAGCCAATCAGCCTTCACCGGCCTACGAATGTGCCGCCCCAAATGCCGGGCAATCAAAGCGGCTTGATTATAGCCGCGCTGCCTTAATTTGTGCGGGCTCACGGGCACAGGCACCAATACATCGGGCAGGTCCATGCCCAAGTCCAGCACCCTTGTTCCCAGCCAATGGCCCAAAAACCGGGCCATACCATGGTTATTGCCGTATTTCAACAAAGCAATCCATTGATCAAATGGAGCCAGGTAATCACTGCACACCACGCATTCCAAAGGCGCTTGTGCGTCATGCTCAACCACGGGTTTGCAATGCCTGCAATGCGTCCATCCAAACGCTTGAAGGCGCGGGCCAAGTGCAAGTGCGCAGCGTTTACAGCGCACAGCCTCGCATTGGTGAATCAGAGGTTCGCAGTGGCTACACACAAAGCGCCTAAAACCGGAAGTACTGTTTTGCAACGGCATGTGGCAGGCCACGCAGCGCCCCGGCACTATGGCGTCGCCTATACTCTGGCAAGTTCTATAGAATAGACTGCACCACTTTATTGCTGAAACGGCTCGCCCCACAATGTCCTCGCAGTTCTGGAAAATTCCCCGATCAAACACAGCCCTGGCGCAACAATGGTCCCGGCGCGTAGCAAAACCATTGCCGTTTATACTCGAAGAGGTAAACCAACGCATGGTGAACCGCGCGCAAATTATGCGCCCGGTCGAGGGAGGGGTAGTGCATCAAGGCTGGTTACACCCTGTGGCCTTACTTAATGTAAAAAACCTGTTTGTTGGGCGTGAATTGGCTGTGTTTGCACCCAAGGCAATCCACTTGCCGGTAGAGCAGCTTGAACAGGCTGCCGCTTCTTTTTTGGCCAAGCTGTGGCCGGGGCGGGCCGCGCCCAAGCCTTCCTCATCTGTTGCGCTGCCAATCAACAGCCCCCTGCCTTTGCCCAGCGAAAGCCAAGCCATGGTGTGGTCGCCTTTGTGGTTGCATGCAGTGGCTGACCCAGGTCAATACCTGGCCGAATGGTTGAGGGTGTTGAAACCTGACGGTGGGGTGTTTTTCAGCTGTTTTGGGCCCGATACTGCCCGCGAATTGCAAGGCTTTGCTCAAGCCATGGGTGAGCCTTTTCCCGATTTTGCAGACATGCACGATCTGGGCGACCTGATGAGCAAGCAGGGTTTTTCGGACCCGGTCATGGAAATGGAAAAGCTGACGCTGACTTACAGCTCGCCAGCCAAGTTGCTTGAGGATTGGCGAGCCCTGTGTGGTAACCACCTGGATACGCGCAAGCAAGGTTTGCGAACGTCACGTCAGTTTTCTGAAGCCACTCTTTGTCTTGAACGGCTGCGCGATCCGGAAACAGGGCGCATTCCTCTCACCTTGGAGCTGGTCTACGGGCACGCCTGGAAGGTCAAAAGAAAACCCAAAACCGATGTGACCACCGTAAAAATTTCAGATATCAAAGGGCGCAAAGGCTCGAAATAGCGTGCTGCTGTGCAGCATTTTCAAATGTAGCGCATTGTTTTTAACTTATTTCGGGGAAATCAGGCGCGGATTGCACCTGTCTTATTGCTTGCTTTAGAGCCTTGAGCCTATAATTCGAAGGTTTTGATGCACTCTTTTGGGTGTGCATTGGGTCTGAATGACTGCTCTCTGAGAGGTAAATGGGCATGATTCCAGAAATTTCAAGTTCAGCAAATACACCTTGCAACGGCGGTCAAAACTACACGCCGCAAAGCAGTAAGTGGGTGTTCCGGCGCAATTGTTCGCTTAGTCCCAAGCAGCTATTGCAGTGGTATTTAAGCTTGTGTGCAATTACTTTGGTGATTGCAACCGGGTTTTTGCTGGCAGGTTTCTGGATTGTGTTGCCGTTTGCCGGAATTGAGTTGTTGTTGGTGGGAACGGCGTTTGTAATTTACGCGAGGCATGCGGCCGATTACGAAATGATCGAATTGCAGCCCAACCAGCTTATTCTGGTTATGGCGGACGGCACCAAACTGACCCAGCTTGAATGGTCACCCCAATGGGCCAAATTAAGCTACAACGGAAAATACAAAGCGCCTTTGTTGTTCAGTCACCGGGGCCAACAAGTAAAACTAGGCAAATTTATTGCCGAAAAAGACAAGTCGGCGTTGCACCGCGAATTAAAAGCAGCGTTGGCAAGGGCTGCATGCTCCGTATAGGCATGTGGCTTCCACCAGTTTGATATTTTTTTTGAGATTGAGGATCGCCATGTTGAAGTCGTCCTTGGGTATTCGCAAAGCTGTTGCTTCGGCCGCTGCAATTGCGATGACATCCTTCGGAGGTGCAGCGTTTGCCGAGAATGTTTCTGGGCAACCCCTGCAGTACAACCTCGCTGAACCGGTTACCGAAATTGCGCGTCAAATCTACGATTTGCACACGTTGATGTTGGTGATCTGTCTGGTCATTTTCGTTGCCGTGTTCGGCGTGATGTTTTACTCAATTTACGCACACCGCAAGTCAAAGGGCGCCAAGCCAGCCTCTTTCCACGAAAGCGTGAAAGTTGAAATTGCATGGACCATCGTTCCATTCCTGATCGTGATCGGCATGGCCCTGCCAGCAACCAAAACAGTGGTTGCGATGAAAGACACCTCCAACGCCGACCTCACCATCAAAGCCACTGGTTATCAGTGGAAGTGGGGCTATGAATACCTGGCCGGCGAAGGCGAAGGCATTGCCTTCCTGTCCACACTCACCACGCCACGCGACCAAATTGACGACCATCAAGGTCAGGCTGTGGCGCGCGGTGAAAACTACCTAATGGAAGTGGACAACCACGTGGTGGTGCCTGTGAACAAGAAAGTTCGCGTGGTAACAACCGCCAACGACGTAATTCACGCCTGGATGATTCCAGCTTTCGGCGTGAAGCAGGACGCGATTCCCGGTTTCGTGCGCGACACTTGGTTCAAAGCCGAGAAAGAAGGCATCTACCGTGGCCAGTGTGCTGAACTGTGCGGCAAAGACCATGCTTACATGCCCATCGTGGTTGAGGTGATGTCTGAAGAAAACTACTCCAAGTGGGTGCAGGCCAAGCTTGAGGAAATGAAAGCCAAGCAGGACGACCCCACCAAGGAATGGACCAAGGAAGATTTGGTGGCCCGCGGCGAGCAGGCATACAACGCCAACTGTGCGGCATGTCACCAAGCCACTGGTGCCGGTATTCCTGGCGCGTTTCCGGCATTGGCTGGTTCACAAGTGGTCATGGGGCCACAAGCCGCTCAAATCGACATTTTGTTGAACGGCAAAGGCGCTGGCATGCCAGCGTGGAAGCAGTTGAGCGATGTTGAAATTGCTTCAGTGATTACTTACACACGAAACGCTTGGGCCAATGCTGGCACAGGTACCGACCCGGTTGTTCAGCCAAGTGCTGTTACGGCTGCACGTTAATATTGCTTAGGAGATTTACATGAGCACTACCGCGGCAGATTTAACCCACGGACATGGTCACGACCATGACCACGCGCACGACCATCCGCATGGTTGGCGCCGTTGGTTGTACGCAACCAACCACAAAGACATCGGTACCATGTACCTGATTTTCTCGTTCATCATGCTGCTTGAAGGTGGCGTGTTGGCGTTGATGCTGCGTGCGGAGTTGTTCGCACCTGGCCTGCAACTGGTTCAGCCTGAGTTCTTTAACCAGCTCACCACCATGCACGGTTTGATCATGGTGTTTGGTGCCGTAATGCCTGCGTTTGTGGGCTTTGCCAACTGGATGATTCCGTTGCAAATCGGCTGTTCTGACATGGCTTTTGCCCGCATGAACAACTTCAGCTTCTGGCTGATGGTGCCTGCGGCGATCATTTTGACAGCATCGTTCTTCATGCCTGGTGGCGCAACTGCCGCTGGCTGGACTCTGTACGCACCATTGTCGGTGCAAATGGGCCCTGGCATGGATGCAGCCATTTTCGCGATGCACATTCTGGGTGCCTCGTCGATCATGGGCTCCATCAACATCATCACAACCATCCTGAACATGCGCGCTCCCGGCATGACCTTGATGAAAATGCCGATGTTCGCATGGACCTGGCTGATCACAGCCTATCTGTTGATCGCGGTAATGCCCGTGTTGGCTGGTGCCATCACCATGGTGTTGACCGATCGCCATTTCGGCACATCGTTCTTTAACGCAGCTGGCGGCGGCGACCCCGTGATGTACCAGCACATTTTCTGGTTCTTCGGTCACCCCGAGGTATACATCATGATCTTGCCGGCCTTCGGCATCATCAGCCACATTGTGCCCACCTTTGCACGCAAAACACTGTTCGGTTACAGCTCCATGGTGTATGCCACAGCGTCCATCGCGATTCTGTCCTTCATTGTTTGGGCGCACCACATGTTCACAACCGGCATGCCAGTCACAGGCCAGTTGTTCTTCATGTACGCAACCATGTTGATTGCGGTACCCACAGGCGTGAAGGTGTTTAACTGGCTGGCCACCATGTGGAAAGGCTCCATGACGTTTGAAACCCCAATGCTGTTTGCCGTGGGCTTCATTTTCGTGTTCACCATGGGCGGCTTCACGGGACTTATTCTGGCCGTAGCGCCTGTTGACATTCAGTTGCAAGACACCTACTACGTGGTGGCTCACTTCCACTATGTATTGGTTGCTGGCTCACTGTTTGCCTTGTTTGCAGGTACTTACTACTGGTTGCCAAAATGGTCTGGTCGCATGTACAGCGAAACATTGGGCAAGTGGCACTTCTGGTCTTCACTGATCAGCTTCAACGTCACTTTCTTCCCAATGCACTTCCTGGGTTTGGCGGGTATGCCACGTCGCTATGCCGACTACGCCACACAGTTCACTGACTTCCACGCCATTGCTACCATTGGTGCATTCTGGTTCGGTTTGTCCCAGTTGATCTTCCTGTGGTGTGTACTGCGCGCATGGATGTTCCAGAAAGGAGAGGCAGCACCTGCCAAGCCATGGGAAGGTGCCGAAGGCCTGGAGTGGGAAGTGCCGTCGCCGGCGCCGTTCCACACCTTCGAGAACCCGCCCAAGCTCGACGCGACCGCCACCAAGGTGATCGGCTGAGCCCCTTCACGCAGCACCGTTTGAAAACGCCATGACACCCGAACAAAAGAAGAGCAACCGCCGCCTGGGCCTGATCCTCGCGTCCGTGGCCGTGGTGTTTTTCTTCGGCTTCGTCGGCAAGCGGTTCCTCCTGGGTTTCTGACCTTGGCAAACTGACAGACTGGAACAAAGACCGTGGCCGTTCAGCGCGAAAACCTCAAGATGGTGGGCAAGCTCTGCGTGATTGCGCTGGGCATGTTCGCTTTCGGCTACGCGCTGGTGCCGATCTACCGCCACATCTGCGAGGCCCTGGGCATCAACGTGCTGGCGGTGTCGGAACTGCGTGTGCCCGGAGCGGCGAGCCTGCCCGCGAACACGCAGGTGGACCGCACCCGCACCATCACCGTCGAGTTCGACACGAACGCCCGGGGTCCCTGGCACTTCAAGCCGGCCGTGCGCTCGCTGCAGGTGCATCCGGGCGAACTCACCACGGTGATGTACGAATTCCAGAACATCCAGAACCGCACGATGGCGGCACAGGCGGTGCCCAGCTACGCCCCCAAACAGGCGGCCGCGCACTTCAACAAGCTGGAGTGCTTCTGCTTCACGCAGTACACCCTGCAGCCCGGTGAGAAGAAGGAGTGGCCGGTGGCTTTCGTCATCGATCCCCGGCTGTCCAAGGACGTGTCCACCATCACTCTGTCCTACACCTTCTTCGAGGTGGGCGGCAAGGTGCCGGCCGCGCCGACCGATGACGCGCCGCAGGCCCAAAGCCCGGCAACGCTCAAACCCACGGGGGACGTATGACCACACCCACACCTGTTCATCCAAACAAAGGCTCTTTCTTCGACACGGTCAAGGCCGTGGCCTGGGGCTTTCTTGGCGTTCGCCGCAACGCCGACTACCAGAAAGACATCGCCAAGCTCAATCCGCTGCACCTGATGGCAGTGGGTGTCGGCATGGCCTTCCTGTTCGTGCTGGGGTTGATCGTGCTGGTGAACTGGGTCGTCGGCTGAGACACGGCGCCCCGAGACGATTTTTGATTTTTTGACATTAGATACAAGCGAAAGCAAAACAGGAGTGAGCATGTCAGCAACAACACACGGCACGACGCCCTACTACTTCGTCCCTGGTCCATCGCGCCATCCGGTGATGGCCGCCATCGGCCTTTTCTTCGTCATCCTGGGTGCAGGTCAGTGGGTCAACGGCGCGGGTTGGGGTGCCTATTCGCTGGCGTTCGGTCTGGTGTTCTGGCTGTTCGTGCTGTTTCAGTGGTTCAGCGAGTCGGTGCATGAAAGCGAAACCGGCATGTACGGCCGCAAGATCGACCTCTCGTTCCGCTGGAGCATGAGCTGGTTCATCTTCTCGGAAGTGATGTTCTTCGGTGCCTTCTTCACCGCCCTGTGGTGGACGCGCACGCACTCCGTGCCGGCGCTGGGCAATATCGAGAATGCGCTGATCTGGCCCGACTTCACGGCCGTCTGGCCCAGCCTGCAGGCCGGTGCTACGGCGTCGCCCGGCGGCATCGTCGAGCCCTTCCAGACCATGGGCCCGTTCTGGCTGCCGACCATCAACACCGCGTTGCTGCTCACCTCGGGCGTGACGCTGACCATTGCCCACCATGCGCTGCAGGTCGGCAACCGTGGCAAGACCATCGCGTTCATGTGGATGACCGTGCTGCTGGGCATCGTCTTCCTGTTCGTGCAGGGCTACGAGTACGCCCATGCCTACGCCGACCTGAACCTCAAGCTCTCGTCCGGCGTGTTCGGCTCCACCTTCTTCATGCTCACCGGTTTCCACGGCTTCCACGTGTTCGTGGGCATGCTGATGCTGCTGTTCATCACCCTGCGCCTGCAGAAGGGCCACTTCACCGCAGAGCGCCACTTCGGCTTTGAAGGCGCAGCCTGGTACTGGCACTTCGTGGACGTGGTGTGGCTGGGTCTGTACATCCTCGTCTACTGGATGTAAGTGGTCATGGTGGTGCATCCACCTTCTTCGGACACCCGCAACAAAAAAGCGCCTTCCGGCGCTTTTTTGCTGACAGGGCCCGGGCGGTCTAGCCGCGCAGCGGCAATCCGGTCGGCTGAATCCAGCCCATCAGGTAGCTGATGAGCACCACGACGAAGAGCAGGATGGAAAAACCGACCCGAAACGCCAGTGCGCGCGCCATGTGGTTCTTGCGCGGCGTGCCGTCTGCCTCGGTGTCGTTGCCGCCCCGCATCATGTACACCAAGGCGGCGGCGAGACTTCCGATGATGGCGATGAACGCCACGATGACCAGGTACTTCATGTGCTCCATTATCCGTGCCTCGGTCGGGGTGGTTTGACCATGCAGCGTTCCACCTGGCGTTTCTGGATCGTGACCGCCGCAACCGTGCTCACCATGGCCGCCACGGCCTCACTCGGTCTGTGGCAGCTGGATCGCGCGGCGCAAAAGCTCGCCCTTCAGGCGCAGATCAACGAGCGTGGTGGGCTCGAAGCCTGGGACACGCAGCAGCTTCTGGGTGCGGCCGACGCCACGGCCGGCGTGCACCGCCCCGTGCGTTTGAGCGGTACCTGGGTGCCCGAGCGCACCGTGTTCCTCGACCACCGTCAGATGAACACGCGGGTGGGCTTCTTCGTGGTGACCCCGCTCAGGTTGGAGGGCAGCGAACGGGTGGTGCTGGTGCAGCGCGGCTGGGTACCGCGCGACTTCAATGACCGCAACCACGTGCCCGAGGTCTTTACTCCGGCAGGCCAGGTGAGGCTGGATGGCCGATTGGCCCCCCCGCCGGGCAAGCTTTACGAGCTGGGCGAGGCGGGTACGGGGACGATCCGGCAAAATATCGACCTCACGGCGTTCGCGAAGGAAACCGGGCTGCCCCTGCTGGGTGTGTCCGTCCTGCAGACCGATGCCGCCGCCGATGGTCTGTTGCGCGAGTGGCCGCTCGTCGCGATCGACGTGCACAAGCACCATGGCTATGCCTTCCAGTGGTTCGCCCTCTGTGCCCTCGCGGGTTTTCTCTATCTCTGGTTCCAAATCCTCTCTCCCCGCCGAAAGCGCAGATCCCATGGCACAGACGCCCGATGAACCCTTGACCCTGACCGTGCACAGCCTGCCGCAACTGGACCAGGCCAGCGCGGACGCGGCGGCCAGCACGCGCAAGGGCCGCTGGAAAATGCTGGGGCTGATGCTGGTGTGCGCCGCGCCGGTCATCGCGTCGTACTTCATGTACTACGTGGTGCGTCCCGAAGGCCGGCAGAACTACGGCGAGCTGATCGATCCCCAGCACCCGCTACCGGCCTGGACCGGCACCGATGCACAAGGCCGCGCCGTGCCGCTCAACAGCCTCAAGGACCAGTGGCTGCTGGTGAGCGTGGCCGACAGCACCTGCAACGAAGCCTGCGTGGAACACCTGTACCTGCAGCGCCAGCTGCGTGAAACCCTGGGCCGCGAAAAAGAGCGGCTGGATTGGGTCTGGTTGCGCACGGGTGATGCCGCGCTGCCCGAGCCACTGCAGAAGGCCACGGCCGCCGCCGTGGTGTTGCAGGCGGACCCGCAAGCCGTGGCCGGCTGG
>JAHJCM010000188.1 GCA_018812945.1 Gammaproteobacteria bacterium | reverse complement strand
CGTTTTGCCGGCGACCAGTTGCCACGCAACCCCGTGGGTGTTGCAGCCGCACTGGCTGACAAACTGGAAACCCTGGTGGGTATTTACGGTATCGGCCTGATCCCGACTGGCGACAAAGACCCCTTCGCCTTGCGCCGCCACGCCTTGGGCGTGATTCGCATGGTGATCGAGAAAAACCTGAACCTGGATTTGAATCGCATGCTGACCACAGCGAGTATGTTGTTCGTCGACTACCCCGATTTCAAAATTGATCTGGATGGTTTGGAAAAGTTTATTCAAGACCGCCTGCGCGGTTACCTGAAAGACCAAGGCTATTCCACCGCTGAAGTTGAATCGGTTCTCAGCCAAAACCCAAGCCAGTTCGCCGACCTGCCCAAGCGCCTAGAGGCAGTGCGTGCCTTCTCGCAGTTGCCTGAATCGCAAGCCCTTGCTGCGGCCAACAAACGCATTACCAATATTTTGAAGAAAACCGAGGTGGGCTCTGCTGAGGTGGATACAAGCCTGTTGCAGGTAGACGCAGAAAAAGCACTAGCCACACAAGTGAAAGAAGTGGAGCCACATGCCACACGGGCATTCGAACAGGGTGATTACCAGCAAGCCTTGCTGGTTCTGGCTCCATTGAAAGCCAATGTAGACGCCTTCTTTGAAAACGTCATGGTCATGGACAACAACGAAGCGCTGAAAAACAATCGCCTTGCTTTGTTGAAACACATGCATGGTTTGATGAACCGTGTGGCCGATATTTCCCAGTTGGCCGTTTAAAGCCCAAACAAACAGTAAGGAAAGTTCATGAAACTCATCGTGCTGGATCGGGATGGCGTCATCAATGAAGACTCGGACGAGTACATCAAATCCGTGGATGAATGGATTCCGATTCCTGGCAGCATGGAGGCCCTAGCGCGATTGAATCGCGGGGGTTTTCGCCTGGTAGTGGCCACCAATCAAAGTGGCATTTCGCGCGGCATGTTCGATCTTGAAACGCTTTCGGCCATGCACAAAAAAATGCATGAATTGGCTGGCGTGGCTGGCGGGCACATTGAGGGCATCTTCTTCTGCCCACATGGCCCCGATGACAAATGCAATTGCCGCAAGCCCAAACCAGGCCTGTTTCAGGAAATTCAGGCACGTACAGGCTTTAACCTGGAAGGCGTGCCTTGCGTGGGCGATTCACTTCGCGACTTGCAAGCCGGGGCCAGCATGGGCTGTAGCACATTTCTGGTCAAAACCGGCAAAGGCAAAAAAACTCTTGAAAAAAGCAAAGACGAATTGCCCAAAGGCACCTTGGTGTTCGACAATCTGACTGCTGTCGCCGAGTATTTGGTGCCCGATGATCCATTCGCAAACAATCGATAACAACTAAAACTAGTTCGGAGGCCCGTGGTGAGATCCTTCATTGGTTCTATCCTGTTTTTTGTTTACGTAGTGGTGTACACACCCATTCACGCAACGCTGTTACTTTTGGTCTCCCCCTTCATTTCCATTCGCAACAGGTATGTGTTTGCCTGTTGGTGGAATGCACTGAATATTAAAATGCTTCGCCTGCTGTGCAACATTCAGTACAAGGTTGAAGGCATGGAGCACCTGCCCAACACAGGCGCCATCATCCTGGCCAAGCATCAGTCTGCTTGGGAAACCTTCGGCATCCCGGCAAACCTGTTACCGCGCCAACTGTGCCTAGTGTACAAAAAAGAATTGCAGTATGTACCATTCTTCGGCTGGGCTTTGTGGGTGTTGCGCATGGTGCCGATCGATCGAAAAAATGGTGTTGAAGCTTTTGAGCAAGTCAAAACCATGGCCGGCAAACGCATGAAAGAAGGTGCCTGGATGATGTTTTTCCCGGAAGGCACCCGAGTGCCCGTGGGCTACAAACGCCGCTACAAAACCGGCGGCACTCGCTTGGCTGTGGCCACAGGTACCCCTGTAGTGCCCGTGGCACATGATGCGGGAGAATACTGGAAACGCAAGGGATTCTTCAAGAAAGCAGGCACAGTCACCCTGCGTTTTGGCCCGCCCATTTCACCCGAAGGGCATACCGCCGACAGCCTGATGAAAGTGGTTGAAGACTGGATTGAGAGTGAAATGCACAAAATCAGCCCCCAACGCTATACCAGCGCTGAAACCCCTTTGGTGGGTAAAGGCGACAACTGAACAATGCAACTAACAGCAGCACCCAACCCCACCGAAGTTCGCAGCATTGAACTGCCGTGGGGAGTGTGCAGCTATATTCTGAAGCGCAGCAAACGCAAGTCGGTGGGTTTTTTGATCGGAGATCAAGGTCTGCAAATTTCAGCACCACTTCGCTTGTCGATCAGCGAACTAAACAACATCATTGCAACGAAATCCGGCTGGATTGAGCAACGCTTGAAGCAGTGGGAAACTCGCAGCAGGCAAACCGTTCCTCTTTCAAACCTGCTTGATAACGGCAAGCCCATTCCCGTTCGTGGCGAAGCTTACCAACTTGAAGTTCTGCAAACGCGGAGCAAAGCCCTGCTCAACCCGTGGACGAAAAGCATCGTACTGCCTGCGTACGAAAACTTCACTCAGCGCGACAAAGCGATTGAGAAAGTATTGAAAGCCCATGCCAAAGACGTGTTCACACACATGGCCACGCAGCTGGTGCAGCAACAAGCACTTGAACACCGGCTGCCCAACTTTTCCATTCACTTAAGCAGCCCAAGTTCACGCTGGGGCAGTTGCAACAGCAAACGAGAAGTCCGTTTGAACTGGCGCTTGGTGCATTATCCGCCAAAACTTATTGAGTACGTGATTGCCCACGAACTGGCGCACCTGGTGGAAATGAACCACAGCGCACGCTTTTGGGCCGTGCTTGAAAGCCTCATGCCCGATTACAGAGAACCGCACAGAACCCTTTCGAAGATGAACCCAGCCGAGGTACCAGTTTTATGAGAATTCTTCACACCATGTTACGCGTTGGCGACCTTCAACGTTCTATTGATTTTTACACCCAAGTGATGGGAATGAAGGTAATCCGCACCACCGAACGTGCAGACCAGGGATATTCTCTGGCCTTCGTAGGCTACGGGAGCGAACAAGACAACGCTGTGCTTGAATTAACCTACAACCATGGTGTCAGCAACTATGAATTGGGCACCGCATACGGACATATTGCAATTGCTGTGGACAACGCATATGCACAGTGCGAGCGCATCACCCAGGCAGGTGGAAAAGTGACGCGAGCTGCAGGTCCGGTGAAGGGAGGGAACACGGTAATTGCGTTTGTAACAGACCCAGACGGCTACAAAATCGAATTGATTCAAGTGTCCAAATCTGATTAACCAAAACACCCAAAATTCTTGCTTTGCCCGCATGGCAGGCAAAGCCTTGCGGCCCACTTTGACAAACAGAAGTCAAGTAAAAAATTTCCGTTTTTTTCCAGGTTTAGGGTCGAATAAAATCGCCCTGCCCGTTACAATGGGCTGCTCGAAATTTGCTTAAATTTTGTGCAACGTGCGCATCGCTCATTTAACACTTCCAAATAATCTGTTCTTGGCCCCAATGGCCGGCGTGACAGATCGCCCCTTCCGCCAGTTGTGCAAAAAACTGGGCGCAGGACATGCTGTGTCGGAAATGGCGGCAAGCAACCCTGCTTTGTGGAAAACTGACAAAAGCACGCGCAGGTTGAACCACTACGGCGAAACCAAACCCATCGCAGTACAAATTGCGGGAGCCGACCCGGAAATGATGGCGCATGCTGCTGCCTACAACATTGAACGCGGCGCACAAATCATCGACATCAACATGGGCTGCCCCGCAAAAAAAGTGTGTGCAGTTGCAGCAGGTTCTGCGTTATTGCAAAACGAAATTTTGGTCGAGCAGATTTTGAAAGCTGTGCATGCCGAATGTGAACAGCGCGGCGTGCCACTTACTTTGAAATACCGCACCGGCTGGTCACCAGAACACAAAAATGCAATTCACATTGCACAAATGGCCGAGTCTATTGGCGTTTCACTTCTCACGCTTCATGGCCGCACGCGTGCCTGTGGATACGCGGGTGACGCCGAGTACGACACCATCAAGGCAGTGAAACAGGCGGTCAGTATTCCGGTCATAGCCAATGGCGACATCACCAGCCCTGAGAAGGCAAAGTATGTACTGGATTACACCGGTGCCGACGGTCTAATGATAGGCCGGGCCGCCCAAGGCAACCCCTGGATTTTTAGAGAAGTACTGCATTACCTGAAAACCGGTTCGTGCCTCACCGCACCGACACTGGATGAAGCACATGAAATCATGTTGCATCACTTGCGTGATCACCATGAATTTTATGGAGAAAAAACGGGTCTGCTCACGGCCCGCAAGCATTTGCAATGGTATCTTTGCGGCCCAGCCGGAAAAAACAACAAGGTGATCGACCAACTCATGTTGGCGCAAACCACCAGCGACCAATTGCGCATTGTTGACGAGTTTTTCATGGCCTGGAAAGAAAGCGGACAGCTGTACTTCGCCGCTGCAGAAGATTCACTCCAACCAACACCAAAAAGAAGATTGGCAGCATGAAACCCAATGACAGTGATCTAAGTCCCATCACCATTTCAGAGTGCATACGCAATAACCTGGACAAGTTCTTTGACGATCTTGAAGGTGAATGCGCCAAGTCGGTTTATGACATGGTGCTGTCTGCCGTGGAGCGACCGATGCTCGAAGTGGTCATGGAGAAAGCCAACATGAACCAAACCATTGCAAGCCAAATGCTGGGCATCAACCGCAATACACTGCGAAAAAAATTGCAGCAACACGGCCTCATCTGATTATTAATTTTTTACCGGCCGCCTCAAAACCGGCCTCTGAAACCATGACATCAAATCCAACCATCAAACGCGCGCTGCTGAGCGTGTCCGACAAAACCGGCATTCTTGAGTTGGCCAAAGCGTTGGCCGATCGCGGTGTGGAAATATTGTCCACTGGCGGAACTGCCAAACTGCTGGCTGAAAAAGGCTTGGTCGTGAAAGAAGTCAGCAGCCACACCGGCTTTCCTGAAATTATGGATGGTCGCGTAAAAACACTGCATCCCAAAATTCACGGTGGCATTCTTGCGCGTCGCGATTTGCAAAGCCACCTGGATGCCATGGAAGAACATGGTATCGGCGCAATCGATTTGGTGGCGGTGAATCTGTATCCCTTCGACAAGGCGACTGCTGGCGACAATGTAAAGTTGGAAGATGCAATTGAGAATATCGACATTGGCGGCCCGGCCATGGTGCGCGCTTCTGCAAAAAACTACACGGGTGTCACGATCATTGTTGACCCCGCCGATTACGGCAAAGTCATCGATGAAATCAAAAGCAACGATGGCGCAACCACACTGAAAACCCGCAGTGGATTGGCTGCCAAAGCTTACGCCCACACTGCGCGCTACGATGGGGCCATTGCCGCATTCCTCACCAGCCTTCAAGGCACCGAAGGCGCACTGGAGGACACACCCGCTCGCATTGAATACCCGGAAGTGCTTTCCATGCAATTTCACAAAGTGCAGGACATGCGCTACGGCGAAAACCCACATCAAAGTGCTGCTTTCTATCGCGAGGCCAAGGCGCCCGTGGGTCTGCTGGCCAACTACCGCCAATTGCAAGGCAAAGAATTGAGCTTCAATAACATTGCAGATTCCGATGCCGCCTGGGAATGCGTAAAAACATTTGATGCACCGGCCTGTGTCATCATCAAGCATGCTAATCCGTGTGGCGTGGCTGTGGCTGAGGGCACGCTGAATGCCTATCACAAGGCGTTCAAAACAGATCCCACTTCTGCATTTGGCGGCATTATTGCCTTTAACCGCCCAGTCGATGAAGCCACCGCGCAAGCCGTGGCGAAACAGTTTGTCGAAGTGGTCATTGCACCTTCGTTTGATGAAGCCGCACGCGCAGTATTTTTCGCCAAACAAAACGTTCGCCTGCTTGAAATTCCAGTAGAAGCCGGCATGCACAAGTTTGATTACAAACGCGTGGGTGGTGGCTTGCTGGTTCAAAGCCCCGATGAGCGCAATGTTCAGCAAAGTGAAATCAAAGTGGTCAGCAAACGTCAGCCTACCGAGCAGCAATGGGCTGACTTGATGTTCGCCTGGCGCTGTGCGAAATTCGTGAAAAGCAATGCGATTGTGTTCTGCAAGGACGGCATGACCATGGGTGTGGGTGCTGGCCAAATGAGCCGTGTGGATTCGGCACGCATTGCATCCATCAAGGCACAAAATGCAGGCCTTACTTTGGCCGATAGCGCTGTTGCATCCGATGCATTCTTCCCCTTCCGTGATGGTCTGGATGTGGTGGTGGATGCCGGCGCAAGCTGCGTAATTCAGCCTGGTGGTTCCATGCGCGACGAGGAAGTGATTGCAGCGGCCAATGAACGCAATATCGTGATGGTGCTGACCGGTGTGCGCCACTTCCGCCATTAATTTCAGCACCACACACCCTCAACAGTGATGCGCATACTTGGCATAGACCCGGGCCTGCGCATCACTGGTTACGGCGTGGTCGACATCAATGAAAGCCAACAGATTTACGTGGCCAGTGGCGTGATCCGCTCCAACTCTGACGCTTCCCTGCCCGACCGTTTACACACCCTGTTCACTGGGCTTTGCGAACTGGCCGATCTTTACAAACCCCAAGTGGCGGTTGTTGAAAAAGTGTTTGTGAACGTGAACCCGCAATCAACGCTGCTGCTTGGTCAAGCACGTGGTGCGGTGCTCACCGCACTTACCCACAGCGGCTTGGCTGTGACTGAATACACTGCCTTGCAAATCAAGCAAGCAATTGTTGGGCACGGCAAAGCCAACAAGGAACAAGTGCAGGAAATGGTGAAACGTTTGCTCAAGCTGCCAGCCCATCCTTCCGCCGATGCAGCCGATGCCTTGGCCGCGGCCTTAACCCACGCACAAAGCAGCAAACTGTTGGGTGCACTGGCTGCCAAAGACCTGCCGACCAGTATTTTCAAAACCCGCACCCGAAAGGGCCGCACCAGCTGGAAATGAATTCGCTTGGCGTATAATCAAATTCAGATTACTATGATTATGAACAGTGTGGAGAAACTGCAATGATTGGTCGCCTGAAAGGCACTTTGCTCGAAAAAAATGCACCCTGGGTTCTGGTCGACGTTCAAGGTGTTGGCTATGAACTGCAGGTACCCATGAGTACGTTGTTCAACTTGCCGGAAATTAATGGCATTTGCACCCTGCTTACACATCTGGTTGTTCGCGAAGACGCGCACACCTTGTATGGCTTTCAAAACATTGCTGAAAAAAACCTGTTCAAAACCTTGATTAAGGTGTCAGGTATTGGTCCGCGAACTGCCTTGGCCATTTTGTCGTCTATTTCCACCCACGACTTTCTGCTGGCCGTACAAAGCCAGGAAACTGCGCGTCTGATCAAAATTCCCGGCATTGGCAAGAAAACAGCTGAACGTTTGTTATTGGAATTGAAAGGACAAATTGTGGCACTGGGCGGCACCGCCAATATTGCAGAAGGCATGCCTTTGCCGGTTGGAAACCAAAGCGAAATTGTTCAAGCCCTTTGCGCACTGGGTTATTCTGACAAAGAAGCCGCGCTGGCCTGCAAGGGTCTGCCCGAGAGCTCCAGTGTCACTGATGGCTTGAAGCTGGCACTACGCAATTTGTCAAAAGGCTAACCGAGATAATCCACAATGATTGAACCCGATCGCCTCATCAGCCCAAGCAAAACCACTCCCGCCGAAGAAGCCTTTGAGCGCGCATTGCGCCCCAAGCATTTGGACGAATATGTGGGGCAGCAAAAAATTCGCGATCAACTCGATATCTTTATCGCAGCGGCGCGCGCACGAAAAGAAGCACTCGATCACGTGTTGCTGTTCGGCCCGCCTGGCTTGGGCAAAACCACACTGGCCCATATTCTGGCTCGCGAAATGGGTGTCAACCTGCGCCAAACTTCAGGCCCGGTGCTTGAACGCCCAGGCGACTTGGCGGCATTGCTGACCAACCTTGAGGCCAACGATGTGTTGTTCATCGATGAAATTCACAGATTGTCGCCTGTGGTAGAAGAAATTTTGTATCCCGCACTAGAAGACTATCAAATCGACATCATGATCGGCGAAGGGCCAGCTGCTCGAAGCGTGAAACTCGATTTGCAACCATTCACGCTGGTGGGTGCCACCACCCGTGCCGGCATGTTGACCAACCCGCTGCGCGACCGGTTTGGCATTGTGTCCCGGCTTGAGTTTTACACCCCCGAAGAGCTTTCGCGCATTGTGGCTCGTTCAGCCAATTTGCTGGACACACCGGCGGAGGCCTCTGGCTGCCTGGAAATTGCACGCCGCTCACGCGGCACGCCACGCATCGCCAACCGACTACTACGCCGAGTTCGCGATTATGCGCAGGTGAAAGCCGATGGCGTGATTACTGCCGCTGTGGCCGATGCTGCCCTAAGCATGCTCGACGTGGACAAAGTGGGCCTGGATCCGATGGATCGCCGATTACTGGAAACCATTATCCACAAATTTGGTGGCGGGCCAGTGGGGCTCGAAAGTGTGGCCGCTGCAATTGGCGAGGAAAAAGACACGATCGAGGACGTGATTGAACCCTATCTGATTCAGCAAGGCTACATTCAACGCACGCCTCGTGGCCGCATTGCAACCTTGAATACTTACGCACACTTTGGTTTGACCGCACCGGCCAGCTTGGCGGGCACGCATGCAGCAAACTCGCAGCAAGGCGATTTGCTGTAGGCCTTGGGCTGCATGCAGGTGTCCTTCGCCAACTCAGCAGCGAAGTTCTAATCAGTCCTCAGCCGCTTTCACCGGCTTACTTGCACCCACCTTCGCCGTGGCTTGCTTCCGCACCGCCGGTTTCTTTGCCGCAACGGGTCGCTTTTCAGTGCTTGCCTTGCTAGAAACAATCGGCCCAACCTTCTTGCTTTCCCACGTCACGCCCAACACGGCTTCGAGCTCTTCCAGTGCCTCGCCGGTGTACACCGACAAACGCTGCATGGAAGGCAAGGCATCGTGATCGCCGGTAAACGCCACATTGAACTGGCCTGAATAACTCACCACCGTGATGTTTAAGGCTTGCCCGTGCGGAATCAAGGAGATTGGGTAAAACTGCTCCAGACGACAACCCGAGAAATACAAGTCGCGTGAGGGGCCTGGCACATTTGAAATCACCGTATTGAAAATCGGACGTGTCAAGCCACCCAAACCTGACACCAATTGCAACATCATCGGCGCCATCAACATAATGGTGTAGTTGTTGATCGCTTCTTTGGGCATGGCTTGCAAATTGGCCTTGGCCAATTGCGTAGAACGCCGAATTTCCTTCAAACGAGTCAGAGGATCACTTTCCGTGGTGTACAGGTTTGCGATAATAAAACTGATCGCATTGCCGCCATCCAGGTCGTCGGCCGGGCGAACTGACACGGGCAAACCGGCTGTCAACGACTCGGACGGCAAGGCATCGCGTTCCAGCAAATAGCGACGAATGGAACTCGAGCAAATCGCCAGAAAAATATCGTTCACACTCACCTTGGCCGCCTCGGCCACGGCGCGAATACGCTCTAGCGGATATGTTTGAGTGGCCAATCGGCGGGCTCCACCCACGCGCTTGTTCACAATTGATTTCGGGCCTGAAAATGGCGTGGCCAAAGCCGGGTCGGTTGGCTTGACCGCTTCTCGCATTAAATCCATGAGTGCACGGCCCGCGGCAGGCAAAGACTGTCCACTGAGCTTAGCAGCCTCCCAGGCTTCCCGAGCCTGGTCTGCGAAGTGCTGGGGTTCGGTGTTCTTTTTCTTTCGGCTAATGGTGCCGACAGACCAAGGGGCCGGCAGCGACATGCTTTCTTTTGCAGACTTGCCGAAAATGCGCTCCATCAAACGCATACCACCCACACCGTCCATCAGCGAATGGTGCATTTTGGTGTACAAGGCAAAACGATTGCCGTAAAGGCCTTCAATCAGGTGCATTTCCCACAGTGGCTTTCGAAAATCTAGAGGGTGAGAATGCAGACGGGAAATCAGTGTACCCAATTCGCGTTCACCGCCAGGTGCCGGCAAAGCACTGTGACGGAAGTGATAATCCAGATCAATTTTGTCAGCCTCTATCCACTTGGGCATCAAGGTCAGCAAGCGGGGGCTGGACAAACGGTAATTGAAAGGCGGTGCGAACTCGACGGAATTCCTGAGCAACTGAACGATCCGGCCAATGGCTTGTTGGGTGGTCTCGCCCTCTGGCACTGTGAAAATTGCCATGCTGCCCACATGCATGGGCGCTTCTTTTGATTCAACATACAGCCAGGATGCATCCAGCAATGGAATGTTTCTCGCCATGTCAGTGGTCTCCGCTTCTCATTGTTATTTGAATGTGAATATTTAATTAATTTAATAGTGGCAGGATCCCACAACCTCGAAGGTCAGCCCTACTCCTGCTTACAATAACGTAAGCATACTAGAGACGGGCCATTTCATGACATTCAAGCACTCGCTGCGCGTTTATTTTGAAGATACTGACGCCGGCGGCATTGTTTATTATGGCAATTACCTCAAATTCATGGAGCGTGCTCGAAGTGAGTGGTTCCTGCAGCAAAGCATCGGCATGAAATCGCTGATGAATGAGCATCATTTGGTGTTCGTTGTCAGCCGAACAGAATTGAACTACCTTCGCTCTGCTAAACTTGAGGATGTACTTGAAATATCAGTGGAACTCACTGAACTTAAGCGAGTTTCCGCAGTCTTCAAGCAAACCGTAACGCGCAACGGCGAAGTGCTGTGCGAGGGTAAAACCAAGGTGGGCTGTGTCAACACTGAAACCCTGAAACCCAGTGCAATACCCCCTGCTGTGTATCAACAACTCAACCAATTGATGCCGTAGTGCGTTACAAGAAACAAATCATTTTCCTTATCGCGGATTGTTAATGGATATCTCTACCGACATGTCGTTCATTTCCCTGATCGCAGAGGCCAGCCTGGTTGTCCAGTTGGTCATGCTGATTCTGGTGATGATCTCCCTCATTTCATGGGCCACCATTTTCAAAAAATGGGCCGTATTGAAGCGCACTAAGCAACAGGCCGACAAATTTGAAGAAGAATTCTGGTCGGGCGGAGACCTGAATACCCTGTTCCAGCGTGCTGGCATGCGCCGCAACGATGCTGGCCCGCTTGAACGTATTTTCGAGGCTGGCATGAGCGAGTTTCTTCGCGCCCGCGACAAAAAGGGTTTAACAGATTATTCCCTGATCATCGACGGTGCCCGCCGCGCCATGAAAGCCGCATTCCAGCGCGAGAATGAAATTCTGGAACGCAACTTGCCCTTCCTGGCGTCGGCCGGTTCCGTCAGCCCCTACATTGGCCTGTTCGGCACCGTGTGGGGCATCATGCATGCCTTCGTGGGCTTGGCCAATGTGCAACAAGCCACCCTGGCCTCAGTTGCACCGGGCATTGCTGAAGCGCTGATTGCTACCGCAATTGGTCTGTTCGCCGCCATTCCAGCCGTGGTGGCTTACAACCGCTACGCCAATGACATTGATCGCTTGTCTACCCAGTTTGAATCTTTCGTTGAAGAATTTTTGAACATTCTGCAACGTCAACACTAATGACCTCAAGAATGGCAGCAACGAAAAAACCAGCCATGAGCAACAGGAAATTTAATCAATGAAAGCCGAACTTGGACGAAAATCCAGACGCGCCATGAACGAGATCAATGTGGTGCCCTACATCGACGTGATGTTGGTGTTGCTGATCATTTTCATGGTCACGGCCCCAATGATTACTCCGTCTGTGATTGATTTGCCATCCATGGCCAACACCAATCCCCCCAAGCAAATGCGCCCCATCGAAGTGACAGTGCGCCAGGTGGGCAATTTGCTGGTCAAGGACATGAAAACCAATAAAACCACCGAAGTGGCTTTGGAAAACCTGGCTGCTGAAGTGAAAAAATTGCAGGCCGACGAGCCCGATCGCCCTGTGGTCATTTCAGCCGAGAAAGCGATTCAATATCAGGCCGTGGTTGATGCAATGGATGCTTTGCAAAATGCACAAATCCAGAAAGTCGGCCTGCTGGTGAAACCGAAAAGCAAATGAGCGCAGACTTAACCCGACCACGCAACGGCTGGGAATTCACACCAGCCCACCAAGCATTGCTTTCCAAAATGAGCAAGGAAAGCGGGCTTGAGGCACGCCTTGAACCCCCAGTAGACCACACTGGCGAGAAGGCTGGGCTGACTGTGTCGGTGATTGCGCATTTAACTTTGGTGGCGTTTTTTGTGGTGGGCTTGAACTGGAACACCGAGGAACCGGCTGCATTTGAAGCAGTGTTGTGGTCCGAAATGCCGGCCAATGAGCCAATTGCCGTGCAGCAGCCCAAACCCGAACCGGTGCCCGAACCCGAGCCACCGAAACCTGTGGTGGAAACACCGCCACCACCCAAGCCAGTTGAGCCGCCCAAAGCAGATATCGAACTGCCCAAACCCGAGCCCAAGAAGAAGCCCGAGCCTAAGCCTGAGCCGAAAAAACCCGAGCCCAAGCCGGAACCAAAAAAGCCGGAGCCAAAAAAGCCAGAGCCAAAGCCAGAGCCGAAAAAACCCGAACCCAAGCCTGAGCCGAAGAAGCCAGAACCCAAAATTGATCCTGAAGTGGCCAAGAAACTTCGCCAGGAAGAGCTTGCGCGTATTATGGGTGGAGCACCCAATACCGGTAGCACCTCTGCCGGCACCAGTCGAAACAAAGCGCTGTACAGTGACCGAATTCGGCAATATGTACGCAGTAAACTGGTGTTTCCCGGGGCCGACACAGTTGACGGAAACCCGGAAGCAGTATTCGAGGTCAAGCAACTTCCCAATGGGGAAATTGTCTCTATTACACAGAAAAAAAGCAGTGGGTTGCCAGCGTGGGACAGCGCTGTGGAGCGTGCCTTGCAGCGTTCCAGCCCGCTACCCAGGGCCGAAGACGGTTCAGTTGAACCAGTGCTTGTCCTCTCATTCCGTCCAAAAGACGTTTAATTCTTAGTGAAACAATGAACTACGCCAACCAAGCCATGTATTTACCAACAACAACTACGCTGTGGCTTCGCCTGCAGCGAGCCGCGCGCGCCCTGCTGGCTGTCGCTGCATTTGCTGCAGTGTCAACATCTGCGCAGGCACAACTGAGAATCGACATCACCGGGGTGGGCACCAATCAAATTGCATTCTCGGCAGCACCTTTCCAGGGCAACCAGGGCTTGCCTGAAGACGTTAAAAAGGTGATTGAAGACGACTTGGTGCGAAGTGGTTTTTTTCGGGCAATCAACACCACCAGCAATGTTGAATTGAATGAATCCACGCTGATCGACCCCTCTGCCTGGAAATCAATTGGCGTGGATGCCCTGATCGTGGGTTCAGTGAAAAAGCTGCCTGACGGGCGGTTGGACTTGCGCTTTAACCTGCACGACACAGCCCAGCAAAAGTCACTCGGCAAATTCAGCTATGTGATTGCACCCTCAGCCTTGCGCCTGCATGCCCACAAAATTGCCGATTTTGTGTACGAGAAGATGCTGGGCGAGAAGGGTGTGTTTTCCACGCGCCTGGCCTATGTTGAAAAGGCCCCAGGTCGCTACCGGCTGATTATCGCGGATGCCGATGGTGCCAACCCACAAGTTGCGCTGGCCTCCAAAGAACCCATTATTTCGCCAGCTTGGTCGCCAGACGGCACGCAACTTGCATATGTGTCATTCGAAACGCGCAAACCTGTTGTGTTTGTTCACACACTTGCAACAGGTCGCCGCAAGGCTCTGGCGAATTTCAAAGGCAGCAACAGTGCACCAGCGTGGTCATCGAATGGCCAGCAACTTGCAGTGGTGCTGACCAGAGATGGTGGATCACAAATTTTCTCGATGAATGCCGATGGATCAGGCCTGAACCGATTGACCAACACCGGTGGAATCAACACCGAGCCCGCGTACAGTCACGATGGTCGAAGCATTTATTTCACTTCTGACCGAGGAGGTGGTCCACAAATTTATCGAATGAGCACAAATGGTGGTGATGCGGCACGCGTAACATTCGAAGGTGGATACAATATCTCCCCTCGAATTAGTCCCGATGACAAAACATTGACCTATGTGACTCGTCGAGACGGGCAATTTCGCATCGCCGCACTGGATTTGGCAGGTGGCACCGAAATGCTACTGACAAATACTGGGCGCGACGAAAGCCCAAGCTTCGCACCGAATGGCCGTTACATTTTGTATGCGACCAAGTCGGGCGGCAAAGGGACTCTGGCCGTGGTGTCAAAAGACGGACGAATCAAGTACACCTTGAGCAGTTCTGGTGCCGACATCTCGGAACCCACCTGGGGCCCTTTCATAAATGATTGATTTTGAATTTGTTTTAAATTGTTTTACACTCAACGTTTTTTAGGTTTGGAGAAAAAAATGAAAAACTCAATGGTCAAGTATTTGGCGATTTCCGCAATGGTGGCCGTGTTGGCCGCTTGTAGCTCTGCCGTTCCTTTGAACGACAAGCCTACAGTTGAATCAAAAACCGGCACAGCGCCTGGTTCTGGTGACGGCCGCGCCGTACCCACAGTAACCCCAGGTGATGCCGATCCCCTGAACGACCCTCAAGGCGTGCTGGCCAAGCGTAGCGTCTATTTCGACTACGACAGCTACACTGTGAAGTCAGAGTACCGTGAGCTGGTTCAAAACCACGCCAAATACTTGGTAGCCAACCCCAACCGCAAAGTTGTTATTCAAGGCAACACCGACGAACGCGGTGGCGCAGAGTACAACCTGGCTTTGGGCCAGCGCCGTGCCGACGCAGTGAAAACGCTGATGTTGGCTTTGGGCGTAAAAGAAGGTCAAATTGAAACAGTTAGCTTCGGCAAAGAAAAGCCAAAAGCAACAGGCAGCAACGAAGCCGCTTACGCTGAAAACCGTCGCTCTGACATTGTTTACCAGTAATCAAGGAAACCATTCGAGATGACTTTTAACTTCAAGCAACAAGCCTGGGTAGTTGCCCTGTTCTGCGCCTTTGCATCCAATTCCGCGTTTGCGATATTTGATGACACGGAAGCACGCAAGGCAATTCTGGACTTGCGCCAGCAGGTCAAAGTGCTTGAAGACCGGCTTGCTCGAATGGAAGCGGCAAACCAGGGACAGCTGTCATTGGCCCAGTCCCTGAGTGACAAAGACCGAGAGATCGCCCGCTTGCGTGGCGATCTCGAAGTCGCCAACAACAACATTCGCAAGCTACAGGAAGACAATCGCATCCTGTACACAAACCTTGACGAACGCATCAAGAAACTCGAGCCCAAAGCCGTTCAACTTGATGGTGAGGAACTCACGGTTCCCCCCGAACAATTCAATGATTACCAAGCCGGTCTTGATCATTTCAAGGCGGGTAACTACAAAGACGCAGCCCTGCAATTTCAGGATTTCCTGAACAAATACAAACAAAGCAAGCTTGAACCACAGGTTCGCTACTTTTTGGGCAGCACCCAGTTTGCACAAGGCGAGTACAAAACTGCGCTGGTAACACAACGCGATCTGGCCAAAGACTTTCCGGACAGCCCGCGTGCGCCCGATGCGTTGCTCAGCATGGCCAGTTCGCAATTGGAGTTGAAAAGCATTCCTGGCGCAAAGAAAACCCTGGGTGAGCTGATCGCCAAATACCCCAGCAGCCCCGCCGCCGCCAGCGCGAAAGCCCGACTTGAAGCGCTGAAATAATCCTCGGGAAGTTATCGCAGCAACTATGCGCGCTTTTGCGCATACACAGTTAAAATACCGGCACTTCAACACAAAGGTGCCGGTTCATGGAAGAAATCAACCTAAGCAGCATTCAAAGCACCGTGCTTTGGGCCACTTTTGCAGTTGGCCTTGCCTTCGGTGCCATTTCCCATCGCACCCACTTTTGTACCATGGGTGCAATTGCCGACGTAGTGAACTTTGGTGACTGGAACCGGATGCGGATGTGGCTGCTGGCGATCGCCGTTGCAACACTTGGCCTTCAGGCATTGAGTATTACCGGTCACGCCAATCTCAACGACACGATTTTTTTGAACAGCCAATGGTCTTGGCTGTCAGGTATTGTCGGTGGCTTGCTATTTGGCGCGGGCATGGTGTTGGCATCGGGTTGCGGCAGCAAAACATTGATACGCCTGGGTGCGGGAAATCTCAAAGCATTGATGGTTTTCGCAATCATGGGAATCACTGCGTACATGACCCTCAAAGGCGTATTCGGCGTGTTTCGCGCCAACTACCTTGATCCGGTTCGCTTTGAGTTTAGCGGGAGCCCCTATTTGCCCGAGCTATTGGCCAATTTGCTCAGCAAGGAGCCCGCAGGCTTGATACCCATTCTGGCTATCGCTCTGCCTGTAGTCCTGCTGATCATGGCATTGGGCAGCAAATCAGCCTGGAATAAAGAAGTAATTGTCGGCGGTGCTGGCGTAGGTCTCACTATTGTGGCTGCCTGGTGGGTTGTATTTCAGGTGGCTTACATTCCAGAACACCCGGACACGTTGGAAGCAGCCTATTTGGGCACTTATGCCAACCGGGCTGAAGGCTTCAGCTTCGTTGCACCTTATGCCTACACACTTGAATGGTTAATGTTTTTCTCGGACGTTACACGGGTACTCACAGTGGGCGTTGTGGCCTGCTTCGGCGTCATTCTGGGAGCCACCGCCAACGCCTTGATGGAGAGATCATTTCGCTGGGAAACATTTCAGGGTGTCGAAGACACCGCCAACCACACTGTGGGTGCCGTGATGATGGGTGTGGGCGGTGTACTCGCTTTGGGCTGCACCGTGGGCCAAGGGCTGAGTGGCGTAAGCACCCTGTCATTGGCCTCGTTCGTGGCATTGGGCAGCATTGTTGTTGGCGCCATGGGCGCGCTGAAATATCAAATGTGGCGTGTCGAGCGCATGGTTTAACTTTCATGAGAAAGTAGCGAACAATCTCTTCTTTTTTTATGAAAGCTCAGTTATACTCTCGGTCTTCGGCGAATTAGCTCAGCCGGTTAGAGCGACGGAATCATAATCCGCAGGTCCGGGGTTCGAATCCCTGATTCGCCACCAAACAAGAAAACCCCTCAGCGAAAGTTGAGGGGTTTTTTATTTCAGCACACCAGCAGGCTTTGCTGACAAAACCTTCTCCAGCAGCACCTCACACCTCTTCCAAATACGTTGCATTACTAGTTTTAAATGGTATAGCAACGATTGTTCAAAACCATAATCACGGTTATTATTTCTAGAAAGATGCATCTAAAAATGCACTTCAACAGTAACAACTGTTAACAAAGGCAAGAGAGGATCGTTGCAGTACCACAATAGCTGCACACGTCCTTTCTTCTACAAAAACAGCTTGCTAGGAGGAGATGACACGTGTTCAAGCTGAATAAACTATCTGCAGTAATCGCCATTGGATTGGGAACTGCATTACCTGTACAAGCCGGTCTGCTCGACGACCTGATCGGTGCCAAGTTCAATCCTGTCAGCACCAGCAAAGGCGTAGCACCTGAAGGCCAGAAAGGCACATTCACAGCTCCCTTTGAAGAGCCTTTCGTATATGAACGTTCTGGTGATAATGACAATAACGCCGACGCAACACCTATTCCAGCACCTGAAAAATGCATGGGCATCGGAGAAAACGGGAAGCTGCGCTGTAAGCCTGCGGCAGGCACGATTTCCCTGCTACCCAACGGCGACTTCCTGTACTTCAACGCACTTGAAGGCACGGAGGATTTCGAATTCAGTATTTTGGTTGATTTCGGTCAAAAGGCGATCAACGATCAAACTCGTCGCATGATCATCCCGAAAGATTCAAACAAGGCTACGAATTGGATTCGTCCATTGGAAGTTGATTCTGGCGCCAATCCGGATGGATATGCGATTACCGAATTGCTTCCAGGCCTGGGCTTAACCAACAAGGAAACCAACAGCGCTGACGGCGCCTTATTCTGCGCCGACGTGGCCATGCTGGCCGACGGCTCGATCATGGCCGTAGGTGGTACTGCTTATTACAGCGAACCGGGCAGCAATTTGATCGGTTATGGTTTGACCGAACTGGAAGGTCTTAAGACCAGCCGAGTATACAACCCCAACACAAACCGCTGGATGCAAGGCAACGACATGAACTTTGGTCGTTGGTATCCCGCTTTGATTACCCTGCCCGACAGCAAAATGTTCGTGGCCAGTGGTGTCACCAAGTTGCTCAAGCCTGTATACCCACAAGCCCCAGAACAAAGCGGCCGTAACGTGGTGCAAACTGAAACATTCGACCCGGCCACTGGTAAGTGGACCGTGAATGCTCAAACAGCACAACGCTCGCTGCCACTGTACCCCCGCCTCCACCTGCTGCCGAACGGCCATGTGTATTACAACGCCGGTGGTCAGGCCTTCAACCCTTTTGGCCAGTCTTACGACCAGCCATTGTGGAACATTTCCGCCACGTACAACCCTGCCACTCAAACTTGGAGTGATTTGGCTTACGCTGGCTTTCCATTGAAGTTCAGCGACGCGGGTCTTGAATCACTGACCCAGATTTTGAATCCGTTGACTGCGCCCAATGCAGCCATGAGCGCACTCACCAAAACGCTGATGAGCGCACCCATGAAGAGCCCACAAGCCCTTCAAAAACTGTTGAGCACTGTCACCACGGGCAATCCTGAGCAAACCTTGCAAAAAGTGGTTGGCGCGGGCATGCGCGGTTCAACATTCTCAATCATGATGCCGCTACGTCCCAACGCTCAAGGTCAATACAAGGAAGCCAGTTTCCTGACAGCAGGCGGTGTGCTTCCATTGGTGGGCTTGACATCTCCAGGTGGGTACGTGGCTGTTGCATCGTCTCGTATTGATACCGTGAAGACCGACGGTGACAATATTGTTGACTACCAGAGTGAAGTCACAGGTTCTTTGAATGAAACTCGTTGGTATGGTTCAGGCGTGCTTATGCCCGATGACTCAGTGATGGTGTTCAGCGGTGGCGACCGCGATGGCGTTGCAGCCCCCGGCGTGGAGTTCCCACGCAAAACGGCAGAGCGCTTTGACCCAGTGACCAAAAAGTGGACTCAAATGGCTGTGGCCAACAAACCCCGCACCTATCACAACACCGCCCTGCTAATGCAAGACGGTCGCGTGTTAGTGGGTGGCCATGCTCCAATTTCTACCTTGTACCTGAAGAACATTAATTTGGCA
The DNA here is from genome assembly GCA_018812945.1 of Gammaproteobacteria bacterium. Lineage (GTDB taxonomy): Bacteria > Pseudomonadota > Gammaproteobacteria > Burkholderiales > Burkholderiaceae_B > Limnobacter. The sequence continues at coordinate 27,332 of JAHJCM010000188.1, read as the reverse complement.
GCCTTTGGTTTGTCGCCCAACGATGGTCGTGATCCCTCATTCGAGATTTACACACCTCCGTATGTGAACAATCCGAACCGCCCCAATTTGATTGGCTTCGCAGGTGGTAACTCGACACCCGCTGGCAATGGAAAAACCATGCTGCGCGAATTCCGCAAAGGTCAACAAGTGACACTGGAACTGGCACCTGGAACTGATATGAGCAAGATTGACTCGGTCTCCTTGGTACGTCACACCGTGACCACTCACTTGACTGACGCCGATCAGCGGACTGTAGTCATTCCCAAAAACCAGCTGACTGTGACTGGGCAAAGCGTACGCTTCACCATTCCAGATCAAGCCGCAGTGGTTCCACAAGGTGCTTATATGACCTTTGTGCGCACCAAGCAAGCGGATGGTTCACTGCTGCCTTCCAAATCTGTCAGCTTCATGTTGAAGCATGGCAACGGACAAGGAGTGATGACTGCCAATGCCCGTCGTTAAAACGAACTGGGTGAAGAAAACGCTGGGCGCCTGCCTGGCGTTTTCTTTTTCTACCCTACTTATCTCGAGCCCCCTGATTACCCCTACCATCGCTTTCGCACATGCTGAACACGGTACCGAGGGAGGTATTCCAACCGTCAGTCCAAAAACGAAGCTACCCAAGGGTGTCTCACTGCAAGTTGTAAAAAGCAATGCATTTCAGTTTGCCTTGGCCACAGATGGCCAACAACAAGTCGAAATTTTGGGCGAGGACAAACGTGCCTTTCTAAGATTCAAAAACGACAAACTATACGCCGACCTGAACGCGACTGGCTGGCACCGCTCCCGGCAACCCGGTGGTGGCCCCATTCCTGACCGCCTCAAAAACAACCCAAAGTTGAAACCGAATTGGGTTTTGCTGGACAAACAGCCTGGCTATGGTTGGTATGACCCGCGACTGATGAATGAAGAAATTGCTCACTTTAATCTCGCCATGATCGCCAACGGCAAGCCGGTCAATGTTCGAATCGAACGCATTGAGCCTGAGCCCATGACTGGTTACTGGCGCCCGACACTGATTAACGAGGCCGACTTCACCGGCCTGAACGCCATGGTACCCGGCTTGAGTGGCAACAACTTGATGCTCAGCCGCATGGGTACAGCCCAAGGTGAGTTTCAAGTGCTGGACGATCAAGGTGTACCGTTCATCGAACTTCGAAAAGACGGAGTCTGGCTAAACAGCATGCATGCATGGGCTAACCAAGTGGACCTGTTTCACACCTCCGGAACAGAACAGGCCCCCTGGGTCAAGGTATCCGAAACCGGAACGGTGACCTATGCAGATCCAAGACTGGATAAAAAGCCTGCGAAAATCTCTGAAATCGGCCACTGGGTCATTCCTGTCAAATTGAAGGAAGGTGAACAGCAAAGTTTGCTCAAAGGTGAACTGACCTGGCAAAAAATTTCTGAGAACGGCAGTTAGTTGCCAGTCGCCTGCGGCTGCAGGCGACATTCTTTTTCAAATCCATATTTGCGCGCAAACGGACAGTCCAATACGGGCAAAACCGATGGAATTTGATAGTACTTGTCTACCGCTTCACGTAACACCACGTCCCTGAATCGTCGGTAATTGAAGTTGCTTCCATCCACAATCGTGAAAGGCACACCCGCAATCGTTTGCGTTGTTACCGACACATTGCTCAGGTAATCCTGATAAAGCGCTGGATCAATCGGCTTGGCTTTGGCTACGATCCGAATGGGTTTGCCATCCATTTCCCGCCAGTCCACAAAGGTGTCATCATTGCGCGCGTGGTATTTGCCAGGGCCAAAAACGGGCACCACTTTGCCGTAGTGATAAGTCATCAGGGCTGCAGGCGAATAGGCAATGGTGGTCAATACACCATTGGTTGGCATACCGTGGTCAAGTTCAGCAAGAATGGCTGGCATATTCCGGTGAAACAGCACGTCTTCCTGAAAGTCTTTTTTCGGCCAAACTGACGCATCGGCATGCATCAAGAGGCCAAACAACACCAGGTGTGGAATCGACAACACAGCGTTCAAGCCAATGTAACGCCTCATCCAAACACCTTGTGTGCACAGTGCCAAAAGCACAAAAGCAATCGGCAGAAAACCCAACACCCAATGCAAGCCCACAGTTTTTTCAAGGGAGATGAGCAGAAATAGAGCCAGTGGCACTAGCAAAGCAAAGGCCAGCGCACTTTGGCGCAACCAAACCCGGCTCCCCTTGAGCAAACTCCAAAGTGCCCAAGGTGTTATCAGGTAAATCATCATGCCCAGGTAGGTCAACACCGTACCCCACCCCAACTGTGCGTCCTCGTGCCGATTCACCAGATTAAACATGATGTTATTCCAGCAATTGTGCAGGTTGTAGCCAATGTTCACACTGGCAAATGGCAACACGCCCGCCAACAACAAGAACAGGTATTTGAAACGCTGCGGCTGAAACAACAAATGCAATCCAAAGGCAAAACCCAATAAAACAGCGAAGTATTTGGACAAAAAGGCAAGGCCCAGAAAGCAACCGGCGAGAAACATTGCTAAACCCGACTCAGCGCGAATCGCCTTCACATAGGTGAATATGGCCAGGCCCATGAAAAAGATCAAAGGCGTATCGGTGGTTACAAATACGGCAAACCAGGACACTGGCATAGACAAATAAACGGCACCAGCCAACCAGGCTCGGGGCTCCTGCTCGCGCGGCAACAACTCACGGGCCAACAGCACCACACCCCAGGCGATTACAGTGGTCAACAACAAGGTCAGGCTGCGAATCACCACAGGTTCATTGCCCACATGGCTCAGCGCCCACAACCACCAACCCACCATGGGCGGGTGATCGTAGTAGCCCCAATTCAGGTCAGTCGACCACAAATGGAAAAAAGCCTCGTCGCCAGTCATGGGGAAAAACCACGCCAGCCAAAGTTTGATTACGGCGGTCAGCAATACTGTCCAGCCAAACACGCTTTTGGCAGTTTTTAGCGTCAACTCGGGCCCTTGGGGCCGGGACAAAGAGAAATGACTCGACATGGTGTTGGATATCTCAGGAAGCCAAGTACACAAGCAAACCCACTGAGGCCAAAAAGCCCCAACTGATGCGATCGTGAATGGCGAAATGCACCGGATCATCGATCATTTCCTTGCGAGAAGTCATGATCCAGATTCTCATCAACCAGTACAAAAACAGGGGACAAATACCCCACAAAAATTCGGGTGTTGCATACAGCGTCGAACCATTTTGACTGTCCACATACAAAGCCAATACCAATACAGCCACAAAACCGCTTGAGATACCCATAGACACCAGGTAACTCAAATCGCTCATTCGGTAACCGCGTCCCTGCGGCTGAGTGCCCTCAAGTTGCAAGAACTCCAGTTCGGCACAACGTTTGACCAAAGCCAAACTAAGAAACACAAAGAGTGAAATGGCCAATAGCCAGCTGGAAAGCTCAATGCCGGTGCCCACGCCGCCTGCAATCACGCGAACCGTGTAAAGCATGGCCAACAGCAACACATCAACGAAGGCCGTGCGCTTGAATACAAAGGTGTACAGCAGTGTAACCACGGTATACACCAACAGCACCAGCGTAAATTGCCAGCCCACTGCAAGCCAGGCCACTGCAAAGCCGGCTATGCCCAAACACTTCATGAACAAGAAAGCCTTGCCAATGCTGAGCGCACCGCTGGCCATGGGGCGATGGCGCTTGCGCGGATGTTGCCTATCCGCATTCAGGTCCATCAGGTCGTTCCAGATGTAAGTAGAGGACGCCAAAAAGCCAAACGCCAAGAAACCCCACATCATCTTGCCCCAAAGGGCGAAATCGGTTTCATGCGCGGCAATCAAAGGTAGAAACAGCAAACCGTTTTTGGCCCACTGCTGCGGGCGCATGGCTTTAAGCCACACCTTGATGCCGGTGCTGCGCGTATCAAGCCGGCTCAGTTCAATACCAGCCGCCATCGCCTTGCGGCGGGTACCTGAAGAAGTATTCACGCCAAATGCCAGTGCAGCCTTTTTCCAGATTGGAATATCGACTGGGGCATCACCAAAATACACAAAGGGTTGCCCATGGCTGTCTGCCTCAATGGCTGCCAGTTTTTGCTGGCCCTTCAAATTACTGTGCTCGCTGGCGATTACACGAGCAAAAAGGCCCAGGCGTGCGGCTATCTTGAGCACATCACGACGCGTCGAAGCACTGGCCAACACCAATTCATGGCCAGCCGCCTTCAATTGATTCAGTCGCTCGAGTACCAAAGGATCAATTGGCAGGTGATCCAATACAGGATCTATTCGCCTGGCCACCTCGGTTTTAAAAACCCAGGCACCCCGAATGGCCCACAACAACATGGGAAAGACGTAGAAAATGTTTTGCTTTAGCAGCAACAGGCAACTTTCGAGCAGCACATCCGATGGGCTCAACGTGCCGTCCAAATCAACGTAAACAATCGGCTTGGTCATTTTGGTTTGGACAAACCACTAAGCAGTGACTGCGTGGGCTCTTCTTCCCAATGCGCCGCACCAAGAAACACCATCACAATTTGCTTCACAAAATTGTCGAGCATTTCTTTTTCAATTTGCGGTTGATCTGGCCTGACGTCCAGAAAATCAGTGGCCGAATTCATCATCAACGTAACCACCAGACTGCAAATCAAAGTCAGCGTGTGTGTGGACAAGCCGGGGAAAATATTCAACAGGCGCAGGTCGCTGGCCATTTCGTTGGTGAAGTGTGCAATTTCATTGCGTATGGCATTGCGCAGGGACTGCGAGCCGCCAGACCTTTCCGAGCTGATAAAACGCCACTCCAGGTGATGTTGCTTCAGGTAAGTCACAAACACACTCACCGAGTGTCGAATCATGTCCTCACCGGGCAGGCTGGCCTGGCGAGCCTCTCGCAACAATCGCCGCAAAGTGATTCCACCATCCTCGACAAGCGCCAGCCCAAGTTCATCGGTGGTTTTGAAGTGCCGATAAAACGCAGTTGGCACCACGCCGGCTTCTCGGGTAATTTCCCGAATACCCAAAGCGGTGAAACTGCTCCCATTACCCACCAGGTTAAGCGCAGCCTGCATCAAATTCTGGCGTGTCTGTTCTTTGCGTCGCACCCTGGCCTGTGTTTCGTCTACCGGCTTGGTCGCAGCGCTTGATCTTGATCTCATGTTTTTGCTCGAGCCTAGTCTGGATTAGTCAACTTCCTGACCTACCCCGTTATTGTAATGAAAAGCAGCCTGTTCACAGCTTAACAGTCTGCAAGCCAGTGAAATAGGACCCGAACACGATGAAAAGAACTGACAGAACCAAGTAACTTGCAAAATTATTACTGTAATTACGGGTTTTGCGTATTGACTGCACGGACCCGAGACGATTAACTCCCCCTAAAGAGGGTTGGAAAAAGGTGTTAATCCAATAAAGATGTTCATATGCTCACATCTGGTGACACCTTTTAAACTAGCTTTTCCTCGGGAGGAGACATTCATGCCATCAAACCAAATTCTGGTTATTGAGGATCACCCACTTTTCGCAACAGGCATCAAAGACCTGGTTGAATTCGTGGCGACCAACGCAGACATACTCTGCGCGGCCAGCATTGCACACGCCAAAGAGTTATTCAGTAAAAACTCACCTGCGCTGGTCATCACCGATCTGCGTTTGCCAGATTGCCAGGGTCAAGATGTGATCGACACGCTGGCCTTAATGAGTGCCAACCTGCCCACCTTGATCATGAGTGGCGATGACACGCTTCTTCATTCTGTAGTGCCCAACCAGTATGCCCCTTCCTGGACTTTGTCAAAGTCCGAAGGGTTTGAGCAAACTTCGGCAGTATTACTGGAAGCGCTCACCCGCGCAGGTGTTCAGGTTCAGTGGCGTCCCAATGCGTTATCAAACCGCCAAACCAACGGCGAGCACATCACTGGGCGACTGGGCCAAAACAACGGCATTCAGTTAACCCACAAGCAACAACAAGTGATGCACTTCTTGGCCTCGGGCCTTTCCAATAAGGAAATCGCCCGTAAGCTTGATTTGTCACCCGAAACGATAAAAACACATTTGCGCGAAATTTTCACACGCATGAATGTGAAAAATAGAACCCAGGCCGTCAGTCTTTATCGCAAAATTCCGCGACTCAATGCCTCAGCCTTGGTGTAGAAACCAAAAAGCCGACAAAAGCCGGCCATTGCTATAACTATAAAATGACAGACAGTTCACTATCAGGGCTCGCCGTATTGCTGGGTATTGCCTTATACCCGTTCTTTGCAAACCACCTTCCCAATCAGCGGCAAAATGCTGCCGCTGTCATTGGCGTGGTACTGCTTGGGTTCGTGATACTGGGGCACGACACAAACCAAGTACTTCAACACGGCACGCCAGTTCATGCTGCTCTGCAGGCGGCATCATTTCTGTTTTTTGGAAGCGCTTTTCTGGGGCGAAAAAGAGGTGTTGTGGCTGCAGAACGTTCCGCGTTGGTCCCGTTTTCGATTGGCTGCATTACAGCAATCGCCGACATGTTTACAACGTCTGGTTTGGTGTATCCCGCGTTTATCGGCGTTCAGGCCGTTTGCCTGTTGGCAATCACCAAAACCTACAGCAACTTGCCCAAGGTTACCTTGATCAAAGCTGTGTATTTCAGTCTTTTGTACTGCATTATTAACGGCCTGTTTCATGCCTCCACATCAACTGAACTCGCATTGCTAATCGATTTCAGCATGGTCAAGATTCTGTTCTATGTCTTGCTCGGTACCTGCGTTTTTCACATGGTGTTTCAGGACTTTTCACGAACCCGCACGAAAAAAGGCTTGGACAGGCAAACAAAAATTGACCAAGACATCATGAAGTTCGCTTTTCGGGGGCGTCGGGTATTAAAAGACTTTCGACATGATTTGCGCCAACCTTTGAGCACCTTGGGCATACTGGCCAGCGTGGGCAAAGCCATTTCAAAAGACCCGGAAGTCACAGCCAGATACCAACACATTCAAACGGCTCAAAAAGCATTAAAAAACATGCTGGAAGACTTCTTTGATCAATTGGGCAATGCAATCAAATACCCGCAGGACGACAACGCTGCCCCAATGACGCCGATTGCAATTCACGACATACTTGGCCCATTGATTGAAGAATACAGAATGCTGGCCGACGTGAAGGAACTTCAGATTCGTTATGTGCCCAGCGAAATTAATGTAATGAGCAACAAGGACGCCCTGGCCAAGATCATTCGCAACGGACTGGACAATGCCATCAAGTACACCAACAAAGGGGGCGTAGTGGTGGGTCTACGCAGGCGAAAAGGGCGGGTGTGTGTCCAAATCGTAGATACTGGCTCAGGTGTTGAGAACAATAAAGTTGCTGCGCACAACAAAGGTTGGGGTCACGGTTCCAACATAGTCCGGGATTTGAGCGAACAAATACTCGCCAAAACCGAATGCCGAAATCGATACTACAACGGCAAATTGGCGGGCTCTGTCTTCGAAGTCATATTGCCGGAAGAAGCCGAAATTAGTCACCGCAACAAGCGACCAGCATATAACCCTCAAACTGCATTCGAAGCGCAAGTGATGGCCATGAACCACGACCATCTGCTGGAAATTCAGCGCCGACTTCCAATTCAGGGATTTGACAAAGTCGAGTTCAGCCTGAACGGCGCATATCGCGCCTACCTCACCGCTTTACGCAAAGGCATGTCACCTGTTTACATTCTTTATGCTGGCGACCCAGCCCAAAAAACGCACGCAATTGAGCAATTGAAACTGTTGGGTTCTCTGCTTGATTTCGAACCCTGCTGCATTTTGATCTACAACGCAAGCCTGGAAAACAACCCGCAAGTCGAATTTGGTCGTGAAATGATTCGAATTCCCTTGATTCCTGGCCAAGCCGAGATCGGCCTCGGTGTGATTTCTGAATTATTTCCAGCCCGGGAAAAGGCCTCGACCGTATTCAATGTGCCGACCGAAGGTTCTCAAAACGAAGGTAAAATCATGGGCAACAAATCGTTGCTGACCCAGTAAACCAAGAAAACGAGTGGGGCTACCGAGCGCAGTGCAAAGCCCCCAGAATGGCAGGCCGACTTGCACCAGTCACCGATGGGCAATTGCCTGGCGCAGCCTGCACATACTGCGCACCAAGCCAGGCAAAAGCAGCGGCCTCAACTGCCTGGGCGGGCAAACCCAAGTTTTCCATTGGCAAGAAATCAGCTGGTGCGCATTCGAAGCTCAACTGGTGAATGAAGGTGCTGTTTTTTGCACCGCCGCCGCAAACGTACACCTGCTCAACCAACACAGGCAAACACGACTTCACTGCCCTTACTGCCAAAGCCAGCAAGGTTGCCATGATGTCTTCAGAAGAAAGATCGCTCGAGTCAGCAAGGCAGGTCTCAAACCATTGCGCGCTGAAATCATCGCGGCCGGTGCTCTTGGGCCAAGGTTGGTGAAAGAAAGGATGCGTCCAAAAACGCTCCAGTAAGCCATAGTCCGGGCTGCCCATGGCAGCAATTTCACCATCACTGTCCATCGGCGAACTGAAAGCGCGCTGAGCCCAAAGATCCATTAAACAGTTGGCTGGTCCGCAGTCCCCACCGGTCAACACCTGCCCCTGGCCATTCAATACAGTCAGGTTTGAAAAGCCACCCAGATTTAACACGGCCGTTTGGTCATAAATGCCCTTGCCGTTTAACCACGCAAGGTGAAAAGCCGGAACCAGCGGGGCTCCCTGGCCACCTAGGGCAACATCTTTGGAACGCAAGTCATTCACCACATCAATCCCGGTTCTACAGGCCAGCAAGGCCCCATCCAGCATTTGATAGGTGTACCCAAGATCGGGCCTGTGCCGAAGGGTTTGACCATGTGCACCCAACACGCGCACGTCACCAGACTCTAGTCCCAGAAAGGACAACAGTTCATTGACCGTGCCGGCATACAGCTCGGTGAGATCTTTACGGGCTTGCAAGAAAATCGCAATTGGATCGGAACTGGAAGGAAAACGGGGCGGGATTTCTTGCAGCAGCAGGAGTGTTTCCCTCAAGGCAGGCGGAAACTCGGCGCTAAGCACGCCGAGGAACCGCATGTCCTGAGTTTTGGAATCAATTTGAACCGCAGCTACATCGACACCATCCGTGCTGGTGCCAGACATGGCGCCCAAGGCGATCATGGCTTACTGGGCACGGGCCAAACGTTGGGCAGTGGCAAGCTCCATGCGGCGGTCAAGCGCCAGCTGCACCCGCTTGAATTCACTGAATGCATTGCGATCCAGTGGTTCAGCCTGAGCCACAGTGATGCTCAAGGGATTTTTGGGAACACGGTTGACGCGGAATTCATAATGCAAGTGTGGTCCGGTTGCCCAGCCAGTAGCACCCACATACCCGATTACATCGCCCTGCTCTACTTTTTGGCCAACCTTAACACCTTTGCCAAAACGTGAAAGGTGAGCGTAGGCCGTGCTGTAACCACTGTGATGCTGAATTTCTACAAAATTGCCGTACCCGTTTTGCCAGCCCGAAAACTTCACGGTGCCACTGGCTGTGGCCATGATAGGAGTACCGGTGGGCGCCGCATAATCAACTCCGTTGTGAGCTTTCCAGCGTTGCTGAATGGGGTGGAAACGACGCGGAGTAAAACCAGAGGAAATGCGGGAGAACGCGAGCGGCGAACGCAGGAAGGATTTTTTCAGACTGCGGCCTTCCTCGTTGTAATAACCGGCATTGCGATTACCACTGGGTGCGAACCAATACGCTTTGTAAGGCTTGTTGTTATTCACAAACTCCACTGCCAACACCCGGCCAGAGCGCGCAGAACGCCCCTCCAGTGTCAGGTCTTCATAAACCACCTTGAACTCGTCACCTTTTTGCAGTTCGCGGTGAAAATCAATGTCTGAACCAAAAATTTCTGTCAGTTGAATGGCCACTGAATCAGGCATTCCGGCCTTGTCAGCCGCTGCAAACAAAGACGATTCAATTCGCCCTGAGCGAAACACAATCTGCTTTTCAAAATTGACAGATTCCAGCTTCGCGACAAATTGACCATTGCGCTTTTGAATCAGGATGGACTCTTGGCTGTCCTCATCGATGCCGCTTTTGTAGCGCAGCCATTGGAGGTCACCATCGGCAGTTTGCTGAACAGTAAGCACGCGACCAGCGCGCAAATTTACCAAACTACGTGCTGTTTTGTCTTGCCCGAGGAAAGTGGCCAAACCTGCTGTATTCACACCCATGCGTTCGAGTAAGCCCACCAGAGTATCGCCACGGCGAATTCGCTCTTCGGCAACCAATGGATCAAAGGTATACACACCCTGATCAGCCAGATTTAGTTCAACAGCCTCTATAACCACATCGGGGTTGCCAAGGGCAGAATCAACCGGGGAATTTTGAACAGAGCCTGCGATTGCAACCACTGCACCAAGAACAGGAAAGGAAAAAAACCCTACAATGACCCACTTTCTGTGATTGTGAGATTGGGGAAGCGCAGAGTCGGCGTATTGCCACCCCGACTGAATAAAGCGCTTGGTAAGAGAAAAGCCCTGTCCCCACGCGGCGATTGCTCGCTCTAATAAATTCTGAAGCATCATGTTTTAGTTTTAAAGGTGTGAAAATTCACGTGCCGATCGCCCACAATCAGCTTTATTTTCAAAAATACAACACTGAAGTTTGCCAGAGTGTAACAAAGGATTGCCAAATGGACCAGTCACCTGATAGAAGGTCCCCCAAAAATACGGAAATTACTGAGAATTTATCTGATTCCGTCCGGCACGCCCTCGAAGTGACCAAGCGTGGCTGCGAAGAACTGTTAATTGAATCGGAATGGATTCAAAAACTGGCTCAAAGCGAAAAAACAGGCAAACCCCTGCGTATCAAATTGGGATTGGACCCCACTGCACCCGACATTCACTTGGGCCACACTGTGGTACTCAACAAGCTTCGTCAGTTGCAAGATCTGGGCCATCAAGTCATCTTTTTGATCGGCGATTTCACGTCCATGATCGGCGACCCTTCAGGTCGCAACAGCACCCGCCCACCGTTAACCAAGGAACAGGTTCAGGAAAACGCCAAAACCTATCATGAGCAGGCCGTTAAAATTCTGGATCCCCAGCGCACAGCAATTGAATTCAACAGCAAATGGCTGATGCCCTTGGGCGCAGACGGCATGATCCGCCTGGCCAGCAGCTACACGGTAGCCCGCATGCTCGAGCGCGACGATTTCACCAAACGATATCAATCTGGCACGCCGATCGCCGTACATGAGTTTTTGTACCCGCTATTGCAAGGCTACGACTCAGTTGCACTGGAAAGCGATTTGGAGCTCGGTGGCACCGACCAGAAATTCAACTTGCTGATGGGTCGGGAGCTGCAAAAGCAGAATGGCCAAAGCGCGCAGTGCATCTTGACCATGCCGCTGTTGGTAGGCACCGATGGTGTGGACAAAATGTCAAAGTCCAAGAACAACTACATCGGCGTAACCGAAACACCTTCCAATATGTTCGGCAAGGTGATGTCCATTTCGGATGAACTGATGTGGAACTGGTATACCCTGCTCAGCTTCAAATCCCTGGCTGATATTGATAACCTGAAACAGGCTTGCGCCAACGGCGAGAACCCGCGCAACGCCAAGGTTGCACTGGCCCAAGAGTTGGTTGCGCGCTTCCACAGTATTCAGGCCGCCGTCGACGCATTGGCTGAATTCGAAGCACGTTTCAAGCAGGGCGCATTGCCCGAGGACATGCCTGAAGTGAGCCTGAATTTGCCTGAAGGCGATTCAGACGCTGGTTTGGCCTGGATTCTGAAAGCCGCAAACCTCTGCGAGAGCAGCAGCGACGCCAACCGCAACATTCAGCAAGGCGGGGTGAAAATCGACGGGGAGAAGATGTCGGACAAGGCCACCCGCCTTGGCAAGGGCAGTTATGTGATTCAGGTGGGCAAACGCCGCTTTGCCAAGGTGCACCTGAATTGAACAGCCAAGCTCTTGATTTTGGTGCAATTGTCAGCAAAAAACCGGCAGGGTCGCGCTTCATACTGGTGCGCCATGGAGAAACCGACTGGAACAAGGAAAAGCGATTTCAGGGTCACACCGACATTGCCCTGAATGCGCATGGACTCTTGCAGGCTCAATTGCTTCGCAAATACTTCGTTTCCCTGGAAGCGCAGGGAGTGCCGCTATACGATGAGTGCATCAGCAGCGACCTAGTTCGGGCACGCGCCACGGCAAGTACCATTCACGGCTCCAGAACACCCGCCATGCAGTTGAATGCGGGTCTTCGGGAGCGTGATTACGGCCATCTGTCAGGCCTGACAGGCGATGAAATGCAAGCCAAGAGCCCAGAAGAATTCGCGGGCCTTAGAAACCGGGTGCCTGATGCCCCCTTGCAAGGCGGGGAAAGCCTCTTTCAGTTTTACAGCCGCGTGGTGGGAACGTTCGAGCACATTGGCAGCGCCCACGCGGGCAAAACAATCTTGCTGGTGGCCCATGGCGGTGTACTCGATTGTATTTACAGGCACTGCACTGGCGAGCCACTACAAAAACAGCGCAAGTGGCAACTGCACAATTGCGCGCTCAATGTGATCGACATTGACCCGCAGGGAAACAAACATGTTGTTTTGTGGGCCTGGCTTGGGCACCTGAACAACGACAAACCCGGCCAAAACATGGACGAAGTCGATGGTCGAATCGCTTGAAATCATTTAGAATGTTGGGCTTGTCTTGAACCCAATCCTTTCCGGAAATCGTTATGTTTGACCGCCAAAAGGGCATCGCCCAAACCGACCCAGAATTGTGGACTGCCATGCAGCAGGAAACCACTCGCCAGGAAGACCACATCGAGTTGATCGCGTCCGAAAATTACGCCAGCCCAGCCGTGATGGAAGCCCAGGGTTCACAACTGACCAACAAATACGCCGAAGGTTACCCAGGCAAGCGCTACTACGGCGGTTGCGAACACGTGGACGTGGTTGAAGACCTGGCCATTGAACGCCTGAAAAAACTGTTTGGCGCCGAAGCGGCCAACGTACAGCCCAATTCTGGCTCACAGGCAAACCAAGCCGTGTTCTTTGCCCTGCTTCAACCTGGCGATACCATCATGGGTTTGTCGCTGGCTGAAGGCGGCCACCTTACCCATGGCATGCCGTTGAACATGTCTGGCAAGTGGTTCAACGTGGTTTCTTATGGCCTGAACAAAGAAGAAGCCATTGACTACGACCAGGTCGAAGCCCTGGCCCGTGAACACAAGCCAAAAATCATCATCGCCGGTGCATCCGCCTATGCCCTGCGTATCGACTTTGAGCGCTTTGCGAAGATTGCCAAGGAAGTGGGTGCCTACTTCATGGTGGACATGGCCCACTACGCGGGTCTGATTGCTGCTGGCGTGTACCCCAACCCGGTGCCGCATGCCGATGTGTGCACATCGACCACACACAAAAGTTTGCGCGGCCCACGCGGCGGCATCATTTTGATGAAAGAAGAGTTGGCCAAGAAAATCAACAGCGCAATTTTCCCTGGCATTCAGGGTGGCCCTCTGATGCACGTCATTGCAGGCAAAGCCGTGGCTTTCCACGAAGCCCTGCAACCCGCATTCAAGGAATACCAGCAGCAAGTGGTATTGAATGCCAAAGCACTGGCTGAAACGCTGGTTGAGCGTGGCCTGCGCATTGTGTCTGGCCGCACTGAAAGCCACGTGATGCTGGTTGACCTGCGTGCCAAGGGCATTACAGGCAAGGCTGCTGAAGCTGCTTTGGGCAATGCACACATTACCGTGAACAAGAATGCAATTCCAAACGACCCTGAAAAGCCGTTTGTCACCAGCGGCATTCGCTTGGGCAGCCCAGCCATGACAACACGTGGCTTCAAGGAAGACCAAGCCCGCGCCGTTGGCCATCTGATCGCCGATGTGCTTGAAAACCCGGAAGACGAAGCCACATTGGCCACCGTTCGCGCCAAGGTCAAGGAATTGACCAGCCAGTTCCCTGTTTACAAGTAAGCCAGGAGCCCCGGCGTTATGAAATGCCCTTTTTGTGGCAACGCCGACACCCAGGTAGTCGACTCGCGTACCTCTGAAGAAGGCGACGCGATTCGTCGCCGCCGTCAGTGCAGCGGTTGTGGCAAACGTTTCACCACTTATGAGCGGGCAGAACTGTTTCTGCCTGCCATCGTTAAAAAAGACGGTTCACGCGTCGAATTCTCCCGAGACAAACTTCGTGGCAGTTTAATGCTCGCTTTGCGCAAACGCCCTGTTCGTGCAGAGGCCATTGACGAGGCCATTTCAAGCATTGAAGAAAAATTGCTGGTCAGCGCCGCGCGCGAAGTGGACACCAAGTTTTTGGGTGAGTTGGTGATGCAACAACTCAAGCAACTGGACACAGTGGCCTACATTCGATTTGCGTCGGTTTACAAAAGCTTTGAGGACCTGCAAAGTTTCTCTGAAGAAATTGCACACCTCACTGCGCCCGCAGAGAGCAACTCAAATTCCAGCAAACCCAAAGTCCGCACCCCTGCCAAAAAAGGTGCCTAATGGTAAATGCGAAGTAAGTAAGGCATGGCCACAACCACCCCAACCGAAGAACACTGGATGCAGCATGCGCTGAAGCTGGCCTGGAAAGGCCAATACAGCACCACGCCCAATCCGCGCGTCGGTTGTGTATTTGTGCGCGATGGGGTTGCAATTGCAGAGGGCTTTCACGCCAAAGCAGGCGAAGGCCATGCTGAAGTGCAGGCAATTGCCGACGCCAAAGCCAAAGGTGTTTCCCTCGCGGGCAGCACCGCGTACGTCACACTGGAACCCTGCGCCCACCATGGTCGCACAGGCCCCTGTGCAGAGGCCTTGGTCCGTACGGGTGTAAAACGCGTGGTCGCAGCGGTGCTGGACCCCAACCCCTTAGTGGCGGGAAAAGGCATGGCTATTTTGCAAGCAGCCGGCATTGAAACTTCGCACGGTGTACTTGTTGAAGAGGCGCGGTGGATTAACCGGGGTTTTTTTAGTCGAATGGAACGCAAGCGGCCCTGGGTGAGATTAAAAGTAGCCAGCAGTGCGGACGGCGTTAGCGCCCTGAATAATGGGGTGAGTCAATGGATTACAGGTGACGAGGCACGATTGCAGGGCCATCACCTTCGCGCACAAGCTTGTGCCGTACTCAGCGGCATAGGCACTGTGAAAGCGGACAACCCACAACTGAATGTGCGTGGTATTGACACCGAACGCCAACCGCTGAAAGTGATCGTGGACAGCAAGCTGGAAATTTCACCTGAAGCCCGCTTATTGCAAACCGGGCGCGTGTTGATCGCGCACACCGAACCAGAAACCCCAAGCTGGCTGACTACACACCCCAACGCCGCAAATATTGAGGCGTTGAACGTAGCCCCAGTTGCGGCAGGTTTGCATGCAGGCAAAGTAAAAACAGACTTACTACGCCTTTTGCAGGAACTGGCACACCGCAGTATCAATGAATTGCACCTTGAGGCTGGTTTTGGGCTCAATGGTTCGTTTTTGCAAGCCGGCTTGGTAGATGAAATTGTGCAGTACATTGCCCCACGTTTTTTGGGACCAGGCCAAGGCCTGTTCCGCCTGCCTGAACTAGATACCCTGCCCGCCTACGCAAGCTGGGCTATTCATTCATTTGAGCAAATTGGACAGGACCTGCGAATTACGTGGGTTCAAAATAACCAGGAGTAGTCGCACCCATGTTCACTGGAATTATTGAATCAATCGGTCAGATCAAGACAGTAGAACCCCTTCAAGACTCAACTTATGCTGGGGTGCGTCTAGCCGTGCATGCGCCCACACTCGACTTTTCTGATGTTAAGCTTGGCGACAGCATTGCCATTCAAGGTGCTTGCATGACCGTTGTGGCCATGGAAGCGCAAACCTTTCACGTGGATGTGTCGCAAGAAAGTTTGTCGAAAACTGTGGGCCTGAACAAACCTGGCGAAGTGAACCTTGAAAAAGCCATGCGGCTTTCGGATCGTGTGGGTGGTCATTTGGTCAGCGGCCATGTCGATGGTTTGGGTAGTGTGGTTGATTTTTCACCGGTGGGTGAAAGCTGGCACTTGCAAATTCGTGCACCGAAAACCCTGTCGCCTTTTTTTGCGTACAAAGGTTCGGTCACCGTGAATGGTGTCAGCCTGACAGTCAACAAGGTGGATGACCATGTTTCAGGCGAATGCGACATTCACATCAACCTGATTCCGCACACGGTTCAAATGACGACCCTGAAACACCTGAAAACGGGTAGCCCCGTGAATCTGGAAATCGATCAAATCGCACGCTACTGCGAACGGATCGTGAAGACGATGAATTTGAATCAGGGTTAAATTGCGTCGATCAAAGCAAGGGGGCCAACGCCCCCTTTTTACTTTTAATTAGAAGGTGTAGTTCACCGTAATGGTATAACCATCGGCCTTGATGCTGTCTTTGTCATAAAAATTCTCGTAGCCGATTCGATATTCAAGCGGACCAACAACGTACGAAATGCCGAGACCGTAATTTACTGAATCCGTCGAATCACTCACTCTAAATCCTGGAACAGAACCAGTAAACTCGATGTCGTTGTAGCCCAGACTACCGTAGAGCCGGAAACTGTCATCACCTAGCGGATAAGTACCAACAAGATTCAATCCAACATAACGATCAATTTCGAACACTGCTCCCGCAAAGTTTCCTTTGCTTTGACCTTGACCTAGACGCCCTTCCAACGCGACGAAACGGTTAACCCGAAAACCGCCAACTACTGATAACGTTGAAAGATCAACAGAAACGCCATCTGATTGAATATCAATGTTGGAATAAGAACCCCCCATATAGAGTCGGCTTTTATCCAAAGTCATGGACATGGCGGAAAGAGGCAACAAAAGTGCGGTGGCGAGAATTAATTTTTTCATGCAAACATTACTCCTTGAGACGAGTTTGCACTATAAATTAATTTACTTTTGTAAGTAATTTACTCATTTTGGGGGTTGTGCGATACGAGCAAATGAGCACCCATCTATACATTTGACCGCGTTATTGAACCTGCACACTGCCAAACAAAGCCTTGGCTTTCGATTGGGTATTGTCTGAATCAGCCCCCAGCGCAATACCCGTGAACATCACAGGGCCTTCCGGCAGTTCTTTGCCGAAGGCTTTGCGGGCATCGGCCTGTAAATCCCGATTCTCAGAAATCAACTCTGCAGCACTGGCGGCATCGCGAATCACAATGTTTTTCACACGGTCGGTGTAGGGGTTGTCAAACACTTGGCCCACTTTTTCACCTGGCGAGCCCCACACATAACAAAGGGTGGCCGCGGGCAAACGCTCGCCAGAGACAGTGCGCGCCGCAGCCAAGGCAAGGCGGGTGCCCAAACCCAGTTTTCCTTCATCAATTTGAATAAAGGCACACACCTTCGCACCCGCGTCGTCGCCAGCCTTGGTTTGCAAATTCGCCTTGGTGGGTTGCGTCAAGATTTGCCACTGCCAGGTCAAAGTGTTCAAAACCGTGGGTTTGGCAAAGGCATACACCAGCGTGCCGTAAGCCATGTCAGCCTCGGCCTGCAACACAGTTTGATTGCCCTGCTTCAACAGCTTGAATTGGGTTTGCGCCGCAATGTCAGGGTGGTACTGCGCTTTCCATGGCGCAGGAATTCCGGCAGCAGGGTCTGCAGGCCAGGGCTTTAGCACGCCGACGCCCTGGGCCAGAGCACCGCTTGACATACCTGCAACACCGAACACCAAAGCTGCTTTAAAAACACCCGTCATCAACACAAAACTGCGCATACGAAACCCTTCAACACCTTTTTAATCGACACTTGAGTAACGTACAGGCCAATCAACAGGTACACAACCCGATTCAAGCGCCTGCCCCAAGTCAGCGGGCTCATCAATGTCCAGTTGCGGAGACAACCACACAGCCTGCAAACCTTTACTCCTCAATGCGGCGCGGGTTTGCTCCGCCACACGGGCAGTGCCCCACTCTATCGATTCAGAAAAAATTTCAGGTACAACCCGGTTGCAAGCCAAGGCCACGTAGCCACCATCGTGTGCAGGTACAAAAGCCAGTCCCTGTTGCCGGGCAGCACCGATCAGTTCACGCAAATGCCGCACCGTAAATTCGACTGCGTCGGGCCCAAGAAGTACCACAAGTTCACTGCTGTTCAGGTGGGTTTCAACCGCGGTTTGCATTCGCACGCCCAAGTGCCCTTCCGGTTGAATGTAACGCTTCACGGTTCGCTCCTTCAGCAAGGCTTCCCATTCCTCAGCACCACCACCGTCAGTCCATAGGGCAACATTCACACCCTGTAACTTCTCCAAGGTACTCAACAACAAATATCGGGCAAACACCGCGCATTGCTCGGAACCCAGCATGGGGATCAACCTTGTTTTCACCCGGCCGGCCTGCGGATACTTGGCAAACACCGCCACAGTGACAGGCAACTTTTGTCGGGTGTCCGCATAAAGCCTTGCCAAGGTAGCCGAGGACACTCCGCGCCAATACAAGAACCGAAAGCGCCACATCAACACAATCGTTGCCCAAGCGCCGTTCACGTCCCATCGACGCCCCGACGTAAATACCGGGGAGGCAACTGCCACAAATTTTTGTGGTGCCACTCGCTTTAAGCGCTTGCACAGCTCAACGTCTTCCATCAGGGGCTGTTTTGGAAAACCTCCAACCTGATCGAACAACTTGCGGCCAACAAACAAAGCCTGATCGCCTGTACCAATTTTAGTCAGCCTTGACCGATGGTTCATGAACCAGGCCACCACAGGCAACCATGCACTTTTGCCATCAATACACACATTGAAACGGCCCCAAACGCTTGCATCCAACTTGAACAACAACGCCTGCCAAGCCGTCTTGGTCAACACTGTGTCTGCATGCAAAAAGAGCAGTACATCCCCACGGGCTTTTTCAGCCCCCGCGTTCATTTGTTGCGCCCGCCCCTTGTTGCCTTGGATGGCAAACACTTGCGGGTGTTCGGCCAAAGTTTGTAGAACTGGCCAACTCTGGTCAGTAGAGCCGCCGTCTACCAGCAACAACTCGTCACCTTGCCGAAGCAATGGAAGCAGCGCTTGAATTCGAAACAAAAAGGAATCATCGCCAGCCGTCGGAACCTCGTTGTACACCGGCATGACAATAGAAATGGAGGGCATGAATAGACGCCGCTCTAAAAGAACAGGGAGGCCAGCCCCAGGAAAATGAAAAAGCCCATGCTGTCGGTGGTGAATGTGAGTAGCACTGAAGACCCCATGGCGGGATCCCGACCGATCTTCTCAAGTCCGAGGGGCACGAGCACGCCAATGAGCGCAGCTACAAGCAAATTCAGCATCACTGCAAGTGTCATCAGCAAGCCTAACATCACGGCATTCGGAGATCCAAAATACAAACCCCATGCGGCAAGCCCCGCCACGCTTCCCCACACCAAACCATTCAACCCGGCAATGGCCAGCTCTTTTTTCAACAACAGTTTGAAGTTGGCCGCAGTAACCTGGCCCAAAGCCAGGGAACGAATCATCAAGGTCATGGTTTGATTGCCGGAATTACCCGCAATGCCCGCCACAATCGGCATGAGTGTGGCCAAGGCCACCACTTTAGCAATTGTGCCTTCGAAAGTGTCGATGACGCGGCTTGCAAAGAAAGCGGTACACAGGTTTAAACCCAGCCACAGCCAACGGTTTTTAGCAGACTCCCACACCGAGGCGAACAGGTCTTCCTCTTCACGCAAACCAGCGCTGGACAGCAAATCGGCTTCGCTTTCTTCTCGAATCACATCCACCACTTCGTTCACGGTGAGGCGACCGATCAACTTGCCAGATGGGTCGAGCACGGGGGCAGAAACCAGGTCATAACGCTCAAAGGCCTGCGCAGCCTCATAGGCATCATCCAGTGCCGACAACATCAGCACTTCGCGGCTCATGACCTCACTTACAAGGGTTTCCGGTTCATTGACCAACAAACGGTCCAAAGGCAAACTGCCCTTGAAATGATCCACACGATCCACCACAAACACTTGGTCAGTTTGATCTGGCAGCTCGTCGAACCGGCGCAGGTAACGCAACACCACTTCCAGTGTCACATCGTCGCGAATGGTCACCATGTCGAAGTCCATGCGCGCACCCACGGTGTCTTCGGGGTAACTCATGGCAGCGCGCAGTTGCTCGCGCTCCTCAAGGCTCAAACTACTGGCCAGCTTTTCCACCACATCGCGTGGCAAGTCAGGGGCCAATTCCGCAATTTCATCGGCATCCAGCGATTCCGTGGCAGCGAACAATTCTTCGCTGTCCATCGATTTAATCAGGCTTTCTCGAACCGCGTCGCTCAGCTCAAGAAGAATGTCACCGTCCCGATCGGAGCGCACCAAACCCCAAACCAGCATCCGCTCTTCTTGAGGCAGACTTTCAAGTACATAGGCCACGTCGGCCGGGTGAAGCAAATAAAGCTTGTTACCCAGCTCGGTCAGGTGCTGGCGGTGCACCAGCTCCTCAACCAAACTTTGCCGCTCGGGATTGACCGTGGTTTGCTGGTTGTGAACAACACTCTCGATTACTTTTTGTTTGCGCAACAAGGCCTGCACTTCGGCCAATGCCCGTTGTGCATCATCGAGATCGTGAGGCAGCTCAATGGCTGGCTCTTGATCGTGGTAATCGATGTTTTGTTCGCTCAAACCAATCGCCCTAAAAATCAATTACAAAAACTGGAAAGCCACCACAGCCACCAGCGTAGGCCCGAGTGCAGCCAAAAACAGCTTGCCCGCATTGATTGAGCCGTCGTTAAAATACTTTTGCAAAATGGCAAAACCAGCCGGGTTCGGTGCATTCGCAATCACGGTTAAACCACCCCCGGTTACAGCACCAGCCACCAAAGCATATTTGAACTGATCATCCACACCTTCAACCAGCGAGCCAAGGTAAGTCAAAGCTGCGTTGTCTGTAATTGCCGTCAACGCGGTGGCTCCGTAATACAACGCTGTGGGGCTCATGCCCTTTAAAGTGTCTTGTAACCACCAGGCCTGCATACCACCCAATACCACCAAACCTGCCAGGAAGAAGGCAACCATCAGCCCTTCTTTCAAAATCAGCTTGTCCTGATAACGGCTGTAAGCCGAGGTATAGCCCAGAAAAAAGAGAAACAAACCCATGAACACGGCCGCGTGGTGTGCAAATACCACTACACCCACCAGAAACAACACGTGCGTAGCAATAACCCACACGGGCATGTCCACCTTAGGACCGTTTTCGGCAGGCTTTTTCATGGCGGTCAGTTCTTTGGCAAACAAGAAGGTGAGTGCCGTCGCGTTCACAAACACGGCAACTGCAGCTTTCCAGCCAAAGGTACTCAACATGAATTGCATGTCAAAACCCCACTTGGCAGCCACCATCAACACAGGCGGTGCAGCAAAGGGCGTTAAGGTGCCACCGATTGAAATATTTACAAACAGCACACCGAGCGTGCCGTACATCAATTTGTTACTAATGCCCTGCGTGTAAAACCGGTCGCGCAGCAAAAAGGCCGCCAGCGTCATGGCTGCGGGCTCGGTGATAAAAGAGCCCAGCAAAGGCACGATGGACAACGTGGTGAAAAAGTAAGCCACTTGCCTGTCAATGGGAATTACAGAAGCCACCACACGCACAATGCGACCAGCCAGCACCAAGATTGGCTTACTGGCAGCAATCACCATAATCGCAAATACGAACAAAGGTTCGGTGTAATTGCGCGTGTCTACATATTCAATTGCACTGGTTTGACCAATGATGAAAAACATGAACACAACGAGCACCATGGCCCAAAAGCCAAACACGGCCTCCACTTCCCCCAGCAAATGCCACAACCCCGAGTGCTGGGGTTGCGAGTGCGCCAAACGCTCAAAGTATTTGGTTGAAAAGGTGTGAATGACAGCAACTGCAAAAAGAATCGCGCCAATCAGTTCAATGGTGGTCGGGTTCATCTCACTTCCCTTTTTGTTTATTGTTTGTTTTTAGTTGGCAGAAAAAAACACCTTGTCGTGTGCATCAACCACTTTCGCAACAGGCACCCAGCCTCGCAAACTATTGATCAGCCACACCTCTTCGGCGCGTCGCAAGTCTTGCACATTCAGCGTGGTTTGCCGAATCGTATTTTCCCTTAAAAGGCGGGCACGCAACACCCCGGGCAACAAATAAGTACCGGCGCTTTCGCAAATTTGTGGTGTTAACCACTCGCCATCAATTTTCAACACCACATTGCAGCGGCAGGTTTCAGTCAACAAACCTTGCGCATTACAAAGAAGAACATCAAAAGCACCATTCGCCTGATTCTGAAAATACTCATACTCAGGTCGGTACGTGGTTTTGTGAAGCACAAACTCGGGCGTGCCTTGCATGGCTGAATCAGCCAAACGAAGCAGCACGGGAGTCAAATCCTGTTCCAGTTCATGCAGTTCAATTCGGGTTTCTCCGCAAGCATCCAGCAAACAACGTGCACGGAAAACGCCATGAGTATGTTTTTGCGCCGCTGCATCTAGGTTCAATCGAACCCGTTGCTCATCGAATAAAAACGAAAACTGCTTGGCGGCATCTCCCATTCTCTCCAGATGATCATCCAGATGAATCCACTTCCCATTCTCCAAGCGCAAAGTTTCAAGCACCTGAAAGTCGCAAGTGGCCTCACGTAGAAAGGCAGTTTTTTGCCACCACTCTTTTTTCTCTTCGCTTGCGGTGGAATACCAGGTAATACCGCTGCCCACACCATACTCCAATTCATCTGCCTGCTCTATGACAGTACGAATCGGTACATTGAACTGAACACCACCACCCGGGCTCAGCACACCAAGCGCCCCACAATACAATTTTCGGGGAGCTTGTTCCCATTGCGCGATACGCAACATGGCCTGTGATTTGGGCGCACCCGTCACACTGCCACAAGGAAAAAGAGCCTCAAACAAATCCACCAAAGTAGTACCAGGCAAAGTTCGCCCGGAAATACTGGAGGTCATTTGATCGACAGTAGGCAGATGCATCACATCGAACAGGGAACGTACTTGCACTGACTTTGGCTGGCAAACCTTGGCCATGTCGTTTCGCAACAAGTCAACGATCATGACATTTTCGGCACGATCTTTTTCGCTGTCACTCAGTACATCCAGACCACCCAACACGGGCCTTCGGGTCCCCTTCATGGGTGCGGTTTGTAATTCGTTGCCGTCCCATTTAAAAAACAACTCGGGCGACAAACTGATCGCATTGAACATACTGCCGCGCAGGAACACACTCTGGGGTGCAGGTTGGCTGGCGTAAAGATGCTGAAAAACAGCCCATGCATCCAGTCGCGGATTGGCTGCCTTAAGCCGTGTGGTCAAATTGATTTGATAGAACTCGCCCGCCTCAATGGCCTGCCTAACCTGATTGTAGGTTTCTTGATAACGCCGATCCGTTTGCTGATCCAGCCAGGGCATGAATTTGGACGCCAAGGGCAATTGCTGCAAATGCGATTTGCCCAGCACGCTCACCTGGTTTGGTTCAAAAGCATGAAATTCAAGCAAAGGGAAATCACTGGACGTACAAACCGTCAAAGCGGAGTCAAAAACAGTCGCAGCCTCGTAACTAAGGCCACCCACAACATACAAACCCTGTTTGGATAAAGCATGTGCCTGCTCGATCAGGACCCGCACTTCGCTTGCATCGAACGTGCTGAGCACCTGCACCGGTTTGCCATGCGCAACACAAAGCCCATCACCACCCTCGGCGTGGGTCATCCTGGCATGCCAAGCAGCGGAAACCAAAGATGGATGCATGGGAAGAAAATGCCTGAACTGCCTCGAAGCGCTAATTGTAACGCGGCTTGACGTCGAACTCAGCGGCCAGACTGACCCAGATGGAAGAACTCATACACCGCCTCCTTCTTGGCGATGGTATCGGCAATACCCATTCGAATCAACTCGCGGGTGTAATTGGCCTCAAACAGCAAATAACTGGCCAAAGACGAACCACTGGCCTCCGTGGCCCCCAATGCGGACAACAAAGTACGTACAGGCCGGGGTAGGTCTTGCGTGTGACGTGCCGCGATTTCGTCAATCCGTTCCGAGGGTGAAATCACCAACAGCTCAATCGGTTTCAATGTGGTTTTCGTGGCCATCTCGGGTGGCAACAACCCCAGTGTTTTGTTCACCCGGCTTAAACGCTCGATGTCGATCGACAAACTGTCCAGAAAAATGGAAGCCATGGCATGGCCCGCAATTTGAGCCAAGCTGGGATATGCATTTTGAATTTCAACACGCTGGGTGTGGTCTTTGTCTGACTGGCTTGAACCAATCACCATCACTCGGTTTGCACCCAAATGAATTGCTGGGCTAATTGGGGCCAGTTGGCGAATAGAACCATCGCCAAAGTGCTCCATTTGCCCTTCAATGTTCAGCTTCACCGCGGGAAAGACAAAAGGAATCGCTGCAGAGGCCAACAAGTGCTCGACTGTAATACGGTCAGGCAATGCCACCCTTTGCGTTCTGGCCCAGCTCTCGATCACTTTCTGGGTTTGAAAGAAGGTCACGCTACGGCCTGAACTGTAGCTGGAAGCAGTCACCGCCAAAGCGTGAATTGTGCCGTTCTCAAGCGCCTCGTCCAGTCTTCGGAAATGCAACAACTGATGAAGCAGGTGTGACAGCGGAGAATTATCGAGCAAGCACTTGGGGCGTTTGCGCAGCATCCAACCGATTGAAAGCGCAGACAACCAACGCGCACCGGTGCGAATAATACCCAAGGAATCAGAGCGGAATACTTGATCGGAACTGAAGTTCTCCCAAACCTTGAGCATTCGATCGGTGGACTGATAAAAATTGCGCCCCGCGCAGGCCAGGGCCGCTGCATTGATTGCACCGGCTGAAGTGCCGCACAAAATTTTGAACGGAAAATCGAATTCGCGCTTGTTTTCTTGCTCAAACCACTTGGCTAGCTGATGCAGCACACCCACTTGGTAAGCGGCCCGTGCGCCACCGCCTGACAACACCAGTCCGGTGATGTCGTCGTACTCTTCAGTGTGAAATGTGTCTTGATCGCTCATGAAACCATTGTGCGACACATTTCGAATAAGTTAAAACAAAAACAGGCGTGTCTTGCACGCCCATTTGTTGTTTTAAAGCGCTACTTTAAAGCGAACTAACCCGCTCTGAATTTGCATCAAGAACAGCCAGTGCAGTCATGTTGACAATACGACGCACTGTGGCGGAAGCAGTCAAGATGTGAACCGGTTTGTCGGAGCCCAACAAAATTGGCCCCACGGCAATACCGTTACCGGCAGCCGACTTCAGCAAATTGTATGAAATGTTGGCTGCGTCAATATTTGGACACACCAGCAAATTGGCCTCACCAGCCAGAGTAGAACCCGCGAAGATAGTATTGCGTACCTGTTCGTCAATGGCGCAATCACCGTGCATTTCTCCATCAACTTCCAGCCAGGGTGCAATGTTGCGAAGAATTTGAAGCGCTTCACGCATCTTCACGGCGGAAGGCTGGTTGCTGGAACCGAAGTTGGAGTGCGACAACAAGGCAGCTTTAGGCTGCACACCCAAGCGCAGCATTTCCTCGGCAGCCATCAAGGTGATTTCAGCAATTTGCTCGGCAGTGGGATCGTAATTCACATGGGTGTCTACCAAAAACACCTGGCGGTTGGTCAACATGAGGCCGTTCATGGCACCGTAGGTGTTGCAGCCTGCGCGGCGACCCAGTACTTGGTCCACATAATGCAAATGCAAGGAGTGTGTACCAAAGGTTCCGCAGATCATGCCATCCGCATTGCCTTTGTGAATCATCATGGAGCCAATCAGGGTGTGGCGGCGACGCATTTCAATTTTCGCGTAGGCCTCTGTGACACCCTTGCGCTTGGTCAAGTCGTGGTACATACGCCAGTAGTCTTTGTAGCGCTCATCGTACTCGGGGTTGATCAACTCAAAATCAACACCAGGCTTAATGCGCAGACCAAAACGTTCCAAGCGGCGCTCAATCACCGCAGGGCGACCAATCATGATGGGCTTGGCAATTGCTTCATCGACCACCACTTGCACTGCGCGCATCACGCGCTCATCTTCGCCCTCAGCAAATACAATCCGGGACGTTTGCGGTGTTTCGGCCACACAACGTTTGGCCACCGCAAAAATTGGCTTCATGAACGTGCCAGAGTGATATACAAACTGCTGTAACTGGTCCTTGTAAGCTTCCAGATCAGCAATTGGGCGCGTGGCCACGCCGCTTTCCATGGCTGCTTTGGCCACAGCGGGTGCAATGTGCACAATCAAGCGGGGATCGAAAGGCTTCGGAATCAGGTATTCAGGACCAAAACTCAGGTTTTGGGTGCGATAGGCGGAGGCAACTACATCCGATTGTTCTTTGCGAGCCAGTTCGGCGACAGCTCGAACTGCCGCGATTTCCATTTCTTTGGTGATGGTGGTTGCGCCTACATCGAGCGCTCCCCTGAAAATAAAGGGGAAACACAGCACATTGTTCACCTGGTTCGGGTAATCGGTGCGACCCGTACACATAATGGCATCGTCGCGAACTTCCTTCACCTGCTCAGGCAAAATTTCCGGCGTGGGGTTGGCCAAGGCCAAAATCAGGGGTTTGGCCGCCATTGCACGCACCATGTCTTGCTTCAAGACTCCGCCCGCTGACAAACCCAAGAATACATCTGCGTCTTTGATCACGTCAGCCAACACACGCGCATCCGTTTGCTGTGCAAACAAATCTTTGTCAGGATCCATATTGGTGGTTCGGCCTTTGTAAACCACACCGTCAATGTCGGTCACCCACACATTTTTACGCGGAAGGCCCAACTCGACGAGCAACTCAAGACAAGCCAAAGCGGCAGCGCCTGCACCAGACACTACAAATTTGACCTCATCCAGTTTTTTGCCGATCACTTCAAGGCCATTCAAAATTGCTGCGCCCACTACAATCGCAGTGCCGTGCTGGTCATCATGAAATACAGGAATATTCATGCGCCCGCGCAAGGCACGCTCAACCTTGAAACAATCTGGTGCCTTGATGTCTTCCAGGTTGATGCCGCCGAATGTGGGTTCTAGCGATGCAATGATCTCGATCAGCTTGTCGGGGTCGTTCTCGTTGATTTCAATATCGAACACATCAATACCGGCAAACTTTTTGAACAGCACAGCCTTGCCTTCCATCACAGGTTTGGCAGCCAAGGGGCCGATGTTGCCCAGACCGAGTACTGCCGTGCCGTTGGTAACCACACCCACCAGGTTTGCCTTGGCGGTGTAACGCACCGCATTGAGGGGGTCTGCCTCGATTTCTTCGCAGGCTGCTGCAACACCGGGAGAATAGGCCAATGCCAGGTCACGCTGGTTGACCAGGCTTTTTGTCGCCGAAATCTGCAATTTCCCAGGCTTTGGAAATTCATGATATTCAAGGGCGGCCTGCCTGAAGCGCTGATCCATTG
>JAHJCM010000187.1 GCA_018812945.1 Gammaproteobacteria bacterium | reverse complement strand
TCTAGACATGTAGACAATGCACGCAGTGTACGAAGAGGCTGTGAAGTTTTTATGACGCTGGCTGTAACAAGCCGAAGCAAGGGCGTAGAACTACGCCGAAAGGCCCATGAAACGGACCTTCCGGAGATTTTTTAAATTATTGTGAATCAGAATTTAGTTCAGGATTTATTGGACGTGCTACTGCTTTCAACCAAACGCGGTTGTTCATCCCGAGGCCATTCAAAACTGTAAAAACCCTGTTTGCCATTGATCGTGTAATCAAACTGACCACTGATCACACGGGGTTTCATTTCCAGATTGAACACGCACTGGTTGGGGGCTTCGCAACCGTGCTGCTTCACCAAGGTGCTAACTTCCGGATCAATTAAGGGCGCAGTGTGCAAGCCCTGAGGTGTCATGAAATACACCCCGGCATTGTTGCCGCAGTGGTTTTCGATCAGGGTATGGCCAACGCCCTCAAACCGGAATTCGCAATTGTTTTTCGATGCGTACGACAATACCTGCTGAGCCGCGGCTTTTTCCTGACACGAGGACACCCCGAACAAAGTGAGTGCGGTGGCAACCATCAAACTGAACACTACAAAAAGAAATTTACTGGCTTTGCCCAGAAATGAGCCCTGCCGCCGATGTGAATCGAACGACAGGGAGCGCGACCTGCTGCTTTTGTTGAACATGGCTGGTTGACCTTCTGTGAGTGAGGTTGGGATATTGGCAATCAAGCTGCACCTTTCTCAACGTCAAACTTCGGTCTGGGTTTACACAGCACACACCCAATTCACGCAGGTTTGCGAGTTTGCCCACGCCGAATCAGCAAAAACACCGCTGGAATGACAAACATGGACAACAATGGTGCACTCACCATACCACCTACCATGGGTGCGGCAATGCGTTGCATGACCTCACTTCCTGTACCGGTACCCCACATAATCGGTATTAACCCAGCAAGAATAGTAAGAACTGTCATGGCTTTGGGACGTACCCGAAGCACAGCGCCTTCGCGAATCGCATCCAGCAAATCTTCTTCGTTGATATTTCCGCGCTTCACCCGGTTGGCCCAGCTTTGGTTCAGGTACAGCAACATGATGACGCCAAATTCTGCCGCTACACCAGCCAGTGCAATAAAACCCACCGCGCCCGCCACTGACAAATTGAACTCAAGCATCCACAACAACCACGCACCACCAATCAGTGCAAAAGGCAATGTGGCCATGATCAGCAGGGCTTCATCCACCTGTTTAAAGGTCATGTACAACAGCACGAAAATGATCAGAACAGTAAACGGCACCACCAGTTTCAATTTCTCGGTCGCGCGTTCCAGATACTCAAACTGGCCCGACCACGACATGGAATAGCCCGCAGGCAAATTGACTTGCTCGGCCACCGCACTTTGCATGTCGAGTACCGCAGAACGCAGGTCGCGCCCCCGAATATCGATGTACACATAGCCCGCCAATCGTGAATTTTCACTGCGCAACATGGGTGGGCCATCTGTGATTTGAATGGTGGCCACATCGGCCAGCACAATGCGCTGCCCGGAATCGGTGTACACAGGTAGAGCACGCAGACGGGTCAAGGAATCACGCAATTCACGCGGATAACGCACATTGATTGGAAAACGCTGCAAACCCTCCACAGTTTCGCCAATGTTCATGCCGCCCACTGCGCTTGAAATAATCGACTGAACGTCAGAAATATTCATGCCATAACGCGCAGCCTTGTCGCGGTCGATGTCGACATCGATATAACGCCCACCGGTCAACCGCTCTGCAAAGGCACTACTCACACCCTCAATATTTTTGACCGCCTTTTCAACCTGCACTGACAGTTTATTGATGGTGGCGAGATCAGGGCCCGTGACTTTCACGCCCACTGGGCTTTTAATACCCGTGGCCAGCATGTCAATCCGGTTGCGAATGGGTGGCACCCAAATATTCGTTAAGCCGGGTACCCGAACAATTTTGTCGAGTTCATCAACCAGCATGTCTGCCGTCATACCGTCTCGCCATTCATCTTTGGGCTTGAACTGAATGGTGGTTTCAAACATTTCAAGCGGAGCCGGATCAGTGGCGGTTTCTGCACGCCCCGCCTTGCCATAAACACTTTCAACTTCAGGCAAAGTTTTAATCAAGCGGTCAGTTTGTTGCAGTAACTCGGCCGCCTTGCCCACCGACAAACCAGGCAGTGCAGTAGGCATATAAAGCAAATCGCCCTCGTCTAGCGGCGGCATGAACTCAGTGCCCAACTGGCTAAGTGGATAAATACTAATGCCCAACAACACCATGGCCACAGCCACGGTAGTTTTGGGAAACTTCAACACCGCGTCCAGTGCAGGTCGATAGGCGGCGATCAAACCTCGATTGATGGGATTGGCTGTCTCACTTGGAATTTTGCCGCGGATCAAATACCCCATTAGCACCGGTATCAAGGTGACTGCCAAGCCGGCAGAAGCTGCCATGGCATAGGTTTTTGTGTAGGCCAAAGGCGCAAACAGGCGGCCTTCCTGCGCTTCCAGTGTGAACACCGGAATGAAACTGAGCGTAATCACCAGCAAAGAAGAAAACAGCGCAGGGCCGACTTCAACAGCAGCGTCGCCGATCACCTGCCAGCGTGCCGCCCCCTCAAGGTTTTGGCCAGGATTGTCGTGAGCCCATTGCTCCAGATGTTTGTGTGCGTTTTCAATCATGACCAGTGCCGCATCCACCATGGCACCAATCGCAATCGCGATGCCACCCAAGGACATCACATTCGCGTTCACCCCTTGCTGCTGCATCACGATGAAGGAGATCAATACACCCAATGGCAAGGAAACAATCGCCACGAAAGCCGAGCGGAAGTGCAGCAGAAACACAAAACACACCAGCGCCACCACAATGAATTCTTCCAGCAATTTAAAGCTGAGGTTGTCGATGGCATTGTTGATCAGCGTTGAACGGTCATACACCTCAACAATTTCCACGCCCTGAGGTAGCCCCAGTTTCAGGCTTTCCAGCTTCGCTTTCACCGCGTCAATTGTTTGCAATGCGTTTTTCCCCGAACGCATCACCACGATGCCGCCCACCGATTCACCATTGCCATTCAGTTCGCCAATGCCCCGGCGTATTTCAGGCCCGGTTTGAATGCGGGCCACTTCATCCAGTTGCACGGGAATCCCGGTTGCGCTGGTTTTCAAAGGCACTGCACGAAAGTCTTCAAGGTTTTCAAGATAGCCCGTGGCGCGCACCATGTATTCGGCCTCACCCAACTCGATGACCGACCCACCTGCCTCTTGATTGGCGTTGTTGATCGCCTCAATGACCTGGTTCAAAGTGATGCCATACCCTGCCAATTTCTGCGGATCAATCTCGACCTGGTACTGCTTCACAAAACCACCCACAGAAGCCACTTCAGCCACGTCTTCCACGGTTTTCAATTCATAGCGTAGAAACCAGTCTTGCAGTGCCCGCAGTTGTGACACATCCAGATTGCCTGTGGTATCCCGTAGCGCGTATTGGTAAATCCAGCCCACGCCCGTAGCATCGGGCCCCAACACACTTTTTGCCGACGCAGGCAATTGGCTTTGTGCCTGGTTCAAATACTCCAGCACTCGGGAACGAGCCCAATACAAGTCCACGCCATCTTCAAAAATAATGTAGACAAAACTGTCACCGAAAAACGAGAAGCCACGCACGTCCTTCGCCCCAGGCACAGAGAGCATGGTGGTAGTTAGCGGGTAGGTCACCTGATTCTCGACAATCTGTGGCGCCTGCCCCGGGTAACTGGTGCGCACAATTACTTGTACATCCGATAAATCGGGCAGGGCATCCAGCGGCGTTTTGTAGACCGACACCACGCCCCAGGCGCTCACCATCACGGTGGCAATCAGCACCAACAGCCTGTTGGCAATCGACCAGCGAATCAGCGCAGCTATCATGGTCGTGCTCCTGCGGGACTTACGCCCAACATCAAGGGAATGTCTTCGTTTTGCAATTGAAATTCCATTTCAATCTTTTCGCCCACTTTCAGTTGCTCACGCTGCAGTTGATCGGGCGCAGGCAGCATGAAGTCCATGGTCATCTCAGGCCACCCCAAGCCTGGAATGGGCGCATGCGTTACGGTAACTGAGTCCTCATGTATGGCTTCAACCACTGCTGATGTAATGTACTTGGTGGGCTTCTTCGCGGCCTGTTCAGCTTGCGCAGCGGCAGAACCCTCAGGCTCATTCAATCGTGCTTCCAGCCCACGCAAGCTGGCCTCGGAATCAATCAGGAACTGACCTGAAAGCACCACTTCTTGCCCCGCCTGCAAACCGGCAAGCACTTCGGTTTGCCCGTCAAACTCAATGCCGGTCTTGATTTCAACTGGCGAGAAGCGACCATCCTCACCAGCCAGCATCACCACTGCACGGCGACCAGTCTGTATCACGGCCTCAGACGAGATAATCATTGTTTCGGGTCGGCGAGTGTCCATGAAGCGGGTTTGCACAAACATGCCTGGCAGCAATTTGTTGCCCGGGTTGCTCAACACCAAACGCGCCAGTACAGTGCGCGAATTGGCGTTGACCTGTGGCAACACCGTTTGCACCTGTCCCTCAAACACCTGTCCCGGCATGGCCTGCGCTGTGGCACGCACAGAAACACCGGGCTGAACATAGGCTGCCTGGCTTTCGGGCACTTCGGCCTGCACCCACACGGTGGAAAGCCCATTGATTTCCATCAGGGTACTGCCAGGCTGCACAGTCATGCCTTCGCGCACCATCAGGTCGGTGACTACGCCGCTTCGGGGCGCAGCAATTGCCACGCGGGGCTGCACTTGTCCACTTTGTTCCACTTGTCGAATTTGCGCGCTGCTCATGCCCACTTGCAACATACGCTGGCGTGCGGCGTCCACCAAAGGTTGCAGGTTTTCACCTCGCATTTTTCGCAGCGACAAAAACTCTTCTTGCGCTGCAATCCAGTCGGGCACATACACCGTTAACAAGGTTTGGCCCTGTTTCACAGGGTCAAGCGTGGCGGTGACATTCAACTTTTCCACATACCCCATGGCGCGCGACTGCACCACCACCCGGTCACGTTCATTCCACTGCACGGCACCACTTGCAGTCACTTCGGGCGCCAACATGCCCATGGCAACTTTGGCTGTGCGTATGCCCAGGTTCTGCTGAATTCGGGGGCTCACCTTCACACTGCTGGTGTCGGCAGAATCAGCGCCCGAGTAGGCGGGTACCAGCATCATGTCCATGAAGGGGCTTTTGCCCGGTGAATCAAACTTGCGGCCCGGCACCATGGGGTCGTGGTAATACTGCACAGTCAAGCCGGTTTCCGGGTCGACATCGCCCGCCTTGATTCCACTTTCCATGTGCCTGCGTGTGGCCGCTTCTCCTTGAGGAATATTCCAGGTTGAAGGGTCTTGGCCACCTGCTGCACTGGTTTCTCCGTCAGCAGCACCCTCAGTGGCTGCACCAATGGGTGCCGACATCATGTCCATGCCCTGGCTCATGCCCAGTGCCCACAGGCCATAGCCCCCACCCGCCAGCGCGGCCAATGCGAGCACGCCAACTGCAATATGCGTCTTTTTCATTGTTGGTCCTCTTGTGGAATCAGGTATTCCAGTTGTGCCCAAAGGCGGGCCGTGTCCATTTGAATGCGCAGTTTTTCCATGCGCATGTCCAGTTCCATGCGGCGGGCTGCCAACACCTCACTCAGGGTGCCGGTGTTGCCACGGTAGGCGTCCAGCGCAGCTTGCGTGCGTTGTTGGGTCAGCGGAATCAGGCTTTGGTCGAAATCCCCCACACGCTTCACATTGCTTTTCCAGGTTTGTTGCCAGCGCTGTGTTTGCGCCAAATACTCGCGGTACAACTCAATTCGCTCTGAACGGGCTTTGGCAGCCATGGAATTGGCTGCGGCAACAGCCTGGTCTTGCCTGGAAGACTGATCTACAAACAAGGGGCGAGAAGCGCCCAGCGTCAGCATTTCAGAAAACTCGGGGCCTCGGCCTGCGTACATCACCGACAAGGTCCAGTCGGCCGACTTTTCCTGCAGCTTCACCTCGGCATTGGCCAAGGCTGCATCTTCTGCCTTTTGAAGCGCAATGATTTCCGGGTGCCTGTTCAGGCTTTCGCTCAAATCAGCTGTACCCAAGCGCGACTGGGCCAGGTTGGTGTTGTCGAGCAATTCACCACTGGCACCGCCACCCACCCAACGCTGCAAATCCGCGCGGGCATTGGCCAACATGGCCTGCGTGTCCTGTATTCGCAAATCGAGTAAACCCAGTTCCGTGCGCGCTGCAAACACCTCGGTTTGCGCGGCCTTGCCAGCCCGAAACAAGGCGTCTGCTGCGTCAATTTGCAATTGCAACTCGGTGCGCTGGCTTTGCAGCAGTTCAAGCATTTGCTGCAAATACACACTGTCCAGATAAGCCTGCGCCGTGCCGGTTCGCAATCGACTTAAAGCCAGCAACTCGCTGGCTTGCGCCACTTCCGCATTTTTGGAAAACACATTGGCCTGTGCTTTGCGTTTGTCTTGTCGCGTGAAGGTTTGCGAAATGCCCACCCCCCGCATGGTCATGAAATCAGCAGCAAGGCTGAATTGATCGGGTCCGTTGGCTGGAATGTTGCTCACCTCCAGCATCAACATGGGATCGGGCAACTCGCCTGCGGCCACTGCTTCGCTTTGGGCAGCCTGTGCTGCGGCCTTTTGGGCTTGCAACGCCTCGGAACGCTGTTCAGCGAGTTCAATGGCCCGGTTCAGGCTAAGTGGCGCAGCAGAAACAGAAGTTTCTGGCGCGGCCAAGGCTTGCTCCAATGTGTATTGCTGTGCGGCAAGTACGCCGCCAAAATTCAACAACACAAACAACGCAAGCACGGCCAGTGCAATTTTCATTAAAAAATGTTTACCCGGCATGGGGTTCTCCTGCATGGCGTTCAAGCCATGAGAAACAATCACGCAGTTGGGGTGGCAACAAGCCATCCCAACCCTCAATACAATTCAGGCGTGATCAAGCCCGGGGTGGGCGCTCAGGAGAAGTTTGCTGAAAGGAAATTCGAAGTACCTGCTCGACCGCTACATACACCGGTGAGGGGTTTTGAGAAGCAACAACAGCCGCAGAAAACGGCAAGGATGGCACGGCGCAACACAAGGGAGAACCCGCGAAGCAACCCTCATCCAGTTGCATCGCTTCAATGGTGTGCTGAGCGTGGGGCTGCGTGCTTTGCGTCTCGGCGCAGCATGGCATTGCGTGGGCCATGCTTTGAAACATGAGCGCACACAGCAACAAAACATGAACACCAATTCGACGCATCATTGGGTGAGAGAACCAGACTGCAGTAACTTAAGTTTAGCACAGACCATTCATGCCTCGGCAAGCACGGGTTTGGCTCCCTGCTTTAGTGAAAACCCGATACGCACCCAATCCCCATCGCACTGGGCAAAGGGTTCACCCCCGTGCAATCGTGCAATGGCCGCCACGATCGCCAAGCCCAAGCCATGGTTGTGGCCGCTTTCATTTCTCGATTGATCAACCCGGTAAAAAGGCTCAAACAAATGCGGCACGCTGCGCTCGGGAATACACACGCCCTTGTTGCTCACCGTCACGCCAACCCGACCACTCGCGTCTGCTGGTTCAATGTGAATGTGAATGGTGCTGCTTTCTTCAGCATAGCGAATGGCATTCGACACAAGGTTGGACAAAGCCCGCTTGATCAATTCGGAATCAATGCGTGCGGAGGCATCGCCATGCATTTCAAAATGCAAATGCTTTTCCTCCAGCATCGCCTCCATGTAGTCCATCACGGTCATCACCGGTTCACTCAACTTTTCAACCCAGCGAAAATCGTTGTACTGCCCCTGGCTGGCATGCGACAAAAACAGCATGCTTTGAATAATGCGGTTCATGCGCTGCAGTTCTTCAAGGTGGCTGTGCAGGGCCTCTTTCAAATGTTCGGGATCCGGGTTTTTTTCACGCAACAACAACTCGTGGCTTACTGTGAGGCTGGACAACGGTGTATTCAGCTCATGCGCAACATTGGAGTTAAATGACCGCAATTGCTCTTGGTACTGGCCCACCTTGCCCATCAGCTTGTTGAACTGTTCAACCACTGGGTAAAGCTCTTCGGGTTCATGGTCACTCTTGATTCTTGCGTTCACATCGGAGGGGTCAAAGTCTGCAATTTTCCGACCAAACTTGTTCAGGGGTTTCAATTCAAACCGCGCCAGGGTGCCGCTCAGCAACATGATGAAGAAACCCCAAACCACCGTCACCGCCGTAAACAACAGGGCAATGAACTTCAAAAACCGTTTGTCTTCCGACACATCCATGGCCAGCTCAAGGTCGTTCATGGGCATGCTGCCACCCAGCCCACTCAAGGGGTGCATGTAAGTAACCTTGTGTTTTACCTGACTCAGCAACACCTGCGGACCATACAGCACCTGCCCGTTTTCGCCGTGCACTTTGGCACGTACGTTGCCAAGGCTGAGCAGCAGTTCATCCACCCGACCCCACATTTCAGTGGGCAGAAGTTCGCTGTTGCGGGACAACACCTGTTCCACACTGGAAGCCGCTCGGCTTAGCGTGTCCTGGTGGCGCATGTCTTGCCACATACAAATGGCCTGGTAACTGATGATGGCGATAATGCCCACACCCAGAATGCTGAGTATCGACATTTGCAGGGAGGATCGCCGCGCAATGGAACGTCTCACGATGAATAGTCCCCTGCGGTCTGCTCATTGGTCTGCTCAACGGCGCGTTGCTCCAGCACATAGCCCATGCCACGCACCGTGTGCAACAAAGGCTGGTCAAAAGGTTCGTCCATCTTGCTGCGCAAGCGGCGTACCGCCACATCCACCACATTGGTTTCGCTGTCAAAGTGCATGTCCCACACCAATTCAGCCAATTCAGTGCGGGAAAGCACCTCGCCTTTGCGGCGCAGCAGCAACCACAACAGGCTGAACTCTTTCGCGGTCAGGCGCAGGTCTTGCCCGGCACGCTTGGCCTGACGTTTTACAGCATCCAGTTCAAGGTCTGCCAGGCTTAAGTGGCTGCTGTCAGCGGTGGCGCTCGGTTGACCTTGCGCACGGCGCGCCAGTGCATGCACACGGGCCACCAACTCGGAGAATGCAAAAGGCTTGGTGAGGTAATCATCGGCACCCGCCTGCAAGCCCTTGACGCGGTCTTCAACCATGGAGCGTGCCGTCAGCATCAGTACAGGGATGTTCATGGTTTGGCGCAAGGCAGCCAGCACGCCCAAGCCATCCAGATCGGGCAGCATGCCATCCAGAATAATGAGTTCGTAATGGCCCTCGGTGGCCAGGTGCAAACCATCAATGCCATTGTGGGCAACATCCACCACAAAGCCTTCCGAGCTCAGCCCTTTTTGAAGGTAGCTGGCCAGTTTTTTTTCGTCTTCAATCACCAGAATTTTCATCGAAACTGCACCGCTGTAGCCGAGTCAACACAACCCGCAGTATAGAAGCAGGGCCCATATTTTTAAATTACAAATTTGTAATGTGCCTGTGGGCACTTGGTAATTCGAGGCTGCGTAAAGTACGACTCATGCCAACGCAATAACGCAACGGCAAAACTTAGTGAAGTACCTCAAAAGGAGATTTACCATGAACGCACGTCAATTGATCGCTACCTCCGTATTGGCCATTTCAGCATCTGTACCAGCCGTGGTCATGGCCAACCCAGCAACTCAGCAAGGCGATGGCACCAGCCACGTAGTGGCAGTCGAAAGCCAGCGTAACCAAGCCACACGCCAGGCCGTGTTGAATGAATACCAAAAAGCAGTGCAAACCGGCGAGTTCAGCCCAGTTGCAGGCGATCCAAGCGAAACAGCACAAACTGCATCTTCTACAGCCACACGCGCTGAGGTGTTGAGCAAGATCAACGGTGTAGACCTGACCGAAGGTGATGCCAGCTAAATTGTCATAACCGGGTAGTCTGCCGGTTTTTAAAGGCGCCTGTGATTCCCCGCACAGGCGCCTTTTGTTTTAAGATGAAGTTCGCCTTTGTTTCAAAGCAGTACTCTTCATGTCGTCCAGCAAGAAACCCCCTGCGATCAACAACTCAAACGAATCGGCCGTGCCCTCGGGGCGCTTCGCACGTTTGAGCCGGTTTGGCGCCCTGGCCACCACGGTGGCAGGTTCGGTGGTTAAGAACGGCACCAAACAATTGGCACAGGGAAAGCGGCCCAAGCTGAGCAGCCTGTTGCTGACCCCCAAAAACGCCCTGCGCGTGGCCGACCAGTTGGCCCAACTACGCGGTGCGGCCATGAAACTGGGGCAATTGGTGTCGATGGATGCAGGCGACATGCTGCCACCCCAACTGGCTGAAATCATGGCCAAGCTTCGGCAAGACGCCAAACACATGCCCCGCAAACAATTGCTGGCTGTACTTGAAAAAGAATGGGGCGAGAACTGGCGCGAGAGGATACGGGAATTCAACCTGACACCAATCGCTGCCGCATCCATTGGCCAGGTACATCAAGCCATTTCACTGGAAGGCGAAAAGCTCGCCATCAAAATTCAATACCCGGGCGTGCGCGACAGCATCGACAGCGACATCGACAACGTAGCCACCATTTTGCGCTTCACAGGATTGGTACCCAAAACTTTTGATTTGGCTGCGTTGCTTGCCGAGGCGAAGAAGCAGCTGCATGAAGAAGCAGACTACCTGCGCGAAGCCGAATGCATCAAGAAATACACCGAGGCGTTGGGTGAAGACGATCGGTTTGAAATTCCCACTGTAGACACCAGCCTGACAACACGCGGCATTCTGGCCATGCGTTATGTGGAAGGCATGCCCATTGAACAAATGGCCCATGCCACCCAACCCATTCGCGACAAAATTGCCACCACGATGTTCGAATTGCTGTTCAAGGAACTGTTGGGTATGCGCCTGATGCAAACCGACCCCAATTTTGCCAATTACCGTTACAACACCAAAACAGGCAAAGTGGTGTTGCTTGACTTCGGTGCCACCCGCAGTTTCGACAAAGAACTGGTGGATGGTTATGTGGATGTGATGAAAGCCGCACAAGCCAGTAGCCGAGCGTTGATGGAAAAGGCGGGCATGCGGATTGGCTACTTCGATTCAAGTACAAAACCCCACCACCGCGACTTGGTGCTGGACCTCATGGAACTGGCTTGCGAGCCTTTTTGCACCGAGGGCTGTTTCGATTTTGGCAACACCGACCTGGCCGCGCGAATTCGCGACAAAGGCTTTGAACTTGGCGAAGACCGTAAGTTTTGGCATGCCCCGCCGATTGACTGTTTGTTCATTCACCGCAAGTTGGGCGGACTTTTCCTGTTGGTCACCCGCCTGAAAGCGCGTGTGGATGTTTCAAAATCCAGCGAATTACCAGATGTGCTAAACTGAAAACGTGAAAAATTTCGGATTCATTCTGTTGATGATGTTGTTGCCACTTCAGTCCGCTTGGGCTGCGGTGCTGCTTTATCACAGTCATGGTTCCGGTGATTCTTTGGCTGATGTGGTGTTCCATAATCACCTGGACACGTCGCACAGCCACACGCACACGCATGGCGAACATGCACATGTGCAAGGCAACAACACGGATCAAAGTGACCCGGACGAAGCCAACACCACAGACCACCACCATCACTTTCACGTTCACACAGTGTCTGTGCTTAGTGAAGTAAACGTACTAGATTTCCCCTTGCCCTCTGCTGTACAACTCAGCAGCCTTCCGGCTTGGCAGGAAACCCTTTTTTCCCAGCGAATTGAACGGCCAAACTGGCGTTAATCAACCGTCAACCATCTTATTGACCATTGATTAACGGAGTAGTCCATGAACACACCACATTGCGTGGTGCGGCTTGGTATGGTGTTCTCAGCCTTGTTTTGCCTGGCGTACACACCCGCACAAGCTGCCGAACGGGGCATCAGCGTTGGATCGGCTTTTGAATCTGCGCTTGCAATAGACCCTGAACTTCTGGCCGCAGAAAAACGGCTTGAATCTGCACGATATGCCATTGAGGCTGCCAACAGCCTGACCCCTGAACCCCTCAACCTGGAGGGCTCGTACCGGTCTGACCGGAGCTTTGACAACCAGGGCATGAGGGAAGTTGAAGTGGGTGTTGTTGCACCCGTTTGGCTTTGGGGCGAACGCAAAGGTTCGCAAAACCTGGCCAACGCAGAGCTTGAAATGGCCAGCCTGACTACAACCCTTCAAAAACTGGAATTAGCGCAGCAGGTTCGACAAGCCTACTGGAATACCATTGCAGCGCACCTGGATGTTGAAATTGCCCAAGCGCGCCTGGTGGGTACGCAACGGTTGCTAAGCGATGTTGAGAAACGCGTTGCGGCCGGAGATTTGGCACCCATTGATCAGCTTCAGGCCCAAGCGCTGCACGCGCAAGCCAAAGCCGACTTTGGCAATGCCGTATCGAATGTGTCGCTGTTGGCTGCTGAATTTACTGCGTTGACAGGGTTACCGGCCAGCGCATTGAGCGATCCAAAAATCGAAAGCATGCTGGCCTTGCAAAGCACGCTTGGTTTGTCTGAACACCCCGCATTGCTTCATGCCAAACAACGGGTCAGCCTTGCGCAAGCCAGGCGCGAATTGGCAGCCATTCAAAGCCGCCCCAACCCGGAACTGGGCTTGGCGATCGTCAGCGACAAAGGTGCCTTTACTGCGCCCGAGGAAAAATCGCTGATGATCGGCACACGAATTCCACTGGGATCGAGTGCAAAACACCAAAGCAGAATATTGACAACACAAGCCGATGAACTGGCGGCACAGGCCAGTTTGAGCAAGCTGGAAAGCAGCTTGAAAGCCAGGGCGCAAGCCACGGCTTCCAGCGTGAGTCTGTTCGAAGAACTCAAGAAAACAGCCGAAGAAAGGGCCAAAGCCAATCAGGATGCATTTGTGCTGATTCAAAAATCATTCGAGTTGGGTGAAACCGATTTGCCCACCCTGCTTCGATTTGAACAACAGGCTTTTGAAGCGCAACGCCTTGCACGAAAAGCCACTGTAGAACACGCCGCCAAAGTATCGGACTACAAACAGGCTCTTGGAATTTTGCCGGAGAACAAGCCATGAAAAACATCGCACTTTTTTTACTCAGTTCATTGCTGATCACTCAACCCGCGATCGCGGCTCCCGGTGCACACGGCCCCAACGGTGAACACCTCGATTCATCTGGCGATGGCCATGTGATGGCAGATGCTGCACCCCGCACCGAAACCTTCACTGAAAATTTTGAATTGGTGGCGAAACTGTACAGCACGGAATTGTCGGTGTTGGTGGATGATTACAGGACGAATGCACCTGTCCTGAATGCAACCCTGCAATTGCAAGTGGCGGACCTGACAAGTCAGGCGATATTTCACGAAGACGCTGGCGACTTTGCTTTCGATGACGCAGCCCTACTTGATTTGTTGCAAAGGCCCGGCAAGCATGAATTGATTTTCACAATCACCACACCGACCCAGAGTGATCAACTTCAAGCCACACTGAACTCAAGTGGTGCTGTCGAAGAACACGTCGAACACGGTCACCCACATCACGATGACCACGAACATGATGGCCATGGGCACATTGAAGAGCTGTTCCATTCCCCCTATGCCTGGCTGGCTTTGGCGATGATGCTTGGGGTGTTGGTTCTTGTTGTTCAGCGCATTCGCAGCGGTGCTTCAAACACGGTTTCAAGGAAGATTTGATCATGACGCAGTTATTCATTCCAGCCATTCTTGTGGCAGCCGCAGCAACGCTTTTCAGCGGTATTTTTTCAAACCCATTGCTTGCTGCACCGGGTGCGCATGGCCCCAATGGCGAACACCTGGACGCACCCACGAGCAACAACCCCGGCGGGCTGGCGCGCCTGCCCGATGGCAGCGTGAACATTCCCAAACTGGCCCAGCGCCGCATGGAAATACGCACGAAAATGGCGTTTCAAAGCGAACACGCTCAAACCATCGAACTGAATGGCAAAGTGGACATCGACCCCAACGCAGGTGGTCGGGTTCAAGCCCCGTTTCAAGGTCGGGTAGAACCACCCGCCCAAGGATTCCCTGCATTGGGGCAAACTGTCCGCAAAGGCGAAATTCTTGCTTATTTGAGCCCGCTGGCCGATGCAATTTCCGTGGGTTCACAACGCGCTGAACTGGCAGAAGTGAAAGCCAATATTACACTTGCACAGCAACGCGTAGAGCGAATGCAAGTGCTGCAGGGTACTGTGCCCAAAAAAGAACTGGAAGCCGCGCAAGCGCAACTTTCTGCACTGCAGGGGCGTGAAAGGGCACTGAGCAATAGTGTGCAGGGCAGGCATGCCCTGCTGGCGCCGGCCAACGGAGTGATCGCCAAAAGCAACGCACTCAATGGGCAAGTGATTGAGCCCAGCCATGTGTTGTTTGAAGTGATTGACCCAAGCCGCTTGCTGATCGAAGCCAACACAGCCGACGCTACAGTTGCACAACAAGTACAGGGAGGCAGTATAGCCAGCATTGATGGTATCGAGTTGACCTTTGTGGGTGCAGGGCGCAGCCTGGTGAATGGTGCAGTTCCAATCCTGTTCCGCGCCAACGCCACCCAAGGCAACACCTCGGTACCACTGGCTGTGGGCCAACCTGTCACAGTGCTGGCTCGCTTGAACACCAAAATCAAAGGCATTGTGCTGCCCAGCGAAGCAGTGGTGCGCAATCCCAACAATGAAGCAATTGTGTGGATCAAATCAGGCGCTGAACGATTCATCGCACAACCAGTGGAGTACCAAGCGCTGAACGCCCGGGAAGTGATTGTCATCAAAGGCTTGGCCGATGAAAACCGTGTGGTGGTTTCAGGCACCAACCTGATCAACCAGATCCGATAGGGGGCGATGCATCATGTTTAACTGGATCGTTCGGTTCAGCCTGCACAACAGGCTTTTTGTATTGGCTGCGGCCATGTTGGCGATGGCCTACGGGGCTTATGTGTCCACCCAAACACCGGTGGATGTCTTTCCCGACCTGAACAAACCCCTCATTACAGTGTTGACCGAAGCGGGCGGCATGGCCCCCGAGGAAGTGGAACAACTGGTGTCGTTTCCGATTGAAACGGCATTGAACGGCATGCCGGGTGTTACCCGCGTGCGGTCAGTTTCGGGCGTTGGCCTTTCAATTGTGTACGCGGAATTTGATTGGGGCACTGACATCTTCCGCAATCGTCAACTGGTGGCTGAACGGCTGACTTTGGTGAAAGAGCAACTGCCCGAGACCATCACCCCAGTGATGGGGCCGGTCAGCTCCATCATGGGTGAAATCATGTTGATTGCCTTGCCAATCGACACTGGAAAAACCAACCCCATGCAAGCCCGGGAGTATGCGGACTTTGTGCTGCGGCCACGCCTGTTGTCTATTCCGGGTGTGTCGCAGGTGATTCCGATTGGGGGAGAGGTTCGCCAATTGCGTGTGGAACCCGACACAGCACGCCTGGCGCAATTTGGTATTTCCCTGAGTGAAGTGAGAAGTGCGCTTCAAGCTTTTTCTGCGAACACCAGTGGTGGCTTCATTGACCTGAACAACCGCGAGTACCTGATTCGAAACCTGGGTCGAACCAATCAGCTCGAGGACTTGCAAGGCTTGGCAGTGGCCTACAAAAACGGAACCCCGGTACTGCTCGAACAAGTTGCCAGTGTGCGTTATGCAGCTGCCTTTAAGCGCGGTGATGCAGGCTTGAACGGAAACCCTGCAGTCATTTTGAATGTGCAAAAACAGCCCTCAGCCGACACAGTGGAACTAACCCGGCAAGTTGAAAATGCGCTCACTGATTTGAAGCAAGGTTTGCCCGGCGGTCTGCTGCCACCAGAGGTGTTGTTCCGCCAGGCCGACTTCATCGAAGCGTCAATTGGCAATGTGGTGGAAGCGCTTCGGGACGGCGCAATCATGGTCACCATTATTCTGTTTGCCTTTCTGCTGAGTGCCCGCACCACCGCCATCTCCCTGATTGCAATTCCATTGTCGCTGGCTGTGGCGGTGATTGTATTCAAACTGCTGGGGCAATCGATTAATGTGATGACGCTGGGCGGCTTGGCGATTGCGATTGGCGAATTGGTAGACGATGCGGTGGTGGATGTGGAAAACATTCTTCGCCGACTGAAAATGCGCGGCCAACAAACCAACCCTGAGTCGATTCTGAACACCATCCTGAAGGCCTCGGTGGAAGTACGCTCCGGCATTGTTTACGCCACACTGATTGTGGTGCTGGTATTTGTTCCATTGTTTGCATTGCCTGGTATTGAAGGCCGTTTGTTTGCGCCCTTGGGCATTGCTTACATTGTGTCCATTCTTGCCTCTATGCTGGTGTCTATTACCGTAATCCCGGTGTTGTCGTATTACCTTCTGCCCAACATCAAAACATTGGGCCACGGCGACAGCCCCTTGGTGAAACGCCTGAAGGATTGGGACACCAAGGTATTGCACTGGTCTTTTCCACACGCCAAAAAGGTGTTGCTTGCTGCTGCAATTGTGGTGGCAGGCGCAGCAGCCACTGTGCCATTTTTTCCCAAGGCGTTTCTGCCTGCTTTCAACGAAGGTTCGCTGGTGATGGGGCTGATATTTAACCCGGGCATTTCGCTGGAAGAATCAAACCGCATCGGTGCCTTGGCTGAAAAACTGATTGCTGAAATACCCGAAGTTGAAAAAGTAGGCCGCCGTACGGGGCGTGCTGAACTGGATGAACATGCTGAAGGCGTGCACGCTGCGGAAATTGATGTAGACCTGAAAGAATCCGATCGCGACCGTGAAGAAATCATGGCTGACATTCGAAAACAGCTTGCAACCATTCCGGGCTCGGTGGCGATTGGTCAACCCAT
The DNA here is from genome assembly GCA_018812945.1 of Gammaproteobacteria bacterium. Taxonomy (GTDB): domain Bacteria; phylum Pseudomonadota; class Gammaproteobacteria; order Burkholderiales; family Burkholderiaceae_B; genus Limnobacter. Next base: position 7,812 of record JAHJCM010000187.1, on the reverse strand, counting down.
TTCACACCGGCTGGACCACCTGTTGTCAGGAGTGCGGGCGCAAGTGGCCATCAAGATTTTCGGGGACGACATTGACACCCTGCGCGGCCTGGCCGAGGACCTTCGAAGCCGCCTGAGCAATGTAGGCGGATTGGTCGATTTGTCGGTTGAAAAACAGGTGTTGATACCACAAGTGAAAGTGCGGGTGGACTACCGCAAGGCAGCGCAATACGGCCTTGCACCTGGTGAAGTGCTGACCGCGCTGGAATCGCTGTCGCAAGGCGAGCGAATTACACAGGTGGTTGACGGTGCCAAACGATTTGACTTGGTGCTTCGCCTGCCCGATTCGGCGCGCACGCCACAAGACCTTGCACGCGTGATGCTGGACAGCCCGGCGGGCCCGATACCCCTTAGCAGTGTAGCCACTGTGGAGGAAGGCGATGGCCCCAACCAGATTGGCCGCGAAAACAGCCGCCGCCGAATTGTGGTGTATGCCAACACCGACGGCAGCGACATGTCGGCGATTATTGAACAAGTGCGAAGCTCAGTGGCCAACACGGCATTGCCCGACGGCTATTTCGTCAGCATTGAAGGGCAGTTTCAGGCACAGGAACAAGCCACACGCTTAATTGCCGTGTTGTCGCTTTTGTCCTTGGCGCTGATTTTTCTGGTGTTGTACACCCGTTACCAGTCCACCACACTGGCCTTGGTCATCATGGGCAATATTCCGTTCGCGCTCATTGGCAGTGTGGCCGCCATGTGGATTGCCGGTGTATCGCTGTCAGTGGCTTCCATGGTGGGCTTCATTACTCTGGCGGGCATTGCCACGCGCAACGGCATTTTAAAAGTAAGCCATTACATCAACCTGTGCAAATTCGAAGGTGAAACCTTTGGTATTCCCATGATTGTGCGTGGGTCGCTGGAGCGGCTTACCCCAGTGTTGATGACCGCGCTCACCGCCGCTTTGGCGCTCACCCCCTTGCTGCTTTCAGCCGACGCACCGGGCAAAGAAATTTTGCACCCGGTGGCAGTGGTTATTTTTGGTGGTTTGGTTAGCTCAACGATTCTGGACACCTTGTTAACGCCATTGATGTTTTGGCTGGTAGGCAAAAAACCGCTTGAAACAATCCTGACCAAGCAAGGTCAGGAAGCTTATTGATTTATTGCAGGAGTAGCTTATGAAAAACCATTGAACTCCACTGCATCAATTTCGAACCCAACCTTCGGTTGCCATTAATTTTTGCCCCTGAGCCGAGACCAAAAATTCAACAAACTGCTTGGCATTGGGGTCGGCCAGCGGAGATATCACCACATTGACATCGCGCCAAATGGCCCTGGCTGGTTCAATTTTGACCAGTTCAAGGTCATCGGACTTCACGATTGGCCAGTTCGGCCAGGTGATCCATGCGTCGGCATTTTGAGTCTGGAAGGCTTTGTAACTTGCACCAGAGCCTGTTGAATAGGACACAATATTTTTTCTGAAGGCCTTGACGTCATCAAGTCGGCCCAAACGGCCGGCCACGTCTTCCCACACCCCGGTGCCCGAGGTATTGGATACACCAGACCCTTCGGTCACCACGATTTTCATGCCGGGTTTCAGCAAATCGGCTATGCCCTGGATGTTTTTCGGATTGCCCTTTTTAACGGCGATGACCGCTGGGCGAATATAAATTGGCTCCACTTTGGCGCTGTCGAAGGTTTTGTAAGTTTCAAGAAAAGCAGTCATGGATTGTTCTGAAGTGCCCCACAGCATGTCCGCGTCTGCCTGCGCTTTCAGGCTCCAGGTTTTTTCTGGCCCGGCAATAATTTCCACTTTCTGTCCAGTGTCTTTTTCATACTGCTCAGCCACCTTCTTGAACGCGGTATGCGGGCCGCCCGCACCATAAAACTTCAGCACGCCATCCTGGGGAGCGTGTTTGATTGACGGGTCATACAACTTCGAAGCATCCGCGATTGCGCTGCCTGTGGCCACGCAAAACAATACTGCCAACAGGCTGTTGATGTGTTTGAACTTCATTTTATTACCTCTCTAGAATGCGAAAAAATTGTTTCGCGACAAAAAATACGTGGGTCAAGCGAACCAGCCCGACACCATGTTGTTGATCAATGCGCCACCTGAAATCAGCCATCCAAAAAGAATAAGGGCAAGCATCAGCGGTTTCACCCCCGCCTTGCGAATGGAAGACACATGTGTGGTCAAACCCAGTGCAGCCATGGCCATGGTGAGCAGCCAAATATCCAGCTGCACAAACTCTTCCACCACGTGTTCACTGAAAATTGACAAGGAATTCAAACCAACCATGGCGATGAATACAAACGCAAACCAGGGAATTGAAAGCCGTTCGCCTGCTTTGTGCCCACCCTTGTGAGCCCCCGCACCCTTCGTTCTTGACATGTAAACCGACAAAGCAAGCAAGAAGGGCGCAAGCATCATGACCCGTACCATTTTTGCAATCACTGCCGTGTTGGCCGCCTCGGGACCAATGGCCCGCGCAGCGGCCACTACTTGGGCAACTTCGTGTACGGTAGACCCGATGAACACGCCGAATTGGTCAGGTGCCATCAATTGCCATACGCGATTCCACTCATACATCGCGGGATAAAGAAAAATGGCCAAAGTGCCAAATACCACCACGGTGGATACGGCCACGGTGACGTCCTCAGATCGCGCTTTGACAACTGGCTCGGTCGCCAACACCGCAGCCGCTCCGCAAATTGAACTGCCGGCACCAATCAATATTGCAAGTTCACGCTTTAAGCGGAACACCTTCACACCCAGAAAAATCGCCAAAGCAAATGTGGATGCAAGCACCACAGCATCAATGAGTACGCCGCTGACCCCCACATTGAATACATCCTGAAAAGTCAGTCGGAAGCCATACAAAACAATACCCGCTCGCAACAAGGTGTTTTTGGAATACACCACACCTTTACCGCAATATTGCGCAAATTGCGGGTACACACTGTTGCCCAGAATAATGCCCATCACAATTGCAATGGTTAGGGCACTGAACCCGTGCCCCTTCAACCAATCCAGGTCACCAAGGAAAATTGAGGTCGCTGCCACTACACTTGTCAGCAGCAGGCCCAAGGCCATCGGAACCATTTGTGCAGGAAGAATCTGTCCAATGGAATAACCGTGTAATAACTTCACTTTCGAATTCATGGTTGCTGCTCCAATCGCGGTTCTTGTTTTTACACCTTGAATGTATCCCGCTTTCAATAACTTATAAAACAAGTAATTTATGTATAATCAACCTATAAAATAGGTAAACAATGATACGAATCTCCCTTCGCCAACTCGAGGTGTTCGTGGCGGTGTGCAATGCCGGAAGCACAACCGCAGCCGCGCCTGTGGTTTCGCTGTCCCAGTCGGCAACCAGTGCAGCAATCAATGAACTTGAAAGCCTGTTGAATACACGTTTGTTTGACCGGGTTGGCAAACGCCTGGTCTTGAACGGATTCGGCGAAACTTTGCTACCTCAGGCCAGGCAACTGTTGAGTACTGCCAGTCAAATCGAACAGCAATTCAACACTGCAAATCCCGCAATCAAACTGGGCTTGCGAATTTCATCCAGCACCACCATAGGAACGTATTACCTGCCGCGTTTGCTTTCACGGTTTTCGACAACAAATTCACTTCCAACACCTTCAGTACACATTGCCAACACGGCCGAAGTTATTGCCAAGGTGTCCGGTTTCGATGCAGACTTCGGCCTGATCGAAGGGCACTGTACTAACCCAGACCTGTTCGTGGAGCCCTGGTTCAAGGATGAACTGGTGGTGGTTTGCGCACCCACTTACCCACTGAACCAACTCGGCAGGAAACTGACATTCAAGGAGCTTCGCGCCGCCCGCTGGCTATTGCGTGAAGGCGGATCGGGCACGCGGGAGTCGGTAGAAAGCGCACTGATTCCACACCTCAACACCCTGGTTTGTGCCGGTGAATTCAGCAACTCCGAGGCGATCAAGCAAGCTGCGCTGGTGGGGCTGGGTTTGGCCTGCCTGTCACGCGCTGTGGTTGCTGATTTCCTGGCGCTGGGAAAATTGGTGGAACTTCAAACCACACTGCCCCCACTCTTTCGCAATTTCTACATCCTGACACGACCTGAGCGAACCATGCTGCCTCACGCCCGGCACTTCCTTGACTTTTGCCGCAACATGGACCATTGAAGCGCAAGACAACAGCCCCACCGCTTCAATGGTACAGACGCCTTACTTGCCAGCGGTGGCTTTGGCCACGTATTTGGCCAAGGCAAGGATTTGATCGTCACTGAGCCTGCCCTTGTAAGACGGCATTTGCCCAATGCCGTCGCGAATGGCCTTGGCAACGCGCGCTTCATCCGGCTTTAGTTCGTCAAGCACCGGGCCAATGGCACCTTCCGAACCGGCATCCGCAAGCGTGTGGCAAACAGCGCATGCCGGAACCGCCTTTTGCGTGAACAATTGCTTGCCCAAAATCAACTGTTCATTCTCGCCCGCAGCGGCACCAAGCGCCAATGTCGCGAAAAAACAGCCTGCCAGTGCAACTTTGATTTTCATGCCACGCTCACTTTGACAGAATGATCCATCCAGCTGGTGTTGTTAAAGCCACCCTTGTTCTCAAATCGCACTTCGGGCTGAACCGCACCGCTCGTGTCGGTCGCACGGCTGGCCAATTGGTACTCACCCGCCTTCAGATTGGCATCAAACACAAACTGTCGCCAGGCATACTTGCCGAGATCCGGCCCCACAAAACGGGCTGCCGACCAGTTTTTCCCGCCATCCACGCTCACCTCAACGCCCTGGACTGCATGCACCCCTCCAAATGCAACGCCGTGGATTTGCACACGGCCAGCTCGAACCACGCCGTCCTCAGGAAGAGGGGAATTGATCCAGGACTTCACCGACATCTCGAGTACGGATGGAAGATCCGGGCCCGCTGTACCGCCCACCGGGGTGATTCGGTAGCCATGCGACATGATGTTGGCCTTGGTTTCCTGCTCAGTGAACGACAATTGTTTGATGTACTTGATGTTGTTCACCCCGGTGTAACCCGGCACAATCAATCGCAAAGGTCCGCCATGCGCCAACGAGATGGGCTCACCATTCATTTCCCAGGCCAACAATGCGTCCTCCACGGCTGCAAGGGGTAAGGAACGCTCAACAATCACACTCAGCGGATCCAGCCCCTGTGGGAGCACCTCGCCACCGGTGCCCGTCATGTACTTTGCACCGGCCTTGATTCCTCCGACCGCTTTGACCACATCGCGCACCGGCACACCACTCCAGATCACGCAACCCGCCGCACCTACCTTCCAAGGCGTACCGCTGGGCTTGCTGGGAAAAAAACCACGCCCGTTGCCAGAACATTGCAGCACCATGGCCGTGGTTTCAAGCCCCATGCTTTTCAGGTCGGCCAAAGTCATGGTGACTGGTTTTCCGACCCCGGAAAACTCGATCGACCAAGCGTCCCTGTTCTCGAGAATGGCAGGGTCGGGCGGCGGCAAATTATTCCGGACATACAACTGGTCGCTGGGGGTGATCACGCTGGTGCCATAGGCACTGCGTTTGGTCTCCAGCGTGTTGTTGCTGTGAACGATGATATCGCCAGGAATTTTCCAGTTCGCGTAGCCAGGCAAGGGTTTTGCATCGGCGGCAAACCCCAGTTTGGCCCAGCCCGCCATGCCAACTGCGGACATGGCTGCCACAGTGCCTTTGAGCATCAGTCTTCTTGAATTCGATTCCAGTATTCGCATTGTCTTCTCCCTGTTGTTTTGATCAACTTCGCCGTGCTTCTTCGAATGCGCGAGTGGCAGCAGAAATCGCTTTTTCTTTCTGTGCCACCATCACCACTACTTTGCCATTTGCATCGTGTTTCACTTCCCAGTACACATTGCTCCACCAACCGCGCCCTTGGGGCAGATCGGTTTTCCCGTCAAAGGCAAACAGCGTGACCATGCCACCTTTTTCAAAAAAAGTGGTCAAGTGATACGCAACCTTGCCGTTGATGTCGCAAGGGCGAATCAACTGAGTGAACCCGGGAACAGGGGAATGTGCTGGCAAATCAAACTTGCTTGCCAGCTCGGCCGTACTCATGAATTGCCCGCGCAAGGTGCGCTCATAGTATTCATGCTCTATGGCAACCCGAACCAGTTCCGGCGGACGCACGGCAAGAACACCCCCGATCCCGCTCACAAGCAGGCCGCACAGCAGCATCAGCGGCATGGTCGGCTTCTTCCAGAAAGGTCGGTGACGGTAGAGCCCGGCTGGAGGGTCTCCCGACGGGAACGCCATCGACAGCCCAGCGCGTGCATTCAGATCAAATTCGCTGTCGAGAAGGGAGCCTGAAGCAGGCTCAAACGGATCATCGTGCATCATTGTTAATTACCAGTTGAGCCACGGAAGTCGCTCCTGTATTACCCACTTTGGGCGAATCTGCGGGGCTCATTGCATGCTTCAGGGCATCCCGGGCGCGGGAAAGCCGGGACATCACCGTGCCGGGGGCAATATCAAGCGCCTCGGCGATCATCGCCGTTCCCATGTCGTCAAAATAATGAAGCACCAGGACCTCTCGATGAATGGGCGCAAGCCGCCCCAGAGCACGGACGAAATCAATTCGCTCGCCTTGATCAGAAGAAACGGGCTGATCCACCTGTTCCTCCTGGTCATCGTCCAGTTGCGCTGTTTTGGGCTCGGCGTGCCGAATCAGGCAGCGGCGCATGATCCTGAACAGCCAGGCCCTGGCAAGCGCCTGGTCGCGCAATTGGTTTCGGTGCTTCCACGCCAGAAAGTAAACATCTTGAACAATGTCTTCAGCCAATGCCTTGGAACCGGACAAAGCCCATGCACTGCGCATCAGGAAACGGTAATGTTCCTTGACCCACAGGTTGTAACGATCTTCGGCAGTAGTGAAAAAATTGCTCATAGTGCATAAGAGCACAATTCACGCGCTTCCATTCCATGCAGGAAAAAAAATACTGCCTCTTTGACAGGGGACGTAGGTTCATCGCTTCCCGGGGAAGTCCAGACATGGATGCCCTTGGGATTTATACCAATATGGAGGAACGGCCGACTACTTTCGACTGTTCCAGCGCACACCGGTTGCTGCCAACCCGGAGCCTGGGAAATGCTTTCCCAGCGGGCATGCGTCCACCGCCTTCATGTGGATTGTGCTGCTTTACAGCCCCATGCCGTGGCTAAAGCAGCGACGCACCCAGCCGGCCATCGGCTTGATGATTCTGGGTGGCCTGGCAGGTGGGGTACAGATTGCCAAAGGGGCTCACTTTGCAAGCCATGTGCTGGCCACCGCCTGACTATGCTGGGGCGTTACTTTGCTTGCTGTTGCCGTTCGAAATACGCTTTCACGGCACTGGTTCGCTGAGTACACACCGAACTTTCCACCTCAAAGGTCAACATCAGGGAACAAAACAAATCGTCGTGAGTGAAGGGATAATCCTTGACCCGCTTCAAATCATCGAGGTGATAGTCAAAGTTTTTACCAAACCACAAAAGCGATGCAACATGGGTTTGTTCCTTGGGCGAAAACAGGTAAGGCGCACCATGCAGGTACATGCCTTTCTCGCCCAGCGATTCACCGTGATCACTCACATACAGCATGGCAGTTTCATGGCTTGAATCAAATTTTTTCAGCAATCCAATGGTTTGTGCCAAAAAATAATCGGTGTACAGAATTGCATTGTCGTAGGCGTTGTTGATTTCCTCATCCGTGCATTTCGACAACACATTGGTTTTGCACACTGGCGTGAAGCGCTCAAATTCTGGCGGGTATCGTTTGTAATAGGCAGGGCCATGATTGCCCATTTGATGCAGCACGATCAGCAGGTCTTTGCC
>JAHJCM010000186.1 GCA_018812945.1 Gammaproteobacteria bacterium | reverse complement strand
CTTTGATAAAATTCATTTTTTTCCAACTTTGCCACAGGCATAACCCTCAATCCCCATACCTATGTCCTCTTCGTCAAAGAACATGGCCAACGCGATTCGCGCGCTCGCCATGGATGCAGTTCAAGCCGCCAAATCCGGGCATCCCGGCATGCCAATGGGCATGGCCGAAATCGCAGTGGCCTTGTGGGCCCGCCACCTGAAGCACAATCCGCAAAACCCCCTGTGGGCTGATCGCGACCGCTTTGTGTTGTCCAACGGCCACGGCTCCATGCTGATTTACGCGTTGCTGCACCTGACCGGCTACGACTTGCCGATTGAGGAACTAAAAAATTTCCGCCAGCTGCATTCTAAAACACCAGGCCATCCCGAGGTGGATATTACCCCCGGAGTTGAGACCACCACCGGTCCCTTGGGGCAGGGCATTGCGAACGCAGTGGGTTTGGCTTTGGCAGAAAAGCTGTTGGCAGCCGAGTTCAATGAAGCGGGTTTCCCGATTGTTGATCACAACACGTATGTGTTTTTGGGTGACGGTTGCCTGATGGAGGGCATTTCCCATGAGGCCTGCTCCCTGGCGGGTACTTTGGGCTTGTCCAAGCTCATCGTGATGTACGACGACAACGGCATTTCAATCGACGGTGAGGTAGAGCACTGGTTTGCCGACAACACGCCCAAGCGTTTTGAGGCCTACGGCTGGAATGTGATTCCGAGTGTGAACGGTCATGATGTAGACGCTGTGGATGCAGCAATTGCGCAGGCCAAGCAAAATGCTGCGCTGGACAAGGGGCCAACCCTGATTTGTTGCAAAACGAATATTGGCGAAGGCTCGCCCAACCTGGCCGGTACCGACAAAGTACACGGCGCACCGCTGGGCGATGCTGAAATTGCTGCAACCCGCGCCGCGATTGGCTGGGAACATGCGCCCTTCGAGATTCCCGCCGAGGTTTACAATGCCTGGGATGCGCAGGTTGAGGGCGCTGCTCGCCAGTCGGCCTGGGACAAGCTGTTTGACGCCTACACTGCCAAATTCCCGGCCAAGGCTGCGGAGTTCAAGCGCCGCATGGCGGGTGATTTGCCTGCCCAGTTTGAACAGACTGCCGCCCGTTTGCTGGCCGAAGTGGCTGCCAAAGGCGAAACCATTGCTACCCGCAAAGCGAGCCAAAACGCAATTACCCTATTGGCAGCTGAATTGCCTGAATTGCTGGGCGGTTCTGCTGACCTGACGGGTTCGAATTTTACCAACTGGCCCAAGTGTGTGGCAGTGCGCCGCAACAAAGACGGCTTTACTGCGGGTAACCACATTAATTGGGGTGTGCGCGAGTTCGGCATGAGTGCTGCGCTCAACGGTGTGGCCCTGCATGGCGGTTACATTCCATTTGGCGCTACTTTCCTGACCTTCTCTGATTACAGCCGCAATGCCCTGCGCATGGCTGCGCTCATGAAGAAGCGCAATATTTTTGTGTTCACCCACGACTCAATCGGCCTGGGTGAAGACGGCCCCACACACCAGCCCGTTGAGCATGCCGCCACCCTGCGCTTGCTACCCAATATGGACGTGTGGCGCCCTGCGGATTCGGTGGAATCCATGGCAGCCTGGAACAGCGCAGTGATGCGCAAGGACGGCCCGAGCAGCTTGTTGTTCAGCCGCCAAAACCTGCCATTCCTGGCCCGTTCGGAATCGGTATTGAATTCGATCGCCAAAGGTGGTTATGTGTTGGCCGATGCAGCCGATGCCAAGGTCACCTTGATTGCCACGGGCTCGGAAATTGAAATCGCCATGAACACGCAGAAGGCTTTGGCTGAGAAAGGTATCGCGGCGCGTGTGGTGTCCATGCCTTCAACCAATGTATTTGATCGGCAAGATGCAGCGTACAAGGCACAGGTTTTGGGTACAGCGCCGATCGCTGTAATTGAGGCAGGTATGACCGATGGCTGGTACAAGTATATTGCACAGGCTGGTGTGAAAGGCACCGTGCTGGGCATGAGCACCTTTGGTGAATCTGCACCTGCTGGCGCTCTGTTCAAGCATTTTGGGCTAACCACCGAGAAGTTTACCGAGGCCGCTTTGGCTTTGGCTCAATAACAGGCATTGGCTTAAGAAACCGAATATTTGATTTACTTTCAAGGAGATTTGTCATGACCATTCGCGTAGCGATTAACGGCTATGGCCGCATCGGCCGAAATGTACTGCGTGCCCACTATGAAGGTGGCAAGAAACACGACATTCAAATCGTGGCCATCAATGACTTGGGTGATCCCAAAACCAACGCCCACCTGACCCAGTACGACACCGCACACGGCCGTTTTCCCGGCACAGTGACTGTCGATGGCGATTACATGGTGGTCAATGGCGACAAGATCAAGGTACTTGCCAATCGCAACCCCGCCGAATTGCCATGGGGCGAGTTGGGTGTGGACGTGGTCATGGAGTGCACAGGCTTTTTTACCTCCAAGGAAAAGGCATCTGCCCACCTGAAAGGCGGTGCCAAGAAAGTGATTATTTCCGCCCCCGGCGGTAAAGACGTAGACGCGACCGTTGTCTTTGGTGTGAACCACGGTGTGTTGAAAAGCACCGACACAGTGATCTCTAACGCGTCTTGTACCACCAACTGCCTGGCCCCGCTGGTCAAGCCTTTGAACGATGCCATCGGTCTGGAAACCGGCCTGATGACCACCATTCACGCCTACACCAACGACCAGGTGTTGACCGACGTTTATCACGAAGACCTGCGCCGTGCCCGTTCTGCCACCATGAGCATGATCCCCACCAAAACAGGTGCGGCTGCTGCGGTTGGATTGGTGTTGCCAGAACTGAACGGCAAGCTGGATGGTTACGCTGTGCGCGTGCCCACCATCAACGTGTCCATGGTTGACCTGTCGTTCATTGCCAAGCGCGACACCACCGTGGACGAGGTAAACAGTATCCTGAAAGCTGCCGCCGAAGGCCCATTGAAGGGTGTGTTGGAATACAACGAGGCGCCTTTGGTGTCGATCGACTTCAACCACAACCCGGCTTCCAGCGCGTTTGATGCCACTTTGACCAAAGTCAGCGGCAAACTGGTGAAAGTGTCCAGCTGGTACGACAACGAGTGGGGTTTCTCCAATCGCATGTTGGACACCACCGTTGCACTAATGAACGCGAAGTAATTTTCCAAGTCCGTGCCATCAAAAACCGGGCCTTGAGCCCGGTTTTTTTACGTCATCGTATTCCTCAAAAAACCTCCCCCTTTTGTGGGTCTCCCTACCCCTATTGGTCATGCGCAAAGCCTTGTTTCATGCCGTTAAACCGATATTCGTCGGGCTTTGGCGAGGTGGCTGAGAAGTAGGCTCCGTTCTGCTTTCTATTCAACAAATTGATTGAGCACCTCGCTGGGTAACCTGAACCCACTTTGATAAGCGAGTATTGCCATGTTGACCTTCCGTCCCAAAAAGCAAAAACTGACACCCCTGCGTGTGCTGGTCACCAGCGTTTTGCTGATGCTGTGGATTCTCTTGGTTGCGCCGGCCCATGCGCAAAGCGGCGGTGCTCAATTCATTATCAAATTGAAGAACTCGGTTGAGCTGAGCAGCGCGCCGTCCCTTCGCCGCCTGGAAAAAGAAGGTGAATTTCTTGCCGATGTGATGGCGAGAAACAATGTGGATGCCACTTGGTTGCGCGCAGGTTCGGTGGGTACCCATGTGATGCGTTGGGGTAGCAGCTTGCGTACGGGTGATCAGCAATCCATGCTGAACCGCTTGGCCAGTGACCCCGAGGTGGAGTTTGCAATTGAAGACCGGCCTGTGCGTGCATTTGCAACACCCAACGACCCAACCTTTGCCAACCAGTGGGCCTTGCGTTCTACATTCAACACGGCAGGCGCGAAGTTTGATCAGGCCTGGGATGTGGTTCGCGGGAGCGCCGATGTGGTGGTGGCTGTGTTGGACACAGGTGTGGTTTTTGAAACTCCCGATTTGATGGGTCGATTGCTCAGCGGTTATGACTTTGTCTCGGACGTACCTACAGCCAATGATGGAAACGGCCGCGATGCCAATGCAGCAGACCCTGGTAACTGGATCAGCACGGAAGATTCCCAGACTTCTACTTTCTCGGGTTGCAGCGTCAAGAATTCAAGCTGGCACGGCACTTTTGTGGCTGGGCAGGTGGCTGCAAACACCCACAGCGACTCCGATGTCGCGGGCGCTGACTGGAACGTGAAAGTGCTGCCCGTGCGGGTGCTCGGCAAATGCGGCGGCCTGCTGTCGGATGTATTGGATGCGATGCTGTGGTCAGCTGGTCTTGATGTTCCGGGCATTCCTCGCAACCCCAACCCGGCCGATGTGATTAATCTGAGTTTGGGTAGCCCGACTACCTGTAGCTCATTTGAGCAAACAGTGGTGGATAGAGTGAATGCAGCGGGTTCTTTGGTGGTGGCCGCAGCTGGAAACAGCGGTGGCTCAGCCGATTCACCAGCGAACTGTAACAACGTACTGTCGGTGGGCGCTTTGGATCGAGATGGCAGCCGCGCCAGTTACAGTGCAATTGGCAGCGCAGTCAGCTTGATGGCACCTGGCGGTTTCAGCAATGGTTTGGTGGGCTTGGGCAACTCGGGCACTACCACGCCTGCATCGGCCAGTTTGGTCAGCAAAACCGGTACGTCTTTCGCTGCACCTTTGGTGGCAGCGACGGCTGGGTTGATGCGCGCCATTAATCCTGCACTGACGCCAGCCCAATTGCGTAGCCAAATTTTGGGCAATACGTCAGGTTTTTTAAGTCCCAGAAGCAGCACCTGCACGGCCAATCAGGGTTCAGGCAGTTGCAATTGCACCACCGCTGTGTGTGGCGCTGGCATGCTGAATGCCTTTGCAGCGGTGTCCGCTGTGAAAGGCATCCGCCCTGTGGCGAATGCCTCTGCATCAGCCAATGGCTTGGGCACGAGCGGATATCAGGAGAGTGCCACCGGCTTGCATCCTGTTCGTTTGCGTGGTTCTGCCAGCAGCGTTGCGGCGGGGCGCAGCATCGCTTCTTATGCCTGGACGCAGGTGTCGGGTGAGCAGCTGATGATTGGCACTCAAACCACTGCCGATGTTGACTTGCCAGCCCCGACTTCAAGCTCTGACTTGGTGTTTCAACTCACCGTGACCGACTCGGTTGGCGAAGCGCACAGCAGCTTCACAGCCTTGCGTGTGGTGGCCAGTGGGGATAATGGCAGTTCACCCTCATCGGTGGCCAGTGCCAGTTCAGGTGGCACCACCACACCCACCACCGACAATGGTTCGGGCTCTGGTTCGTCTGTTTCTTCAGGTGGAGGTAGTGGTGGAGGCGGTGGTGGCGGTGCCACCACATTGCCTGGTTTGCTGATACTTACCCTGCTGATTGGGTTGTTCAGGAAGTCCGGTTCTGCTCAAGCCACCATGACCGGAAAATTATAGCCAGTCCGAATAAAAGACCACCCAAGGCACCCCCCCTGTGTGCCTCAAATGCAATCGGGCCGCCCACCAAAGCATCGGTGGTGTGGCCCGAATTCCATTCAAGTATCAGCTTTGCAATCAGCCCAGCGGCAAGAACCCACAAAGGCCAGCCCAGAGCAGGTTTGCTTGGGGTTCTGTGCAGCGCAAGCAGCAGGCAGGCAGTGAACTGAAAATGCAGGGCGCCGCTCAATCCGCAATACCATTGAACAGGCTCAATCTGGCTCAAGTAAAACGCAAGCCATACCAGTGAAAGCAACTGTACCCACAGCCATTCGCGTTGGCTTCGCTGGTTCGAAAATCCCCAGGCCACAATCGCCAAGCCGGCCAGGTTCAGGCTCAGGTGAACCCAGCCCAGGTGGGTAAACTGCGCTATCAGGATGTAAATGAAGAATGAGTCAATTAAATCAAGCCCTTGCCGGGCGAAGTCGGGCGCAAAAACTTGCCCTGCAATTGCCAATATTCCAATCACAAAGGAGTAGGCAACCCCGAGGAAAAGTGGGCTGGGGGCGTTATAATTCCGGATTGTTTCCAATAACCTTCCTTGAGAGTTGAACAGCAATGTTGCGTTTCCTGCGCCTGACCGACCAAAACGTATCCAACAAACGCGTGTTGATCCGCGTCGATTTTAACGTGCCAGTGGATGCAAATGGCAACATCACGGAAGACACCCGCATTCG
>JAHJCM010000185.1 GCA_018812945.1 Gammaproteobacteria bacterium | reverse complement strand
GAGCTGATCCGAGTGGTCGGACAGTTTGACAGTAAAAAGATCAATCAAGAGTTTGTGGATAATTTCATCGGCGTTGGTCGCCCGGAAGTCATGCTCTATGGCTCGTATTACATGGCAGGTTTTTTGAATGAAAAGCCATTGATTGCCTTGCGAGATGATCTGGCCAAATTTGGATTGACCCGTGATGAAAGCCTGGTGGAGACAGAAGATCACATTGCATTTTTGTGTGAGGTGATGCGCTATCTGATTTTAGCGGATGACCCACCCGTATCGTTCGCCGAACAACGTGCCTTTTTCCAGGCTCACATGGCGAGTTGGTACGGTCGCATGGCTGACGATATAGAGGCTGCCAGCAATACCGATTTTTATAAAACAGTGGGTCGATTGGCCCGCGTATTTTTTGATGTTGAAACACAGTCTTTCGATTTTGAAAGTGCCGTTTGATTGGAGGTGATGCGATGACCAAGAAAATGATAAATCAAGACAAACCCAAGCTAGCAAGACGCCAATTCCTGGTGGGCGCTGGTGCGGGTGTCGCTGCTGCCGGTGCTGCACTGGTGGTTAGCAAACAACCTGAAGTGGCCGAACAAGCCGCTGCCGCAGGCACCGAGAAAAAATCGAAGGGTTATCAGCTCTCTGAGCATGTGAAAACCTATTACAGAACCTTGCTGGTGTAAATCAAGGAGACCAGGATGTTAAAGAGAAGAGACGAAAAGACAGTGGCCAAAGTGATTCCCAATCACAACCACAGCTTGCTCAATAAAATTGGGTCACGCTTGGGCGCCACAATGGACCGCCGTGCGTTCCTGAAGCGCTCCGGTATCGGTGTGGGCGCTGGCGCGGTTGCGGGTAGCCTGCCGTTTGGCATGGTGCGCAAGGCTGAAGCTGCCGCTGAGGGTGGCGCAGCAAGTGGTCCAATTGAAATCAAGCGGACGATTTGTACACACTGCTCAGTAGGTTGCGCGACTGATGCGGTAGTTCAGAACGGCGTGTGGGTTCGCCAGAATCCTGTGTTTGATAGCCCGATTAACCTGGGTGCACACTGCGCCAAGGGTGCGGCGCTGCGTGAACACGGCCACGGCGAGTATCGCCTGAAGTACCCCATGAAATTGGTGGATGGCAAGTACCAGAAAATTAGCTGGGACGAAGCGCTAGACGGCATCACTAAAAAAATGTTGGCTCTGCGTGAAGAAAACGGACCAGACTCCGTGTTCTTTATCGGATCGTCCAAGCACAACAACGAGCAGTCATACCTGCTGCGCAAGTGGGTGTCCATGTGGGGCACCAATAACACTGACCACCAGGCGCGTATTTGCCACTCCACCACGGTGGCTGGCGTCGCGAATACCTGGGGTTACGGTGCGATGACCAACTCCTACAACGACATGCAAAACACCAAGTGTGCGTTGTACATTGGTTCAAACGCTGCTGAAGCTCACCCAGTGTCTGTATTGCACATGCTGCACGCCAAAGAAACAGGCGCAAAAATGATCGTGGTCGATCCACGTTTCACCCGCACTGCGGCTCGTGCTGACGAATACGTTCGCATTCGCTCCGGCTCTGACATTCCTTTCCTGTTCGGTTTGCTGCATCACATTTTCAAGAACGGTTGGGAAGACAAAAAG
Organism: Gammaproteobacteria bacterium; assembly: GCA_018812945.1. Taxonomy (GTDB): domain Bacteria; phylum Pseudomonadota; class Gammaproteobacteria; order Burkholderiales; family Burkholderiaceae_B; genus Limnobacter. Next base: position 769 of record JAHJCM010000185.1, on the reverse strand, counting down.
TACATCAATGACCGTGTGTACGGCATGGACCAGATCAAGGCCGATGTGATGGCCAACTGGACACCTGACAAGGTCGAAGAGGCTTGTGGTGTTGGTGAAGCCCAAATGTACAAAGTGGCCGAAATGATGGCCAAAAATCGTCCGAGCACACTGGTGTGGTGTATGGGTCAAACCCAGCACTCCATTGGTAACGCCATGGTTCGTGCTTCCTGTATCGTGCAGTTGGCATTGGGTAACATCGGTGTGTCTGGTGGCGGTGCAAACATTTTCCGCGGACACGACAACGTTCAGGGTGCCACCGACGTGGGACCAAACCCGGATTCATTGCCCGGTTACTACGGCGTTGCAGAAGGCTCCTGGAAGCACTGGTGCCGAGTTTGGGGTGTGGATTACGAATGGATCAAGAGTCGCTACGCCGAAGGCATGTCAACCAAAGCAGGTATGACTGTGTCACGTTGGGTTGATGGTGTACTTGAAAATCCTGAATTGATTGATCAAAAGGCAGGTAATTTGCGTGGTCTGTTCTTCTGGGGCCATGCACCCAACTCGCAAACCCGTGGTTTGGACATGAAGAAAGCCATGGACAAACTTGACCTGCTCGTGGTTATCGATCCCTATCCTTCAGCCACTGCCTCCATGGCGGCCATGCCAGGTGACCCCGCAGGTTTGAATCCAAACCGCGAGGTTTACCTGTTGCCAGCAGCAACTCAGTTCGAGTGTTCCGGCTCTTGCACTGCTTCCAACCGTTCGCTGCAGTGGCGTGAAAAAG
>JAHJCM010000017.1 GCA_018812945.1 Gammaproteobacteria bacterium | reverse complement strand
TAATTGGTCGCTGCTACAAGCCGTTGATTTGACTCAAATGCCTGCAACCCCGGTTGTGGGCATTTGTGTTTTAAAACTGACGGGCTCTCGCATCCGGGTATTGGCCCGGCGAGATTACTAAAAGGAAAAGACAAAGTGTTTGAAATTCATAAAGAAACGTTCCAGTACGGTCAACACACAGTGACCCTGGAAACCGGTGAAATTGCCCGTCAAGCAGGTGGCTCTGTAATCGTCACTGTAGACGACACCGTTGTACTGGCCACCGTAGTGGCCGCCAAGTCGGCGAAGCCTGGTCAAGATTTTTTCCCATTGACTGTTGATTACGTTGAAAAATTCTATGCCGCCGGCCGTATCCCCGGTGGTTTCTTCAAGCGTGAAGGCAAGGGTACTGAGCAAGAAACCCTGAATGCACGCTTGATCGACCGTCCATTGCGCCCCCTGTTTCCTGAAGGTTTCTTCAATGAAGTGCAGGTGACTCTGACCGTCATGTCGATTAACCCCGAAGTCAATCCAGACATTCCAGCCATGCTGGGCGCCTCTGCTGCGCTGTCAATCGCCGGTATTCCTTTCAATGGCCCAGTGGGTGGCGCACGCGTAGGTTACATCAATGACCAGTACGTACTGAACCCCACTGCGACCCAGTTGAAAGACAGCAAGATGGACCTGATTGTTGCGGGTACCGAAGCCGCTGTGCTGATGGTTGAATCTGAAGCCCACGAGTTGTCAGAAGAAATCATGTTGGGTGGCATCATGTTCGGTCACGAGCAAATGCAAGCCGCAATCAACGCCATTCACGCTTTGACAGCCAAGGCTGGCAAGCCGGAGTGGGACTGGAAAGCAGCGCCTGCAAACGAGCCTTTGGTGGCTGCAGTTACAGAACTGGCCGCCGAAAAGCTTGCGGCTGCTTACAAAATGACTGAAAAGCAAGCCCGTAGCCAGCGCCTGAAAGAAATTTCAGCAGAAGTGGCCGCGGAACTGCCATCCAAGCTGACTGAAGAGCAACGCGCTGGCATTACCAATGCTGACGTAAGTGACATCATGTTTGGTTTGGAAGCGAAAATTGTTCGTGGTCAAATTCTGAATGGCGAGCCACGTATCGATGGTCGCGACACACGCACCGTGCGTCCAATCACTGTTCGCACAGGCGTATTGCCACGTGCGCACGGTTCAGCTCTGTTCACTCGCGGTGAAACACAGGCTTTGGTAGTTACCACCTTGGGTACTGGTCGTGACGAGCAAATGATTGATGCGGTGGCTGGCGAATACCGCGACCGTTTCATGTTCCATTACAACATGCCCCCGTACGCCACTGGTGAATGTGGTCGCATGGGTGCACCCAAGCGCCGTGAAATCGGTCACGGCCGTTTGGCACGCCGTGCAGTTGAAATGATGCTGCCCGCCCCCGAAGACTTCCAGTACACCATGCGTGTGGTGTCTGAAATCACTGAATCCAACGGTTCAAGCTCCATGGCGTCTGTTTGCGGTGGCGCATTGTCACTGATGGATGCGGGTGTTCCATTGAAGCAGCTGGTGGCCGGTATTGCGATGGGCTTGATCAAGGAAGACAATAAATTCGCAGTGTTGACCGACATTCTGGGTGACGAAGACCACCTGGGCGACATGGACTTCAAAGTGGCTGGTACTGAAAACGGTGTAACTGCTTTGCAGATGGACATCAAGATTCAGGGTATTACCAAAGAAATCATGCAGGTCGCATTGGCTCAAGCCCGTGAAGGCCGCATGCACATTCTGGGCATCATGAAAGAAGCCACAGGTGGCAATGTGGGCGAACTGTCCGCCTACGCACCACGCATGATCACCATGAAAATCAATCCTGAGAAGATTCGTGACGTGATCGGCAAAGGTGGTGCAACCATTCGTGGCATCACCGAGCAAACCGGGGCGAGCATCGACATCAAGGAAGACGGTTCTATTACCATCGCCTCGGTTGATGGTGATGCTGGTGAGCGTGCCAAAAAGCTGATTGAAGACATCACGGCTGAAGTTGAAGTTGGCGCGGTGTATGAAGGCACCGTGTTGAAGTTGCTCGATTTCGGTGCAATTGTCAGCGTGTTGCCAGGCAAAGATGGTTTGTTGCACATCTCCCAAATTGCCAACGAGCGCGTGAACACGGTTGGTGATTTCTTGAAAGAAGGCCAGGTTGTGAAGGTTAAAGTGTTGGAGGCCGATGAAAAAGGTCGCTTGCGCTTGTCCATGAAAGCCTTGCTAACTCCCGAAGCGCCTGCTGAGCAAGCGTCTGAAGGCTCAAGCGAAGGTTGATGAGTACAGCGCTTTTACAACAACTGCCTGTCAGCATGACGGCAGTGGGTGTGAAAGCCCCCGGTGGCGTAGATCAGCTTGAGTTGATCGAGCTACCGGTGCCGACACCCAAGCCAGGTGAGGTGCTTATTCAGGTTAAGGCCGCCGGGGTAAATCGCCCCGATGTTCTTCAACGCCTGGGTTTGTACCCGCCGCCCCCAGACGCCAATCCTAACCTTGGATTGGAAGTGTCTGGTGTGGTTGTGGCTGTGGGCGCAGGGGTCTCTGAAAGCATGTTGGGAAGCCCCGTCATGGCTTTGTGCAATGGTGGGGGTTATGCGGAATATGCGTGCGCACCTGCAGGGCAATGCATGCACATACCGGAAGGTTTAAGTTTCACCGAGGCGGCCAGCCTGCCCGAGGTGTACATGACCGTTTGGCAAAACCTGTTCATGAAGGGTGGTGCCAAGGCGGGTCAAACTGTATTGATCCATGGAGGCAGCAGTGGCATTGGCACGGCTGCCGTCCAGCTTTGCAAGAAACACGGGTTGCGAACCCTGGTTACTGTTGGTAGCCAAGAGAAAGCCGACTTTTGCCTGGGTTTGGGGGCGGAGAAAGCCTACCTGTACAAAACCCAAGACTGGGAGCAGTTGGTATTGCAGGATACGCAACAGCAGGGTGTCGATTTGATTCTCGACATGGTGGCGGGCGAATACCTGAATAAAGATTTAGGCTGCGCAAAGCCCCAAGGAATGGTGATAGTAATTGCCCTTTTGGGTGGGCGTTTTGCAAATATTGATGCGGCAAAGTTAATGACCAAGCAAGTGGTATTGACTGGCACTACCTTGCGTCCGCGTTCTGCTGAGTTTAAGGCAGATTTGGCGCGACAGGTTGAAAGTGAATTGAGAGAAGGTTTTTCCTCTGGAGTGCTGAAATCGCTGGTTCAAGCCACTTTCACACTTGATGACGTTGCCCAGGCGCACCTGTTGATGGAGTCGGGCAACTCCTTGGGAAAAATTGTGCTCTGCATTGAGAATCAAGGAAGGGAATCAGGACAAACATGAGCGAGACAAACAAACAAAATCCGAGAAAAAAGTTGGTGGCTGGTAACTGGAAGATGAATGGCAGCTTCGATTCGAATGAGGCACTTATTTTAGGCTTTCTGCCCGAAGTTGATGATCAGGTTGATGTGTCCGTATTTTGTCCTTTTCCTTATTTGTCGCAGGTCGGCAAGCTGTTGGAAGATCAACATGTTGCTTTCGGTGCGCAAGACGTATCGGCAAAGCCGAGTGGTGCCTACACTGGTGAGGTCTCAGTGGACATGCTCAAAGAGTTTGGCGTGAAGCAGGTGCTGGTAGGGCATTCCGAACGTCGCCAGTACCACGCTGAAAACAGTGTCACCGTGGCGGAAAAAGCAGTGGCAGCGATTCTGGGTGGCATCACGCCAATCGTTTGTGTGGGCGAAACCCTTGCTGAGCGTGAAGCAGGGCAGGTTGAGGCGGTGATCGCCTCCCAGCTTGATCCCGTCATCGAGCGCTGTTCCCGGTTTGTCGAAAACGGCACATGGAATCTGGTCATCGCATATGAGCCGGTTTGGGCGATTGGAACAGGTGTGACTGCCAGTCCAGAACAGGCTCAAGAGGTGCATGCCATGATTCGTACCCGATTGAATGCGATGTTGGGGCCGGAAGTGGCTCAGAACACCCGAATTTTGTACGGCGGAAGTGTAAAGCCGGGCAATGCAAGCGAGATTTTTGCAAAAGTTGACATTGATGGTGGCCTAATTGGCGGTGCCGCTTTGTCTTCTGATGATTTCTCTGGAATAATACGCGCCGCGAGAGGTTAAATAATTTATGAGCATTTTCAATACATTCTTGGTGGTCATGCAGATCATCTCTGCAATCGCCGTAATCGTTCTTGTTTTGTTGCAGCACGGCAAGGGCGCAGACATGGGCGCAGCCTTCGGCAGCGGCTCATCCGGCAGCCTGTTTGGTGCAACCGGATCGGCGAATTTCTTGAGCCGGGCCACAGGCTTTTGTGCTACAATCTTTCTGCTTTGCACACTGGGTTTGGCCTTTTATTCTAGGGCCAGCGTTGAAGCAGAATCCGGTGGTGTGATGGAGGCCATTCAGGCTTCTCCAGCAGAGGGAACGGCAACCCCTGCGGAGACCAAGCCGGCTGAGCCAAAAACGCCCGTGCAGGACATTCCAAAGTAATTCGTTGCGAAGCGATATGTTGCAGCAACAATATGCCGACGTGGTGGAATTGGTAGACACGCTATCTTGAGGGGGTAGTGGCCACAGGCTGTACGAGTTCGAGTCTCGTCGTCGGCACCAAGGTTTAAATCAAAGCCGGTCTTGTACATAACGACCGGCTTTTTTTCGGGCTAATCGAAGGCCATTAGGGTTTACACGGGAGTCACAGTGAATTTAGAGTCTTATTTTCCAGTGTTGTTGTTCATCCTTGTGGGGATCGGTGTAGGCGGTGGTGCCATGCTGGTCGGTCGAGTTCTCGCCCCCCACCGCCCAGACGGGCAAAAACTTTCCCCATACGAGTGTGGTTTTGAAGCCTTCGAAGATGCACGTATGCAATTCGATGTGCGCTATTACCTCGTTGCCATTCTTTTTATTCTGTTCGATCTCGAAATCGCCTTTCTCTTCCCTTGGGCTGTGGCCTATCGGGAAATTGGTCCAGTCGGTTTCTGGGCCATGATGATTTTCCTGGGTGTTCTGGTGGTGGGCTTCATTTATGAATGGACCCGTGGTGCGCTGGACTGGGAATAAGTTGTCGAATAAGCGGGCTATTTACGGGCAATTGATCGCCCCACTTTCGTGAAGGTAGTAAGCAAATGGGTATTGACGGCGTTTTAAACGAAGGTTTTATCACCACCACGGCTGACAAGTTGATCAACTGGGGTCGCACAGGTTCGCTTTGGCCGATGACATTTGGTTTGGCGTGTTGTGCTGTTGAAATGATGCATGCGGGTGCCAGTCGCTACGACCTGGACCGTTTCGGCATTATTTTCCGCCCCAGTCCTCGCCAATCCGACCTCATGATTGTTGCAGGCACGCTGTGCAACAAAATGGCACCGGCTTTGCGCAAGGTATACGACCAAATGGCAGAGCCGCGCTGGGTCCTGTCCATGGGCTCTTGCGCCAATGGTGGTGGTTACTATCACTATTCATACTCGGTGGTTCGGGGTTGTGATCGCATCGTACCCGTTGATGTGTACGTGCCAGGCTGCCCACCCACCGCGGAAGCGCTCATGTACGGTCTGCTCCAGTTGCAGAACAAGATCAAAACAACTTCTACCATTGCGCGATAAGGGGTTCTATTCATGACACAGAACCAAACCTTGAGCCTTGAGACATTGAGCGCTGATCTGGCGGCTGCGTTGGGTGAGCGAATCGTTGAGTGCAAAATTGCATTTGGCGAAGTGAACCTGACTGTGAAAGCGGATTCCTACCTCGAATCCTGTTTCATCCTGCGCGACCATGAAACACTGCAGTTTGAACAGCTGATCGACCTGTGTGGCCTTGACCGCAGTGAGTATGGCAATGAATTGAACGAATCCCAGCGTTTCTGGGTGGTGTGTCAGTTGTTGTCAGTGTCAAAGAACATGCGTGTGCGTCTGAAGGTGTGCTGTCCTGATGACGATCTGCCCACTGTAGCCTCGGTAATCGACGTTTGGTCTTCTGCCAACTGGTACGAGCGTGAGGCGTTCGATTTGTACGGCATTGTGTTCGAGGGGCACCCTGACCTGCGCCGCATTTTGACCGACTATGGTTTTGTGGGCCATCCGTTCCGCAAAGACTTCCCCTTGTCTGGTCATGTTGAAATGCGCTATGACCCCGAGTTGGGTCGTGTGGTGTACCAACCCGTCACCATTGAGCCGCGTGAAATTACACCCCGCATCATTCGCGAACCTCAATATGGTGGAGCGAAATAATCATGGCTGAAATTAAAAACTACACCCTGAACTTTGGTCCCCAGCACCCCGCCGCACACGGTGTGTTGCGTTTGGTGCTTGAACTCGATGGTGAAGTGGTGCAACGTGCTGACCCGCACATTGGTTTGTTGCACCGTGGCACCGAGAAACTGGCTGAGCACAAAACATTCATTCAATCGCTGCCGTACATGGACCGCCTCGATTACGTGTCCATGATGTGCAATGAGCATGCTTACTGCATGGCAATTGAAAAGCTCTTGAACATCGAAGTACCTGTTCGCGCGCAATACATTCGCGTGATGTTCGACGAAATCACCCGCATTCTGAACCACCTGCTTTGGTTGGGTGCTCACGGGTTGGACGTTGGCGCAATGGCGGTGTTTCTTTACGCTTTCCGCGAACGCGAAGACCTTATGGACTGCTATGAGGCTGTTTCCGGCGCGCGCCTGCACGCCGCATATTTCCGCCCCGGTGGCGTGTATCGCGACTTGCCAGACCGCATGCCCCAGTACAAACCTTCCAAGGTTCGTTCGGCTAAAAAAGTGGATGCACTAAACAAGAATCGTCAAGGTTCGTTGCTTGATTTCCTGGATGACTTCACCCAGCGTTTCCCGAAGTACGTGGATGAGTACGAAACCCTGCTGACGGATAACCGAATCTGGAAGCAGCGTTTGGTCGGAGTGGGCGTGGTTACACCTGAACGCGCTTTGTCCATGGGCTTTACCGGTCCCATGTTGAGAGGCTCTGGTATTGCCTGGGACTTGCGCAAGAAGCAACCTTACGAAGTGTATGACCGTCTGGATTTCGACATACCTGTGGGCAAGAACGGCGACTGCTACGACCGCTATTTGGTACGCGTTGAAGAAATGCGCCAGTCGAACAAAATTATCAAGCAGTGTATCGACTGGTTGCGTGTCAACCCTGGCCCCGTAATGAGCGACAACCACAAGGTAACGCCGCCCAAGCGTGTGGACATGAAATCCAATATGGAAGAACTGATCCACCACTTCAAGTTGTTCACAGAAGGTATGCACGTGCCAGAGGGTGAATCCTATGCGGCAGTTGAGCACCCCAAGGGTGAGTTTGGTATTTACTTGGTGGCAGATGGCGCAAACAAGCCCTATCGCTTGAAAATTCGCGCGCCGGGCTTTGCACACCTGCAAGGATTGGACGAAATGTCTC
>JAHJCM010000184.1 GCA_018812945.1 Gammaproteobacteria bacterium | reverse complement strand
TGCGCTCACTTGAGCAACAGTCCAATGAAATTTCAGAGATTATTTCAACCATTACAGACATTGCCGATCGTACCAACTTGTTGGCCCTGAATGCGGCCATTGAGGCCGCACGTGCGGGCGAAAGCGGTCGTGGTTTTGCTGTGGTGGCCGATGAAGTGCGTAAACTGGCCGAACAAACCAAAGGCTCGTCCGAGCGCATTTCAACCATGGTGTTTCAAATTCAGAGCATTACCCAGCAGGCTTCCAAATCGATGGAAGATTCTGTGGGCATGGTCAAGCAGGGTATTGAGCAGGCGGATTCAGTGTCTGGAACCATTGACCAGATCAAGGCCAATGCGGACCGTGTGAATGAGGCTATTCAGGCCATTACTGTGTCGATGAAAGAGCAAAGCAATGTGAGTGTGGAAATCAGCCGCAACGTGGAGCGGGTTGCGCAAATGACCGAAGAAAACACAGCTGCGATTGCACAAAACAAGTATGTGGCTCAGCAAATTTCAGACTTGGCCGGCAGTTTGACCCAGTCTGTGCAAGTGTTCAAAACCTGATCATTTTTTCAGCGCGTCCAGCACCACCTTCTCAAACTCTTGCATCAGCTGGGGTTTGATCCGGAGCAGGGCGCGTTCGAACAGCTCAGGCAACTGTGCCCGCAAAATTTCAATTTGCGGGTCGCTCAAATTGCCATTCATGCGACTGCCGGTGGATTGTTCAATTTCCCGCAAACCCGATTCAATCACTTCAGTCAACAAGGGCGGGCCGCCATCGAAATGTTCACTCATGTTGTTGTCCTTATAAGCCCCAATCAACCGTTGGCGCGGTCAAAGGTATTTAACGGGTAACCCCGTTCCTTGTAGAACTTGTAGCGTTGACGTGCCAGCGCCTTGTTGTCTTCGTCGGTGCCCACAATTTCAACCAAGCGTTCAAACCGGGCAAAAAACGGTGGCCATTGCTCGTCCAGGTTAATCAATAAATCGTAATGGGCAATGTCATCGGCTTTGTCGGTCAACACAATGGGCGTATCGGCCACACCAGGGTGACCACTGACCACATGGGGCAAAAAGTCCTCTTCTGAAAATGTCCACAGCAGCTTGTCCAGGTTTTCGAGTACCTCGGGGCGGGTGCTGTAGCACACAATTTTCAGGCCACTGCCGTACGCCTTTCGAATCAATCGACAGGTGTACAGCAGGTGGTCCGACACATTGAGGTGAAAGTCGATTCGGGTCAATTCACAACCCTCAGGCTTTTGCACGCTTCATGACAAATTCTGCCAGCAGTGGTACCGGGCGGCCACTTGCACCTTTCGCCTTGCCTGAATGCCAGGCTGTACCCGCGATGTCCAGGTGGGCCCAGCTGTAGGCCTTGGTGTACTTTTGCAAGAAGCAGGCTGCTGTCACGCTGCCTGCGGGTGGGCCACCAATGTTGGCCATGTCGGCAAAATTGCTTTTCAGCTGCTCGTGGTATTCCTCGTCTAGCGGCATGCGCCAAGCGGTGTCCAATGCGTTTTGCCCCGCCTTGAACAATTCATTGGCCAGGTCGTCATCGGGGCTGAACAAGCCACTGTTGACGTGGCCCAGCGCCACAATACAGGCACCGGTCAGGGTGGCCACATCGACCACAGCGGCGGGGTTAAACCGCTCAACGTAGGTGAGTGCGTCACATAGAATCAGGCGGCCCTCTGCATCGGTATTCAGAATTTCAATGGTTTGACCACTCATGGAGACCACCACATCACCGGGCTTGCTGGCGTTGCCGGCCGGCATGTTTTCGGCCGTAGGCACTACTACAATCAGGTTCAGGGCCAACTTCATTTCAGCGGCGGCTTTCATGGTGCCCAACACGCTGGCTGCGCCGCACATGTCGTATTTCATCTCGTCCATGCCAGCGCCGGGCTTCAGGGAAATGCCGCCGGTGTCAAAGGTAATGCCTTTGCCCACTAACACCACTGGAGCTTCTTTGGGGTCTTTTGCGCCGTTGTACTTCAGCACAATCAGCTTGGGGGGTTCACTGGAAGCCTTGCCCACCGACAACAGGCTGAACATGCCCAGCGCTTCCATTTTTTTGTGGTCCAGCACTTCGACGCCCAGCTTGTATTGCTTGGCCAGGGCTTTGGCTGTTTCAGCCAGGTAGTTCGGGGTGCAAATATTGCCAGGCAAATTGCCAAGGTCTTTGGTCAATTGCATGCCGTTGCCAATCGCCTGTCCAATCGCCGCGCCTTTTTCAACGGCGTCTTGGGTTGATTTGGTGCAAGCCAACTCGAAGGCAGGGGGTGGCGTTACTTCGTCGTCCTGTTTTTTGCAGGCAGAGAAGCTGTAAAAACTCTCGGTGATGGTGCGTGCGCACAAAGCCGCAATTTCCTTGTCGCTGCTTTTCTTGGGCACTTCTTGGTTCACGGCGAAAAATACCTTCGCAGGCTTCAGGCCTTTGAGTGCTTCGCAGGCGGCACTGGTGGCTTTTCGCAGGGTTTTGGTGTTCAGCTTGTCGGCTTCATCCAGACCCACCAGCACGTACACAGGCGCGCCGGCTTTCGCGGTGTTGAACACCACGCGGCAACTGCCAGCATTTCCCAGGTTTTTATCGGTTTTACAGGCATTGGCCACCAAGCCCTCGGTGTCAATGTCCGCCCGTTTCGCGGCAGCGGTGAGTTCGCCATCCTTGTACACCGCAACTACCGCCACATCGCAACCCTTGGTTGGCACCGGCCCGCCAGCAGTCACTTTGGCAACCGCGCCCGTACCTGCCTTGAAGCTGAACATGGGCGGTGGCGTGGGCGCTGCCTTTTTGGAAGTGCGGGGTGTGGCTGGTTTTTTGGCTTTGGGCGTGGCGGGTGTTGCTGTCATGGTATTCCTTCTTGCGATTAATGCTCGACCATTCAAAACGAATGCATGCGACAATCTACCATTATTAACAAGCTGGGTTGGCGAGTCAAAGCACAGCCCACCTGCATTGCATGCTGTTTCGATCCACTTTTCGAAAAGACTTCGCTCAAACCGCGGGTGCCACATTCGTGGCCCTGTTCACGATCATTGTGACCACTGTGCTGGTTCGTACCCTGGGTCAGGCTGCGGGCGGCAAGGTTGACAATACCGAAGTGTTTACACTTATTTTGTTGGGTGGGCTCCAATACCTGCCAGCCGCTTTGGTGATTACCGTGTTTATTGCAGTTATGGGGGTGGTGTCGCGTGCCTTCAAGGAACAGGAAATGACTGCCTGGTTTGCCTCGGGTGTCTCCCTGTTCTCGCTGGTGCGGCCCGTGCTACGCTTTGCCGTGCCGCTCACCGTGCTGGCCATGGTGTGTTCTGTATGGCTTACCCCTTGGGCCAAAGCCGAACTGGATGCTGCCAAAGACCGCTTTGCGAAACGCAGTGATGTGAGCAAGGTCAGCGCAGGGCAGTTCAGGGAATCAGGCGAAGGCAACCGCGTGTTTTTCGTTGAACGCCAGTCTGAAGTGACCAAGCAGGTTGAAAACGTTTTTGTGGTCGACTCCAAAGGCGATTCCCGAACAGTCGTCTCGGCTGCACGTGGCAGCGTGGAAGTTGATGCCGGCGGCCAGCCCTACCTGGTGTTGAGTGGTGGGCGCCGCGCTACTCTGGACGGCACCGGTGAGCGATTTACCAGCACCGAGTTTGAAACCTATGGCTTGGCCATTGACAACACATTGGGTGCGGCCCCCAGTTTTCAGTTGCAACATCGCCGAGTCGATTTGTTGATCGCCGATTTTTCACCAGCCGCCCAGGGTGAACTGTTGTGGCGAATTAGCTTGCCCTTGTCCGCCCTGGCCCTTGGTCTGCTGGCCATTCCATTGGCCTTTGTCAATCCGCGCGGCGGCAATTCACTGAACCAGCTTTTTGCCCTGTTGATTTATCTCACCTACAGCAACGTTGTGTCGGTCACCCAAAGCATGGTCACCAAGGAAACCCTTGATTTTTGGGTTGCCTTGGTGCTGCCGCATGCCAGCGTATTGCTGATGTTTTATCTGTTGATGGTGAAGCGCAACCGCCCTGCGGGTGCGCCTCTGTTTCGCTGGCGCAGACCGGGTCGTGCCCTTGACTTGCGAGACGTGGTGGCAGGCCAGGAGATCAAGCGATGAAAAAACCATTTCAGGTTCCCCATTCGCTGCTGGTGTATTTTCGCAGCGAACTGTACAAAGCCATCAGCTTCGTGATGGTGGCTTTTGTGGGTTTGTTTGCGTTTTTCGATTTGATCGCCGAGGTAGACCGTTTGAGTTTGCCTGGCACCAGCTGGTTTTATTACTTCATCGCTGTGTTGTTGGGCTTGCCTGCGCGCGTGTACGAAATTGCACCCATTGCGGCATTGATTGGTTCCATATACGCGCTGGTTCAATTGGCCGCCAGCAGTGAACTCACCGCCATGCGAGCTGCGGGCTTAAGCACCACCAGCATGCTGAAAATGCTGGTTCGAATTGCAGCGGGAGTGGTGGTGATTACGGTGTTGTTTGGCGAGGGCGTGGCACCCTTGGCTGAAAGGGCCGCAGTGCCCATGCGTGCCAAGGCCTTGGGCTATGAGGTAGACCGAGATTTCCGCAGTGGGTACTGGATGCGCGACACCTACAGCGCCCCTGATGCAGAGTCAAGGGTGCGTTTCGTGAATTTTGATTCGTTCAACAAAGACGGCGAATTGCTCAAACTTGAATACTATGAGCTCGATCCTGAATCCAGAATTCGCGCTTGGGTTCGCGCTGAAAGCGCCAAATTTGATCCAAACAGTGGAGATTGGGAGTTGCGCAATGTTTTGCTGCAGCGTTATTTTGATGAGGCAGTGAACAACCCCGATGCGGCGCGCGCTGGTTTAACCATTCAGGCCAGTGAATTTGAATCACTCGACACCATGCGCTGGAGCTCGAATTTGTCCCCAGAGTTGCTCACGGGTTTATTCGTTCGCCCTGACCGCATGAGTGCCTGGCAGTTGTACAACTACTCGAAATTCCTGAGCAGTAATTTGCAGGCCACTGACAACATTGATTTGGCCTTTGCAAAAAAAATAATGTATCCGTTTGCCATTCTCATCATGATGATGATCTCGCTGCCTTTCGCTTATCTGCATTTCCGCTCGGGCAGTGTCAGCGTAAAGGTGTTTGCGGGCATTATGATTGGCGTGGGTTTTCATTTGGTTAACAACCTGTTTTCTCACCTCAGCATGGTGGCCAGTTTCCCACCGTTTGTGAGTGCTGCCTTGCCCAGCCTGCTGGGATTTGCGGTGGGTATGGGGGCATTGTGGTGGGTGTCGCAGCCTGCGCCTTGGCGCACTTTGAATGTATTGAGGAACAGATGAGTAGTACCGGAAATAAAGCAATCGTGTTGTTTGGCCACGGTGCACGCGATCCGCAGTGGGCCGAGCCCATGAAACATTTGCAGAGCCTGTTGGTGGCGCAGTTGCCCGGTGTGCAGGTCGAGCTGGCCTTTCTGGAACTGATGGCCCCCAGCTTGCCTGATACCGTGGATTGCATGGCGCAAGGTGGGGTGAAGCACATTCAAGTGGTGCCTATTTTCTTTGGTCGGGGCGGACACTTGAAAAATGATTTCCCGGTGATCATGGCTGAAATGAAAGCCCGACACCCGGGTTTGAACATTGAAGCCACAACGGCTGTGGGTCAGTGGGATGCAGTGTGGCAAGCAATTGCCACTGAAATTGTTCAGCAGGTTTAATCAAAACAACTGGAGATACAACATGAAGAAATGGTTGCTGTTGGCTGCGCTGTGTTTTTCCATTCCCGCCTACGCACAATCGACCGAGGCCGCTTGTCAGGCCAAGGCTGTGAGCAAAGAGGGCAAGCCCTTGGCAGGGGCTGCAAAAAATTCGTTCATGAAAAAATGCCTGGCTGAGAACAAGGCCAGCTGCGAAGAGCGTGCTGTGGGCAAAGATGGTAAAAAACTGGCCGGTGCAGCCAAGAACTCATTCATGAAGAAGTGCGAGGCCTCGGCGGGTTAAACATCCGTTTAATCGACGATCAAGCGGCTTTGTTCGATCCGAATAAAGACCCGGTCAATTCAATATTGGCTGGGTTTTTATTACTGGCGAGCAATTCAGCTTGCGCTTTGGCCAGTGCTTGGCCAATCAGGATAAGGCAAGGTCCATCGGTGAGTTGTTCCGCAGAAAACGACGGCAACTTGCCCAAGTTCAGAGGTGTGAATTTCTCGGCGGGCAATGAAACGCTTTCGCAGAGAATGACCGGAGTGGCGGCATTGCGCCCTTTTTCAAGCAAGGCGGCAGCCCAGGGCCCAGCCTGACGCAAACCCATGTACACAGCCACGGTGTCGTTTTCTGTGCCTGTGAACAATTCGGTGCTGGGTACTTCATCAGCACCCACTGAAGGGGTGGTTAAAGTAAGGCTGCGGGCCACGCCACGCAGGGTGAGTGAGGCTTGCAGGCTGCTGGCCGCGGCCAGTGCAGCAGTCACGCCGGGCACCACTTCAACGGTGTGGCCTGCGGTTTTCAGTGCGGTAATTTCTTCATCGGCACGGCCGAATACCATGGGGTCGCCGCCTTTCAGGCGCACAACCAAGCGGTATTTCTCAGCCGCTTCAACAAGCTGTTTGTTGATGAAGTGTTGTGCAGTGGATTTCTTGCCGCAGCGTTTTCCAACGGCGACAAGTTTTGCATTGGGGTGGGCTTCAGAAAGAAGAGAGGGACTGACCAGCGCGTCGTAAAACACGCAGTCTGCCTGCATCAACAGCTTCAGGCCGCGAACGGTGATTAAATCCTCCGCTCCAGGTCCTGCACCAATCAACACAACGCGTCCCATCTCAAAAGTCCCTATTTAAGAACAAGCAACCAACAACCGGGTGAAGGGTCGTAGCTTAGTTCTT
>JAHJCM010000183.1 GCA_018812945.1 Gammaproteobacteria bacterium | reverse complement strand
GTACGTTTGGTTTCCATTTTCTTTCTCCACACGAAATGTGTTTGTGTTGCTAATAACGGGGAGGGTCAGAAAAAGGAATACAAGGATTACTTACTAAGGTATCGCATTGCAGTTTCAAGCCCACCGACCGTGAGGGGGTGCATGCGGTGTTCCATGATATTTTGAATGATTTCAACGCTTTGGCGATATTGCCATAGCCCTTCGGGTTCCGGATTCAGCCAGACGGCTTTCGGAAAACGATCAAGAAAACGACGCAACCACACTGCGCCAGCTTCCTTGTTATTGTACTCGACCGAGCCACCGGGCTGTAGAATTTCGTAGGGGCTCATCGTGGCGTCGCCCACAAAGATCAAACGGTAATCGCTGTTGTAGGTGCGCAGTATGTCTGTGGTCTGAAACCGCTCACTGTGGCGGCGGTGGTTTTTTTTCCACAAAAAATCGTAAACACAATTGTGGAAGTAATAAAACTCCAAATGCTTGAATTCACTTTTCGCGGCACTGAACAATTCTTCTGTGCGGCGAATGTGATCGTCCATGGAGCCACCCACATCCAGCAGCATCAACACCTTCACTGAATTGTGGCGTTCGGGGCGCATTTTCAAATCCAGCCAGCCCGCATTGCGCGCAGTGGATTCGATAGTGTTGTCCAAATCCAATTCTTCTTGCGCACCTTCCCGCGCAAACCGGCGCAAGCGGCGCAAGGCAATCTTGATGTTGCGTGTGCCAATCTCCAGCTCGTCGTCGTAATCTTGATACAAGCGTTGGTCCCAAACCTTCACTGCGCGGCGGTTGCGGCTTTCGTCTTGTCCAATGCGCACGCCTTCCGGGTTGTATCCGTTGTTGCCAAACGGGGAGGTACCGCCCGAGCCAATCCATTTGCTGCCGCCCTCGTGGCGTTCTTTCTGTTCCTTGAGAAGTTCCTTCAGCCGCTCCATCAGTTTGTCCAATCCACCCATGGCTTCGATGGCTGCCATTTCTTCGGGTGTGAATTCGCGGTTGAATCGCTTTTCCAGCCAGTCTTTCGGCAGCTGGGCGAACAGGTCCATGTTCTTTTCCAGCCCCTTGAAGTAGTTGCCAAACACCTGATCGAACCGGTCAAAAAACCGTTCGTCTTTCACCAAGGTCAGGCGCGACAAATGGTAAAAATTGTCCAGGCTTGGGGTCATGAACTGCGCCTTCATCCCCTCAAGCAGGGTGAGGTATTCCCGCACTGTGACGGGAATTTTGGCGTCGCGAAGTTGAAAGAAAAAATCCAGTAGCACAGCAAAAGCCTTTATCAGCGACCCTGACGGGCCATGAACACCAAGCGGTTGAACAGTTCAATGTCTTGCTCGTTTTTCAGCAACGCCCCGTGCATGGGCGGAATGGCGTCTTTTCCGTCTTTCGCTTGCAGTGCACTGGCTGGAATGTCTTCGGCCAGCAGGAGGCGAAGCCAATCGATGAGCTCAGATGTGGTGGGTTTTTTCTTCAAGCCGGGCAGGGCGCGAATGCCAAAAAAACTGGCCATGGCAGCATCCAGCAATTCTTTTTTCAAGTTCTTGAAGTGCACAGCCACAATGCTTTCCATGGTGGCTTTGTCAGGAAACTGAATGTAGTGAAAAAAGCAGCGACGCAGGAAGGCATCGGGCAACTCTTTCTCGTTGTTGGAGGTAATGATCACAATGGGGCGGTGCTTGGCTTTGATCAGCTGCTTTGTTTCGTAGCAGTAAAACTCCATGCGATCTATTTCACGCAGCAAGTCGTTTGGGAACTCAATGTCGGCTTTGTCAATTTCATCAATCAGCAACACCACTGGCTTGTCGCTCTCAAAAGCCTGCCAAAGCACACCCTTCACAATGTAGTTGGCGATGTCTTTCACACGTTCATCACCCAGTTGCGAGTCGCGCAGTCGGCTCACCGCATCGTACTCGTAAAGGCCTTGTTGGGCCTTGGTGGTTGATTTGATGTGCCACTGCATCAACTCAAGACCGAGGGATGCGGCCACTTCCTCGGCCAGCAGTGTTTTGCCGGTGCCGGGTTCGCCTTTGATCAGCAAGGGGCGTTGCAGTGTGATGGCTGCGTTGACAGCGAGTTTAAGATCGTCCGTGGCGACGTAGGTTTTGCTACCTTCAAAACGCATTTTTGTAATTCCTTGTAATTCAATACCGCCAGTGTAAGTGCTTTTTAGGGCGAATTTGCTGAATTTTTCATCCAATTTGGCGCTTTCGACCCGCAGTTCATAGACTAAGCGCCAGATCAACCGTAAAATAGCAAGGTTTTTGCCCAGCGCCACCCCTTACACAAAATGGCGCGGCTGACCACCAATTACATTTGTTGACGAGAGAGCGAGATGAAACGTATCGGTTTGACTGTTCGCGCAATGAGCGCTATCGGCCTGTTGGCTGCGGCGGCATTTACCGCCCCCGCAATGGCTGTTGAAGGCAACGCCGAGGCAGCGGCATCGAAGAAGTCCATGTGCATTGGTTGCCATGGTATTCCCGGTTACAAGGCCAGCTTCCCCGAGGTGTACAGCGTGCCCTATATCGCGGGTCAGAACGCCAAGTACATTGAGGCAGCGCTGAATGCCTACAAGAAGGG
>JAHJCM010000182.1 GCA_018812945.1 Gammaproteobacteria bacterium | reverse complement strand
CACCGCGTGGCCAACACACTGAACTACCTCGACATCAAAACCGTGGTGGTCAGCTGTGGCACGTGTTACGACCAGTTGCAGGGTTATGAATTCGAGAAAATCTTCCCGGGCTGCCGCATCATCGACATTCATGAATTCCTGATGGAAAAAGGCGTGAAGCTGGACAACGTGACGGGTACGCAATACATGTACCACGACCCTTGCCACACGCCCATGAAAACCTATGATCCGCTGAAGGTCGTGAACCAGTTAATGAACAGCGAATTGCAAGGTCAAAACATCACGAAAAATGACCGTTGCTGTGGCGAGTCAGGCACCTTCGGTGTGTCACGTCCCGATGTGGCCACGCAGGTTCGATTCCGCAAGGAAGAGGAGATGCGCAAGGGGGCTGACAAGCTGCGCGAAAAAGCGCCTCAAGCGGACGTGAAAATTCTGACCAGTTGCCCTTCTTGCCTGCAAGGTTTGAGCCGTTACAGCGACGATGCCAATGTGGATGCCGATTACATTGTGGTTGAAATTGCCAAGAATGTACTGGGCAAAGAATGGTTGCAGAACTACGTGAAAGAAGCCAACGATGGCGGTATCGAGCGCATCCTTGTCTGATCAAGTGTCGCCGAATCCCAATTGCCCCCTGTGTGCCACACCGGGTGGTGATTGGGTTTTCAATTGCAGCAAATTCCGTGTTATCGAGGCTGTCGATGCGGACTACCCCGGCTTTCTTCGTCTGGTGTGGAATGACCATGTGCGTGAGTTTTCTGATTTAAGCCGAGAAGACCGCATGCTATGCATGGACGCTGTAGTGTTGCTCGAGCAGTTCGTACTTCGTGTTTTCAAAGCCGACAAGGCAAATATTGCAACGCTTGGCAATGTGGTGCCACATTTGCACTGGCACGTCATTCCTCGTTTCACTGACGACAAGCATTTTCCCGCACCCGTGTGGGCAATGGCCAAACCCGGTGTTTCCCTATCGCCTCGCCAGCAGTGGGTGCTCGATTCGAAACCAAAATGGATGCTGGATTTGCGGGCTCAATTGCTGGTTGCGTTTTCGGGCTGAGCTCGCTCAGTGCGTGAGATTTGGGTGCTGTGCCGCCTTGCCGGCTTTGCAAGGCTTCCCGGCGGCTTCGAAGCGCGGGGCGACTCCGCAAGGAGTCGATGCGAAGACGCTTATGCGTTTCGCATGCCCCAAGCCAGAAGCATTAAGCCGGATCAAGAAGCATTGCTTAGGCAAGGTGGCACAGCATCCAAGTCGAGCACCACGCTGAAATTCAAATCGAACTCTGCGAAACCAGCACCGTGCCTTTCAGTACTTAAAGAACTGTCGCTTCAGCAGGCGCAGGCTTAGAAGCCGCGCCAGCCTTCGCCAACGGCATCAGAATGGTGAAGGTACTGCCTGCATTCGGCCTGCTTTGAATGTCCAGTTCACCATCGTGGCGTTGCACCACATGCTTCACAATCGCCAAGCCCAAACCTGTCCCGCCGCTTTCGCGTGAACGGCTGCGGTCTACGCGGTAAAACCGCTCGGTCAATCTCGGAATATGTTCTGCTGAAATACCAATGCCTGTGTCGCGCACCACGAAAGCAGCGCAGGCCTTGCCAATTTCGTTTTCTGCTCGCCGTAGCGTAATCGTAATATTTCCCTTCTCGGGGGTGTAGCGCACCGCATTGGTTACGATATTGGAGAACGCGCTAAAAATTTCGGCGGAATTGCCAAAGCCCATCAGGCCTTTTTCCACATCTACAGAAATATGGTGTTTGCCTGCTGAGAGCTGCTGTGCTTCATCGCCTGTTTTTTGTGCGATTCCGCTCAAGTCAACTGGCTCGCCACCTTCGCCCGCATTGGGCGAAGATTCCAGCGCTGACAAGGCCAGCAAGTCTTCCACCAGGTTTTGCATGCGGTTGGCCTGGGTGTACATCAAATTCAGGTACTCGGTCTGCTGTTCTTTGCTCAAAGGCAGGTCGCGGAAGGTTTCCAGAAAACCGCTCAACACCGTCAGCGGGGTTTTCAGTTCATGCGACACGTTGGCGATGAAGTCACGGCGCATACGTTCCAGTTTTTCTACCTGGGTTACATCACGCGACAGCACCAGCATTTGTTTGTCGCCGTAGCTGACCAATTGCACCGACAAAACCTTACTGCGGCTGCGTGGCGCGGTCATTACCAGGGGTTGTTCCCAAGAGCGGCTGCGAATGTACCTGGAAAAGCTTGGGTTGCGAACCAGGTTGATCAATGGCTGCCCAATATCACTTCCCAGTTTCAAACCCAGGTGGTCTTGGGCCGTGTCATTACACCAGGAAATATGGCCTTCAGAATCAAGCGTCACCACGCCATCGGGCAGGGCTTGCGCAGCAGTGCGAAATGACACCAAGGCATTGGTGAGTGCCTGTTGCTGGCGTTGGTGTAAACGCAGGTAGCGAAACAGCTTCGCGGCCAGGTCATCCCACCAGCCAGACACATCGGGCACGTTTTCAACCTTGAAGTTGTCCAGCCATTCAATGATTCGAAGGCCGGAGCGTACATGCAGGGCATAGATAAAAAGCGAGGCCAAAATAGACCCCGCCACTGCACCTTTGTGGCCAGCAATCATTTGACCCACGATGGCGGCGCATCCGGGCCCAAGCCCACGATGCCCAGCGAAAAACGCGCCCGTAGCTCAGCTGGATAGAGCACT
>JAHJCM010000181.1 GCA_018812945.1 Gammaproteobacteria bacterium | reverse complement strand
TTGGCGACGGCCCCAATCTTCGTGGCGGTGTACTTTGCCGCCGTTGGCTTCGATGGTTCCACGATACTTCTCAACCATGGCAGGCACTTGCTCGCTTTGTTCGGGATGCACGATGAAAGCAATTTCATAGTGACGCATTGATAAACTCCTATGGATTTTCCACAATTGGAAAAGCCGCCACACCCCCGTGGTGCGGCAGCAGGTAACCCAAAATTATAGTGGGTTTTCAAGAAACAGGCAACGGCCTAGCGCTGCCACCTGCCTAAAACACGGAAAATCAGGCGGTTTGCTCTTGCAAACGCTTCTTTTCTATGTCGCGAAGCTCCCGGCGAAGCACTTTGCCCACCGGGCTCTTGGGCAATTCCTTCATGAATTCGACATGGCGCGGAATTTTGTAGGCAGTCATGTGCTTGCGACAATGCTCGATCACCTGCTCCGCGGTTAAATCCGGGTCTTTTTTAACCACAAACAGCTTTACCGCCTCGCCGGTTTTGCTGTCAGGAACGCCCACGGCGGCCGCTTCAAAAATACCATTCAATAGCGTGGCCACAGCTTCAATTTCTTTTGGGTATACGTTAAAACCCGACACGAGGATCATGTCCTTCTTGCGATCGGTGATATAGAAGTAGCCGTTTTCGTCCATGTAGGCGATATCGCCGGTTTTCAGCCAACCGTCTTGGGTCAGAATTTCAGCGGTTTCACGTGGCTTGTTCCAGTAACCGCGCATGACCTGCGGGCCTTTCAAGCACAATTCGCCTTCCTGGCCCACCGGCAATTCATTAAAGTCATCATCACGAATTGTCACGTCAGTGGACGGTACGGGCAAACCGATCGATCCGTTGTATTCCTCGTGCAGGGGATTAATACACACTGCGGGCGAGGCCTCGGTTAAACCATAAGCCTCCGACAAACGCGTACCTGTCACTTTCTTCCAGCGATCAGCCACCGCAGGCTCAATGGCAGCACCACCGCCCAACACCAGCTTCACATGGGAAAAGTCGACTTGCTCAAAACCAGGGGTATTCAATAAGCCATTGAACAAGGTGTTAACACCTGTAAGCGCCGTGAACGGCACGGCAGCCAGCGTTTTCACGAAAGCTTTCATGTTTCTAGGGTCGGTAATCAACAGGCAGTGCCCGCCTACCTTAATGAAAACCAGGATGTTCGCAGTCAAACAGAAGATGTGATACATCGGCAGCGCAGTGATCGCAATTTCCTTGCCCTCTTCAATGTCCTGGTTCAACCAGGCCGATGCTTGCTGTAGGTTGGCCACAATATTGCCATGAGTCAGCATGGCGCCTTTGGCTACACCAGTGGTTCCGCCGGTGTATTGCAGAAACGCCAAATCGTCGTGGGTAATATTGACCTTGCGTAGCTCGCTGTTGCGACCTTGGGCCAAGGCTTTTTTGAAAGTAATGGCACCCGCGATATTGAACGCCGGCACCAACTTCTTCACATAGCGCACCACAAAGTTAAGCAATACGCGCTTGAAGAAACCGTGCATTTCACCCATGGAAGCCAGCACAATATGCTCGACAGGCGTATTTTTGATTACCTTTTCCAGCGTGTGAGCCACGTTCTCAAACACCACAATCACCTTGGCACCTGAATCCCGAAGCTGATGCTCAAGCTCAGTGGGGGTGTACAACGGATTCACGTTCACGGCGACGAAACCGGCGCGGATCGCACCCAACATGGCCACGGGGTACTGAAGTAAATTGGGCATCATGAAAGCGACACGGTCGCCCTTCTTCATCCCTGGCAGGCTTTGCAGGTAGGCGCCGAAATCGCGGGTTAGTGAATCCAAGCGCTCGTAGGTCAGCGCCGTACCCATGTTGCTGAATGCAGTTTTGTCTGCGAACTTGCGACTTGCGTCCTCAAAAATATCCCGAATAGAGGGGTACTGATCCAAATCGACCGACGTGGGTACACCCGGTGGGTAGCTCTGAATCCAGGCTTTATCTGTCACAAATGTCTCCTTCTTGTGGGCACTGCCGTGCTTCGCAACTGTTTTGTATTGATGGAAAACAATACCGGAATATCAAAGAGC
>JAHJCM010000180.1 GCA_018812945.1 Gammaproteobacteria bacterium | reverse complement strand
GAATGAACTATGCCGTCTTTTGATGTGGTCTGCAAACCGGACTTGATCGAATTGCGCAACGCGGTCGATCAGGCGAACAAGGAAATTGGTACCCGCTTTGATTTCAAGGGGTCTGACTCCAAAGTCGAATTGAACGAGAACACCATCATGGTGTATGCCGACGATGACTTCAAATTGGAGCAGGTCGCCGAGATTATTCGCAACAAATGTGCAAAGCGCAACGTAGATGTACGCTTTCTGACATTTGACAAAAAAGAAAAGATCTCTGGCGACAAGATCAAGCAAACCGTGACGGTTAAAAACGGACTGGACAAAGACCTGGCCAAGCAGGTTGTGAAAGAAATCAAAGACAGCAAAATGAAAGTACAGGCCAGTATTCAAGGCGATACTGTGCGCATTCAAGGCGCAAAGCGCGATGACTTGCAAAGTGCAATTGCCTTGCTGAAACAGAAGGTGACTGAAACACCTTTGGGTTTCGAAAACTTCCGCGACTAAACAACCTCGAAGGATACGCCATGAGCGCAGACCATTCACACGATCACGATCATGAACACGGCCCGGATTGCGGCCACAACCACGATGTGGTGTACAACAAAGTAGTAAAGGCCAACCACAAGGTGGCTGCCGTATTGCTTCGCAATGCAAAAACCATTGAACTGACTTTTGATGAACGCCAGGAAGTACCCCACGATGTGAAAGCCACCGACGGCAGCACCCTGATTTGCCATTTGCACGACACCGTGGAGGTGGGCGACAAACTGGTGTCAAACACCAATGAATGGGCGATTGTGGCGGCTGCTCAAGAAGAATTGTTTGAAGTGGTACGTGGCCAGAAAGGCTTCGAAGAATTTCTGCATGTAGCAGGCCTTAACTTTTGGCCGGTGCAGTTAAATGAAAAAGGCGCGCGCGTTGTGGCAAGCCATGAATGCATGCACATGCTGGAGCATTTTGAGTTGAAATTCAGCACACTGACTGCACCCATGCTGGAAATTGTGGTGCCGGAACTGAAACACCACGATTGCTGTGACCACGACCATGGGCATGGTCACGATCATGAGCACTCGCATGCGCATGCTCATGAACACAAGCATGGTCCGGATTGCGGCCACGACCACTAATCAACAACACCTAGCAGCAACATTGCAGTAAGAGGATTTCCAGGCATGAGAGACGCACAAGCACCCATCACCTTTTATCGCAAGGACTACACCGCGCCGAACTACAAAATCAGTCGCACCGATTTGACGTTCACGCTGAACCCTTCGCGCACCAAGGTGGCGAGTCGCCTGGAATTCGAAGTGTGGGCCCATTCAAACCCTGACAACCTTCCACTTGAACTGGATGGGGAAGATCTTGAGCTGGATCAGGTGTTGCTCAATGGTGAAAAGCTGGACGCCACTCGCTACACTCAAAGCCAAACAGGCCTGACCATTCACAACCCTGGTCGCGAAGGCGTTCTGGAAATTACTGTTTACATTCAACCCGACCAAAACACGCGGCTTGAAGGTTTGTATGTCTCCAACGGCAATTTTTTCACGCAATGCGAAGCCCAGGGCTTCAGGCGTATTACTTATTTTCCTGATCGCCCGGATGTTCTTAGCCAGTTCACAGTCACGCTGATTGCCAACGAGGCCACGCACCCGGTCAGTTTGTCCAATGGCAACTTGATTGAAGAAAAAAAACTGGGCGAAGGCTTGCACATGACTCGCTGGGAAGACCCATTTCCCAAGCCTGCTTACCTGTTTGCCTTGGTGGCCGGTCGCTTTGTGTGCCAGGAAGAAACAGTGAAAAAAGGCAACGGCAAGCCAGCATTGTTGCAAGTATGGGTTGAGCCAGGCAACTTGGATAAAACCGACTTTGCCATGCAAAGCTTGAAGAAGTCGATTGACTGGGACCGTGAACGGTTTGGCCTTGAACTGGATTTGGACCGTTTCATGATTGTGGCGACCGCCGATTTCAATATGGGCGCCATGGAAAACAAGGGCTTGAATATTTTCAACACCAAGTTCGTTTTTGCCAATCCAGAATTGGCTACCGATGTTGATTTCGAGAATGTTGAAAGCGTGGTCGGCCACGAATACTTTCACAACTGGACAGGCAACCGGGTGACCTGCCGGGACTGGTTTCAACTCTCGTTAAAAGAGGGCTTGACCGTTTTTCGTGATCAGGAATTCTCAGCGGACATGATGGCCGAAGGGCTTGATGAAGTGCAGGCAGATTCTGCACGCGCGGTGAAACGGATTGAAGATGTAAAGGTGCTTCGCGCCGCACAGTTTCCTGAGGATGCTGGCCCTATGGCGCATCCCATACGACCCGACAGTTATCAGGAAATCAATAATTTCTACACTGTGACCGTGTATGAGAAAGGCGCGGAGGTTATTCGCATGCAGCACACGCTGCTGGGCGAACAATTGTTTCAGCGCGGCATGCAAATTTATTTTGAACGTCACGACGGCCAAGCTGTGACCTGTGAAGATTTTGTCGGCGCCATGGAAACCGCCCTGCAGGAAGCCCACCCGGAACTGGATTTGAAGCAGTTTCGCCATTGGTATTCACAGGCAGGAACCCCAGAGGTATCGGCAAGCTGGACGCAAACCAACGGTCAACTGGTATTGACCTTGAAGCAAAACTGCCGCCCTACGCCGGGCCAAGCGATCAAACCCTCCTTTCACATTCCTGTGAAATTGGGTTTTGTAGAAAAAGCCAGTGGTCGCGATGTGTCCTTGCAGCTGGAAAGCAATACGAATGCGCTGCATGGCGATGTACTTGACTTTACCGAATCCACGCAGACATTCGTATTCACTGGCTTGGACAAACCGGTGGTGCCCTCGCTGCTTCGCAGCTTTTCTGCGCCCGTTATTTTACAATCCGCCCACACTACGGATGACCTTATCTTTTTGGCGGGTCACGACAACGACCCATTCAATCGTTGGGATGCTTGCCAAAAAATTTACGGCAAAGCGATTCTGGACATTTACCTTCAGCGCGGGCTTACCGATGGCGCAAACACCCAAGCCGCGGTGCAAATTGTGGAAAACTTGCTGAAAGACAAACAGTTGTCTGACGGCTTTTTGGCTTTGGCCTTGCAATTGCCCAGTGAGGGAACACTGCTTGAGGCATTTGACGGACTGGTAGACCCAGTTGCGATGCATTTTGCACGCACAACCTTGCGCGATCTGTTGGCGTGTACTTTCGGAGCAGACTTCAAGGCGATCTACGATGCACGTAATTTGACAGGGCAGCCCTACACGTACAACGCCGTGGCCGCCAGCCAGCGTACGTTGAAAAATGTGGCGTTGGCCTATTTGGTGGCCGCAGGCGGGGACGAAGAACTGAATGTGGCGAAGGCTCAATATGCAGCCTCCAACAACATGACGGATAGAATGGCGGCGCTTAGCAATATTGTGCACAACGGACCAGGTAACCCGCCTGAATTGGCTGAGTTTTTTGAACGCTTCAAGAATGAAGCGCTTGCCGTGGATAAATGGTTTATGTTGCAGGCCACAGTACCCGCCAGCAATGAAAACGTGAACACTTTGCAAACAGTGCGTGAACTGCTGAAGCACCCTTCATTCACGCTGAAGAACCCGAATCGCGCTCGCTCCCTTTTGGCTGCTTTTGCAATGCAAAACCCCAGTGTGTTTCACTCACATTCAGGTGATGGTTATGCCCTGTGGGCCGACCTTGTGATTGAGTTGAACACCATTAACCCACAAGTAGCAGCGCGCATGGCACGTGGGCTGGACCGCTGGACAAAACTGGTGCCAGCACTGCAGGAAAAAGCACACAAGCAACTTGAACGTGTCTTGGACACAGACAAGTTGTCGCCAGATGTTCGCGAAGTGATCGGCAAAGCGCTGGACGCGGCCACCCATTGATTTTGAATTGAACAGAGGACAACGATGAGTATGAATTTGGCGCAATACCTTGAACACCACGCAGATGCGCACATGGGTGTGTTGATCTCGGCCATTGCCGATGTGTCGCAATCCATTTCCGCCGCAGTTCACAAAGGAGCGCTGGGCGGCGTATTGGGTAGTGCAGGTTCAGAAAACGTGCAAGGCGAAACCCAGAAAAAGCTCGATATTATTGCCAATGACATGATTCTGGATGCGCTTGCTGCAACCGGCGTGGTGGCGGGTATGGCCTCGGAGGAACTGGACGACTGCTCGCCAGTGCCTGGGCACTCCGATCGCCCTTTCCTGGTGCTGTTCGACCCGCTGGATGGCTCCAGTAATATCGACGTGAACGTGTCGATCGGCACCATTTTCTCAGTTCTGCCCAATCCTGACGTTGGCGAAATTACCAATGAAAGCTTCCTGCAACCTGGCACCGAGCAACTGGCTGCAGGTTACGTGGTGTACGGCCCCCAAACCTCGTTGGTACTTACATTTGGCCGGGGCGTAGTGGCATTTACGCTCGATCGTGAGGCTGGCCAGTACATCCAAACCAGCGAAAGCATGGATGTGCCCGAGGACACCAAGGAATTCGCCATCAATATGTCGAATCAGCGTCACTGGTATAAACCAGTGCAGCGTTACATCGCTGAATTGCTGGAGGGAAAAACCGGCGTGCGCGGCAAAGACTTCAACATGCGATGGATTGCCTCCATGGTGGCCGATGTGCACCGAGTGCTGACCCGGGGCGGTATTTTCATGTACCCCAAAGACCTGCGCGACCCCAACAAGCCTGGCAAGCTGCGCCTGATGTACGAAGCCAACCCGATGAGTATGCTGGTGGAGCAAGCTGGCGGCAAAAGCTTCGATGCAGCCCAGCGTATTCTGGACATACAGCCTACCGATTTACACCAACGCTGCGCGGTGATGCTGGGATCGGCCAATGAAGTACAACGAGTCAGTGATTATCACAAAGATTGACTCAGCTTCGTTTGCTGGCTGGTTGCCAAACTTAGTGGCCGAACTTAGTTGCCAAACTTAGTTACCAAACTTTGCGAATTCTCGCTCAGCATCGGCTTTGCGTTTGTATTCGCGTTGTTTGGCGTCAATTTCTGCCAACAAGTAATAATTATCCCTCGCGTACCGTTTGGCAATTTCAGCCTGTTCAATGGCTGGCAAATAGGCTTGACGTGCGTTGTAAGACTGAGCCAAGGCCATGTGGTGTTCCGCCGGCTTTCGTAAAGCCAAAGCACTTTGGGCGAGCAGATCAAAAACCTCGGGCACAGAGCGATAGGCCTGGGAAAGTTCTTTCAGGTACGCGTCTGATTCCTTAAACAAACCCAAACGCTGTAACCCTTCGGCATACAGCAGACGAACGGACATTTCACTTTTAAAGTCATTTCGCAAGGCTGTCAGTTGCCCAAGCGTGGCCTTTTCCTGCGCATTCAAGGCCGAGCGCTCCCGTACAGTACGCTGGTCCATGGGCGCGGAGGCCAACGGCAAGCTTACATCCATGGCCATTCTCATGCGCTGACTTTGAAGCAGCAAGGGCACCTCGGTTTTTTTGACCACAGATTGCCCGCATTTAAACAGATCGATGGCCTTTTCACTGGCGGCCAAGGCTTCCTGCTTTCGCCCCATGGAATTCAAGACCAGCGAACGGCCGTACATTAACGCCACTGGATCTTTGATACCCTCTTGCTCATTGGGTGATTCAAAAGTTCGCAAACGGTCTGCCAGCTGTTGGTTGCTCCGTTCAGCAAACACAATCGACTTGACCCGGATTAGCTCGAATTCAAGGCTTGACTGATTTTGACTTCGATTCGAGCTGCTTTCCAAACCAGCTCGGTTACGAATGTCGGCAATTCGCTCGGTGGTTAGCGGGTGAGTACGCAAATAGGAAGGCGCATTGTTTTCGTATAGACGGGAGGCTGTTTGCAAACGTCCAAAAAAATCCACCATGCCATGAGTATCAAAACCGGCTTGCTGAAGAGTCAAAAACCCAACCCGATCCGCCTCCCGTTCCGCATCGCGAGAAAAGGACAATTGCTGATCAATGGAGTAACCAGCGCCTGCTGCCATGAGGCCAGAAGCTGCTTGTGGATTGGAACCCGCCACCAGCAAGGCGGCAATCATGGCCGCGGTGGCGACGAGACTGGTTTGCTTTTGTTGCCCAAAACGGCGCGCAATGTGGCGCTGGGTCACGTGCCCCATCTCGTGCGCCAACACGGAGGCCAATTCGGATTCAGTTTGGGAAGCCGCAATTAACCCTGTGTGCACGCCAATGTAGCCACCCGGCATGGCAAACGCATTCACGGATTTGTCGGTGACCAGAAAAAACTCAAAGTTGGATGGAGATTCCGAGGCAGCCTGAACGATTGTGTTGCCCAAGCGGCTGATGTAGGCCGTAATTTCTAGGTCAGTGTTGACCGCGCCAAAAGCCCGATAATCCTTCATGATCAGGGCCCCCAGTCGGCGCTCATCCTGAACAGAAAGCTCTGCACCACCCGCATCACCCAGGCTTGGCAAATTATTCAAGCCATCCGCATGCGCGATCGGCGACAAGATAGAAGACAACAGCAGGGTACTGCACAGCACACTCGCAACACTTTTCCGAAAATCAAGACGCATCATGGGCTTTTTACGGTGGTAGTCTGGGTATGATAGCGCGATGAAAAACAAGTTCAATCAACTTCGGGCGTAGCACGGCTTTTCCTTGGGTAAATTTAGGTAAACACCTGGCAGGCAATGCGACCAGCACCTTTGAAGTTAAGACAATCAGTCAGCAGGGGATTAACACAATGAACGGACTTACGCACTTTGACCAAGAAGGCAATGCACACATGGTCGATGTGGGCGGAAAAACCGAAACTGAACGCAAAGCCGTTGCCACGGGCACCATTCAGCTGGGGCATGAGGCCTACGCTGTTTTAAAAGCGGGAACCGCCAAGAAAGGCGATGTGTTGGGGGTCGCCAGAATTGCGGCGATACAGGGGGCAAAACGCACCTCTGATCTTATTCCATTGTGTCACCCACTTCCTCTGACTCGACTGGCAGTTGAATTTGAGCTAAACGATGAACTGTGCGAGGTTAATTGCACCTGCACCGCGCAAACCGTGGGCAAAACAGGGGTGGAAATGGAAGCCCTGACCGGTGTTCAGGTAGGGCTTCTCACCATTTACGACATGCTTAAAGCGATTGACAAGGGCATGGTCATGACTCAAACCAGACTCGTCGAGAAACGCGGTGGCAAGAGTGATTTCAGTCGGTAAATTTTAGTTAACGTTGTTGTTGCGGCAAGCTGCGGGTAAGTAGCGTCGGAACTCAGCCGCAACGTTGGTGACGCAACGCCATTCCCCCACCGGCTGTAAGGGATCAGTGTGCCTTACGCCGCCGGTGAATGGAATCAAGGCGATAAAATTATTGGCAGCGATGCCCGCAGCTACCGTATTGGCCTGAAATGTGACTTGAATTCTACCGTTCGCACCCACAAGCAATTGACGTGCGTACTGACTCTGCGCGGCTACGTTGGACTGACAACCCGCATCACTGGCATTGGCCGGCCATGCATTTGTTGTGGCTGTGAATTCAATAATACCCGCCTTGCAAGACTGGGCAATGTTCATTAACTCCGTGACTTTAGAGCGGTTCAAATAATCCTGAAACGCCGGGATTGCAATTGCAGACAGCACGCCAATAATCGCAATGCCAATCATCAATTCAATCAGGGTAAAACCTTTTGAAAACTTCTTCCGGGTAAAAACTCTTGTGGTCTTCATCGTCGCATTCCTCACATCGAAAAGTGGTGTTGAGAAACCATTCTTCGGTGTTCAGCTTGCGTGAAGTACCCCCGCTAGGGTTAAAAAGAAAAACCCCACCATTCTGAGTGAATGGTGGGGTTTTTTTATGAACTACGACTTGACTACTCAGGCCCCGATGGCCTTCTTCAGCAATTGGCCCATCACGGAGGGGTCTTTGGTCACAGTAATACCGCACTCTTCCATAATGGCCAGCTTCTCCTGAGCGGTACCTTTACCGCCAGAGATGATGGCGCCGGCATGGCCCATGCGCTTTCCTGGGGGCGCTGTCACACCAGCAATGAAACCAACCACGGGCTTCTTCATGTTGTCCTTCACCCACAAGGCAGCTTCTTCTTCATCGCTGCCACCAATTTCACCAATCATGACCACGGCATCGGTGTCGGGATCGTCATTGAACATTCGCATCACGTCAATATGCTTCAGCCCGTTCACGGGGTCACCACCAATACCCACGGCTGTGGACTGACCCAAGCCTAACTCACTCAACTGACCCACTGCCTCATAGGTTAGGGTACCGGAGCGAGACACCACACCAATACGTCCCTTTTTGTGAATGTGGCCAGGCATGATGCCAATCTTGATTTCATCAGGCGTAATAACGCCGGGGCAGTTTGGGCCCACCACGATGGTTTTGCGACCCTCCCGGCGCATGCGATCACGCACCTCGATCATGTCACGGACGGGAATACCTTCAGTGATACAAATCACCAAATCCAGATCAGCTTCTACAGCCTCCCAAATGGCAGCCGCAGCAAAGGGAGGAGGAACGTAAATCACCGATGCGTTGGCACCGGTCTGTTTTTTGGCGTCGGCCACCGTGCCGTAAATTGGCACACCTTCAAAATCTTCGCCAGCTTTCTTGGGGTTTACACCTGCAACAAAGCAGTTCTTGCCATTGGCGTATTCACGGCACATGCGCGTGTGAAACTGACCAGTTTTACCAGTAATACCTTGGGTAATTACCTTGGTGTCTTTGTTAATGAGAATAGACATTGTGAAAATCCTTTTTCGTGTTGAATGGCTGTCAAATGTGGAGCACCGGGCGCTTAAGCGCCCTTGGTTGCAGCCACCACTTTTTGCGCAGCCTCGCCCATGGTGTTCGCTGCAATGATTGGCAAACCAGATTCAGCCAAAATTTTCTTGCCCAAATCTTCGTTCGTACCTTTCATGCGCACAACCAGAGGAACCGACAAACCCACTGCCTTCGATGCAGCCACCACGCCATCTGCAATCACATCGCATCGCATGATGCCGCCAAAAATATTCACCAAAATGGCTTTCAGGTTGGGATTTTTCAACATAATTTTGAAAGCTTCTGTCACTTTCTCGGTGGTGGCACCGCCGCCCACATCGAGGAAGTTGGCAGGCTCTCCACCAAACAACTTGATGGTGTCCATAGTGGCCATCGCCAAACCAGCGCCGTTCACCAGGCAACCAATGTTGCCGTCGAGACTGATGTAGCTCAAATCGAATTTGCTCGCTTCGATTTCAGCAGGATCTTCTTCGGCCAAATCGCGCAAGGCCACGATTTCGGGATGACGGTGCAAGGCGTTGGAATCGAAGTTCAGTTTCGCATCCAGTGCGATGATGTCGCCAGAGCCAGTCAAGATCAGTGGGTTAATTTCGGCCAGGCTAGCGTCAGTTTCCCAAAACGCTTTGTACAAACCTTGAAACGCCACACGTGCTTTGGCAACAGAACCCGCGGGAATGCCGATTTTCACTGCCAAATCATCGGCCTCTGCGTCGGCCAGCCCGGCAACGGGATCCACGTACACTTTGTGAATCAGTTCTGGGGTGTGTTCGGCCACTTCTTCAATTTCCATGCCGCCTTCGCTGGACGCCATGACACAAACCCGCTGGGTAACACGGTCAACCACCATGCCAACGTAGTATTCCTTTTTGATGTCTGCACCCTCTTCAACCAGCAAACGGCTGACTTTCTGGCCTTCAGGACCTGTTTGATGGGTGATCAACTGCATGCCCAAAATTTGGCTGGCATACGTTTTTACGTCGTCCATGCTCTTTGCCACTTTCACGCCACCGCCCTTGCCGCGGCCGCCTGCGTGAATTTGCGCCTTCACCACCCAAACCGGGCCGCCCAGCTTCTCCGCGGCAGCAATTGCCTCGTCAATTGAAAAACAGGGATAGCCAGTGGGAACAGCCACACCGTACTTCTTCAGAATTTCCTTGCCTTGATACTCGTGAATCTTCATTTGAATTCCTTGCTGGGAAAGTTAATGCAAATCGGCTAGACGCAACAAGGCGGCTGAACTGACAACATTGTAAAGTGGAGAGTGTTTT
>JAHJCM010000179.1 GCA_018812945.1 Gammaproteobacteria bacterium | reverse complement strand
GATGCCTCAATATGTATGGCATGACTGAACTCAGCAGCCAATTTTATGATGCAGGTAATGGCACTGTGCCCTCTATCAAACGGGGGCCACATTGGCTTAGATCTCGCTTGGTTGACCCCTTGACGGGGCATACCGTACCTTTCGGTGAACGTGGCATTTTGGCCCATACCGATTTGGCCAATTTTAATTCAGCGCAACGGGATGCGAAGACGATCGATTTCAGCTCCAAAAGAGCCTGTGTGAAAT
Organism: Gammaproteobacteria bacterium; assembly: GCA_018812945.1. Classification (GTDB taxonomy): domain Bacteria; phylum Pseudomonadota; class Gammaproteobacteria; order Burkholderiales; family Burkholderiaceae_B; genus Limnobacter. The sequence continues at coordinate 8,250 of JAHJCM010000179.1, read as the reverse complement.
CATCGTTAAGGATAACATAATCAAAGCGTCTCGCCTGCTCGATCTCGAGTTGTGCAGCACCCATTCTCTTCAAAATTACCTCTTCACTGTCTGTGCCACGCCCACGCAGTCTTTTTTCGAGTTCTTCGATGCTTGGCGGAAGAATGAAGATCGACACGACATTTTCTACCTTGCGCACCACTTGCTCGGCGCCTTGCCAGTCAATTTCCAGAAGTACGTCGCGGTCAATTGCCATTTGCCCTTCCACCCATGAACGCGATGTGCCGTAGTAGTTGCCGTGCACATGGGCCCATTCCAGAAAGCCGTCTTGGTCTCGGATGGCTTCGAATTCGGGCTGGGAGATGAAATGATAGTCTTTGCCATCAACCTCGCCAGGGCGCGCCTTTCGAGTGGTATTGGAGATGGAAAGACCAATGCCCTGAACCTCGGCCAAAAGCGCTTTCACCAGCGAGGATTTGCCAGCGCCTGAAGGGGCGCTGACAATAAAGAGGCTGCCAGAATACTGTGGCGTGTGCTGGGGTTGGGCCAAGGCGGTCATGAAGCGCTCGAACAAGGATCAATAAGCCGTGATTCTATGGGATTTCCTGTGGACTCGCCATGCCGCATGTTTATTCAGAGTGCTTGGAATGCTCTGTCAGAACAAACCACGGTTTTGTGGAGGTTTCATCGCCGAAGCCACTGCCTTTGTTTACTTGATAACTTGAAATGGGCGCGGCGATTAATTCCCGTTCATTGGGCAGTAGGGCATTCGACACGGACACATCTTTGGCCAGCTCAGTTTCAATCACGCAGCTGACCGTACCAAAAAGGCTCGAAACCATGGCGGCGGATGGCTCGTCGCGCTTGCGCATGCTCAAGAAATAGTCGGGAACGAAAGGTTTACCCGTTTTTGCCGCGTCCAACATCGCCAGAAACATCGGAGAGTTGAGATTCAGGTTGTGTTGGGCCTGGGCTGATTGCACAGGCAGGGCATTCAAAAAGCTGATCAATATCAGGCTGCGCTCTCGAAGATCCGAGTGCTGCCGTGGTGCACCCTTGAACTCCCCACGCAAAAATTCGTTCATGCGTTGCGAGTGTCCATCCGTTGCAATGTAATCCCGAAGCACGCACCGTTCTGCTGCGGTAACCGGCAGGGGCTGTGGCCCCTGCTTATTGACATTGGGCATGGTTTGAGGTGCTGACAGCACTTCAATCCTTTCCTGAAGGGACAGCTCGTTTTCGAACTTGTATCGCTCACCCACTTTGACTTTTGGAATTTCCCCCTGGCTGGAATTGCCGATTTCCAGGCGGCCGCTTTTGATCAGGTCCATATCAGCCAGTTTTTCCTGACCAACCCGGTATTGAGCGAGATCGTCGCGTTGCATCCGCAGTGTGGGGTGGCACAACAAGGCTTGTGCCGCTCGCTGCTGCCCTTTGGCGACCATGAGCAGGCCTGCAAGGCGCTGATCCGTGCCCGATTGGGGCAGTATCTGTTTCAGGAGTTGGTTGAATAAAGAGATGGGTGTGGTCATTGGGCAAGGTCTCGAACAAACGAAAGTTCGATTGGGTGCCCAAGTATTCGGATTGGTTCAGTTCAATTGCAAATGCCGAAGTTTATTCGATGTTTTGGACCTGCTCGCGAAACTGCTCCACCAACACTTTCAAATCAATGCTGGCCTGGGTTTGCGCAATCGCGTGTGCTTTGCTGCCCAAGGTGTTGGCCTCGCGGTTCAATTCCTGGGTTACAAAATCCAGCCGTTTGCCAATCACCCCGCCTTTTTTCAGAATACGGCGCACCTCAGTGAAGTGCGTTTGCAGCCGCTCGACTTCCTCTTTCACATCAATGCGTACGCTATGCAGGGCCACCTCGTGTTTGATGCGTTCTTCAAGGTCTTCCATGGTCAAGTGGCTTGCTTTGTCCGAAATGATTTTGTCAAAGGCCTCGGTCATGCGTTCCCGAATCTTGCCTTCATAGTGGGCCAAAAATTGGGGCAACATTGGCAGCAGGCTGTTCACAATCGCCTCCATTCCATCGATTTTTTCCAGAAGCACCGCTGCAAGGCCAGCACCCTCACGTTCGCGGCTTTGCTTTAAGGCTTCAATGGCCTGGTCGCACAAGGTTGAAATGGTTTCTTGCAACTCTTCGCCGCTCAGGCTGTTGTCTTCGACCACACCAGGCCAGTTCAGCACCTCGGTAATGCGAAAGCCGTTGGCCTTGGGCAAGGCACCTTGAATGCTGGCCTCAAGCGCAGCCAATTGTTTGACTTGTTCCAGATCAACCTTCGGAATCCGTTTTTCACCCTCTGCACGTCCCCAGGAAATCCGGCATTCCACCTTCCCACGGCTCAGCGCGTTCATCAGTTTTTCGCGGATCAGTGGTTCCACCATGCGCAGGTCATCGGCCATGCGAAAGTTCAGGTCCAGAAAACGGGAATTCACGCTGCGCAACTCCATGCTCAGGGTGCCAGCACGGGTCGTACTTTGTGTATTGGCAAAGCCTGTCATGCTGTGTACTGCGGCGGTGTTTTTGCTGTCCTTGCTCATTTGCGGCCTGTGCGTGTGTGTCGGTGGTGCATGGATTGTAAACTCTGGGCTGGTGCTTGTTTTATTCGGGGGTGTTTTTGTCGGGTCGAATCATTGCCCATTTGGACCTGGACGCCTTCTACGCCAATGCCGAATTGGTGCGCAACCCGGCTTTGCGGGGTTTGCCCGTGGCGGTTGGGGGGCGCCGAGGCATGCAGCCGCTGCCCGGGCAGCAATTCCCGACCTTGGCTCAGTACCAGGGCAGGGGTGTGTTAACCACCGCCAACTACGAGGCCCGTGCGCTGGGTTTGCATTCGGCCATGCCGACCATGAAGGCTGCCAAGTTGGCACCCCATGCTGTATTACTTCCTGCCGATTTCGACTGGTACAAAACCTTGTCTCGGCAGTTCAAGACCGCCGTGCGGGAATTGGCACCCAACGTGGAAGACCGCGGTATCGATGAAATCTACATTGATTTGACCGCGGAAACCGGGGGGGATTATGAGGCAGCCATTGAACTGGCGCGCCGATTAAAGGCTGCAGTAAGCCGGGCCACTGGCGGAATGACCTGTTCAGTGGGTTTGTCCGAGAACAAGTTGACCTCCAAGATCTGTTCCGACTTGCAAAAACCAAACGGTCTAAGCGTGGTGCGCCCCGACCAGTTTCAGGAAATAATCTGGCCGCTTCCGGTGGGCAAAATCAATGGGGTGGGGCCCAAGGCTCAGGAAAAGCTGAAAGCCATGGGTGTCAACAGCATTGCCGAGCTGGCTGCCCAACCTGTCGATTTGCTGAGAGAACGTTTCGGCGAAAGTTATGGGCTTTGGATGCATGAAAGTGCCCATGGCATCGACCGGCGGGAAGTCGCTTTGTATTCAGAGCCGAAAAGCATCAGCCGGGAAACTACGTTTGAGAATGACATGCATGTGCGCCGGCAGCGCGACAACTTGACGCAAGTATTGCTGCACCTTGCCGACAAGCTTGCTCAAGACTTGGCCCGAAAACAGCGGCTGGCAAAAACCATCGGTGTGAAAGTGCGCTTCGCTGATTTCAAATCGCTGACGCGCGATATAACCACGGGTTTGACTGTGAGCTCTGCGGAAGAAATTCTTCAAGCCACTCGGGCTTGCCTGAAGAAAATTCCATTTGAAGACAAAGGGGCAAGATCAACCATTCGCCTGTTGGGAATCAAAGCCAGCCATCTGATTACACCTGCGGAGGATGCGCTTGAAAAGGCCGCCGAGGAAAGCAGGCGAACCAAAGGGCAAGCCCAATTGTTTCTCGACCTGGAAGATGCGCCATAATGCGTGCACTACAAAAGAACACGCTCTGGAGAATTTGAATGAACGCCACCCAAGCCCGCCCTGACGGACGAAGCCCCCACACCTTGCGCAATATCAGCCTGGAGCGCAATTACACCAAGCATGCCGAGGGTTCAGTCATGGTGCGTTTCGGCGACACCCATGTGTTGTGCACCTGCAGCGTTGAAGACAAAGTGCCAGGCTTTTTGAAAGGACAGAACCAGGGTTGGTTGACTGCCGAATACGGCATGTTGCCCCGTTCTACCCATTCCCGAATGGATCGTGAGGCAGCCAAGGGCAAGCAAAGTGGCCGTACGCAGGAAATTCAGCGTTTGATTGGCCGTGCCTTGCGCGCAGCAGTCGATTTAAACAAGCTGGGTGAGCGCACCCTGAAAATTGATTGCGATGTGATCCAGGCCGATGGCGGCACACGCACGGCATCGATCACGGGCGCCATGGTCGCTGTGGCAGATGCAATTGGCAGACTGGTGGCCAGCGGCGCTTTGGCTGAAAACCCGATCAAGCAGTTCGTGGCGGCTGTGTCGGTGGGAGTGGTCAATGGGCAGGTGGTGCTTGACTTGAATTACGACGAAGACTCCACCTGCGAAACCGACTTGAATGTGGTGATGACCGAGAAAGGCGGCTTTGTAGAAGTGCAGGGCACCGCCGAGGGCGATGCCTTTAGCCGGGACGAATTGAATGGCATGCTGGACTCTGCCGCAGCCGGTATTGCTGAGCTGGTTCGCCTGCAGAAAGCGGCTTTACAGGCATAAAAACCAAGTTGGATTACAAAGCGATGGCAGCTAACAGCGAATGGGTATTGGCCAGTGGCAACAAGGGCAAACTGCGGGAATTTCAGGACCTGTTTGCCCCTTGGGGCGTGAATTGGGTTGCACAAGGTGAACTGGGTGTGCCCGATGCCGAGGAGCCCTTTCATACCTTTGTGGAGAACGCCCTGACCAAGGCGCGCCATGCCAGCCGCCTTACAGGCCGCCCCGCGCTGGCCGATGACTCGGGCCTGTGCGTGCCGGCCATTGGGGGGGCGCCGGGCGTGTTGTCGGCCCGCTATGCCACCTTGTTTGGGCAAGACAAGAGCGATGCCAACAACAACGCCTGCTTGATTGAAAAGCTCCAGGGTGTTGAAGACCGCCGCGCGTATTTTGTGTGCGCCATGGTGTGGGTGGCCCATGCCGACGACCCCACACCCACCATTGCTCAAAAAATGTGGTGGGGCGAGGTCATTGATACACCGCAAGGTGAGCACGGTTTTGGTTACGACCCTCACTTCTGGTTGCCAGAGCATCAGTGCACGGCCGCTCAAATGCCCAAAGAATTGAAAAACCAATTCAGTCACCGGGCGCTGGCCACCCAAGCCCTGTTGCAGGAATTTCAGCAGCGCCTGGGTTTGAAAAAGGCGGTTGCATAAGTGAAGCAGGGCGAGGACAAATCAGGCAAGCCGGGATTCATGGCTTCAACCACGGCTGGCAACCTGGTGGGCCGTGTCTTCATGCCCAGCGAACTTCGATTTGCTGCCATGCCGCCGCTAGCGCTTTACATTCACCTGCCTTGGTGTGTGCGCAAATGCCCTTATTGCGATTTCAACAGTCACTTGGCGCCGGAAAGCAAGCTGCGTGAAGTGGGTGTACCGCTGGTGTCCGACATACAGCGCGTCGACATGAATCCATCAAGCGCTGGTGAGCAGGGTTTCGCAGAGTCGCTGCCCATGGACTTGCAACGCCGTTACCTCAACGCCCTTGTAGCCGACCTGGATCAGCAGTTGCCCAAAATCTGGGGCCGAAAGTTGTACTCCATTTTCATTGGCGGTGGCACACCTTCCTTGTTTGCGCCCGAGTTGATTGATGAATTGTTGGGTGCAGTGCGTGCACGTTTGGGCATGCCACAAAGTGGCGAAATCACCATGGAAGCCAACCCTGGTACTTTTGAACAAGCGCGATTTGAAGGCTTTCGAGAGGCGGGCATCAACCGCTTGTCGATCGGTGTGCAGAGTTTCTCCGATTCTCACTTGAAGGCCTTGGGCCGGGTGCACAACAGCGGGCAGGCCGTGGCCGCAGTGCGCAGTGCCGTGGCCTTGTTCGATGAAGTGAACATTGATCTGATGTATGCCTTGCCCCATCAAAACGTGGAGCAGGCACTGGCCGATGTGGCGCAGGCTGTGGCGCTGAACAGCACGCACTTAAGCCTGTACCAGTTGACCCTGGAGCCCAACACGCTGTTTGCCGCAAAACCGCCGCCTCTGCCCGATGACGACACCTTGATCGACATTGAAGAGGCTGTTCACAAGGCTGCGAAGGAGGCAGGCTTTGAGCAATACGAAATTTCGGCCTTTGCCAAACCCGGGCATCGCTGCCAGCACAACCTGAATTATTGGGGGTTTGGCGACTACTTAGGGCTGGGTGCCGGGGCGCACGCAAAAATAAGTTACCCCAACCGCATTGAACGGGAAATCCGCCACCGCAACCCCATGGCTTACATGGAAGAAATGGAGGGCGCGGCGCAACCACTGGAGGTGCGCACCCTGGCTGTGAGGGAGTTGCCATTCGAGTTCATGCTCAATGCCTTGCGCTTGATCGACGGTGTACCCGAAAGCTGGTTCGTGGAGCGTTGTGGCAGGCCACTGAGCGATTTGCAAAAGCCTTTGAAACAGGCATTAAGCAAAGGTTTGATCGAAACTCAACCTGGCCTGTTCAAGCCCACTGAATTGGGCTTTCGTTTTCTGAATGACCTTCAGGAAATGTTCCTGGCCAGTTAAGCGCTTTTAATCCGGTTCAGTTCAAGTGGCGCGTTTCGGGCCGCTCGATAATGCTGGGCACACTCTTGAAATGCAAACCCCAATCAGCCTGCCCACAGGTTTTGATCAACAAGTCAGCAAAGCCGTGTTGCAGCTGTTCGGCCATTCGCATCTCGAACCCTTTGCCACTGTCTGCAACCAATTTCAACACCAGATCGGTGTTGTGCGCCTCGCCACTGGGGCGCAGCTCAATCTGAGTGATCAGAAGGGGGTCGGCACCCAGTGGCGTGGTGGTGTTTTTGTCTTGAAACGGGCTTTTGAAATCAGCGGAGTACAGCGACACTTCGCGGCTCATTTCGAGCAGCGCTTTGCGGCCCGCCTCGTTTAGCGGCCTGTCGCTGGCCAGCAGCTTCTGCATCATTTCATCCAGGCTGGGTATCAACATGCGCACCATGCGGCGCGTTAGCCATATCCGTACCTCCTGATTTTCAGCCGAATTGATTCGCATCAATATGCGGTCATGCTCGGGCGCGTAAGCTACTTGGAGTTGTTTGATTTGCATGTTGGCGTGTTTGAAAAATAGTGCATGTCATTTGTGTTGGCGCTATCTTGAAAACAACACGCTCGCCCACACATACCGTTCATGGGTATTGTGACTCAAAATTGTTAAGAAGGGTTTGCACACATGCGTTTAGATCGACTCACCACCAAGTTTCAGGAAGCTTTGGCCGACGCCCAAAGCCTGGCTGTGGGAAAAGACAACCCCACCGTTGAACCTGCACACGTCTTGTTGGCCATGCTCAAGCAGGGCGAGGGGTCTGTTCGCGGGGTGATCAGCAAGGCTGGCGGTAACCCGCAGGTATTGATCAAGGGCGTTGAAGCCGAGGTGAACAACCTGCCTCAAGTGGCTAACAACGCCGGTCAAATCCAGATAGGCAGCAAACTGCAGGCTGCTTTGAACCTGACCGACAAAGAGGCGCAAAAGCGCGGTGATCAGTTCATTGCCAGTGAACTGTTTTTGCTGGCTTGCCTGCAAGACAGCACCGGATTGGCCAAGGTGATGAAAGAGGCGGGCTTGAATGCACAATCGCTGAACACCGCAATTGAACAGGTGCGCGGCGGTGCGGCCGTGGACAGTGCAGACGGTGAAAGCCAGCGCGAGGCCTTGAAAAAATACACCATTGATCTAACCGAGCGGGCTCGCATGGGCAAGCTGGATCCCGTGATTGGTCGCGATGATGAAATTCGCCGCGCCATTCAGATTTTGCAGCGCAGAACCAAGAACAACCCCGTGCTGATCGGCGAACCTGGCGTGGGTAAAACCGCCATTGTGGAAGGTTTGGCACAGCGCATTGTGAACGGCGAAGTACCCGATACCTTGAAAAACAAGCGTGTGCTGGTATTGGACATGGCCTTGTTGCTGGCTGGTGCCAAGTACCGTGGCGAATTTGAAGAACGCCTCAAAGCTGTACTTAAAGACGTGGCCGCTGATGAAGGCCAGACCATTGTGTTTATTGATGAAATTCACACCATGGTGGGTGCCGGCAAAGCCGAGGGCGCGATTGATGCTGGAAATATGTTGAAGCCTGCGTTGGCCCGTGGTGAGTTGCATTGTATCGGCGCGACCACGCTGGACGAATACCGCAAATACATCGAAAAAGACGCGGCGCTTGAACGCCGTTTCCAAAAAGTGCTGGTGGG